>CALVYL010000024.1 GCA_944372215.1 uncultured Bacilli bacterium | reverse complement strand
GAATTTAAGTTATATTTAATTCAAGAATTTCAACGATTAAAGAAAACTGAAGCGTATCAAAATAAAATTGAATGGCATGCTAATAGAGTTTTGGCTAAGGCAAACTATTTAGTTCATACTGATGCTATTAAAAGTATAATTGTTCCAACTTTAACTGAAAAGCAAAAAAAGTTTATATATGCTGAAGAAGCTGATGTTTTAAATGTTGCTTTATTTGGAATGACTGCTAAAGAATGGCGAGAAAATAATCCAACTATAGCAGATAAAGGTAATATAAGAGATTATACAGATTTGCTTCATTTAGTAATTTTAAATAATTTAGAAAATATAAATGCCGAATTAATCGAAATGAAAATCCCACAAAGCGAAAGATTAATTAGATTAAATTCTATTGCAAGAAAACAAATGGAAATATTAAAAAATAGTAAATCATTTAATAATTTAGAATATATTGAAAATACAGTTAATGATAAAAAAGCATTGCCAATGTAAAAACATTGATAATTTAATAAAAAAAGTTAATTTAGTTGGTACATTAAATGGAAATTGTCTAATTCGTTTAAAAATTCTGAATTGGACAATTTTTTTGTTTTTTTAATAGAATCATCTGTGTAATAAACAATAACATTATTATTGCATCTTTTATTTTGAAGATATACTGAGTTTTACTTGATAATTATCTTGATTTAGTTTGTGATGAATTATTAATAGTGATAATTATTATTACAATATTGTTAGAAAAAATATAAAGAAATATAGAAAGTTAGTTAATTTAACTCAACAGAATCTTGCAGATAAAAGTGGTATAACCATGAATTATTTAGCAAAAATTGAAAGTGAAAAAATGCAAAGAGGTTTTTCTATCGCAGTTATTGGAAGAATTGCTGATTCTTTAAATATTGATATTAGAAATTTATTTGATATTAATTAGTGAAATAGAACCATAGTTTATTGCAAAATAATAAGATTATGATATAATAATTAGCAATTAATGGAGATGAGATAATGGACATATTATTAATTTGGTTAGCTACTATAATATTAAGTGGAGCAATGAATATAACTTTAGTAATAAAGATTTTAAAGGAAGCAAAACAAAGTGGATATGTAATAAATCATGATTATAAGGATGATAATAATTCTTATATGAACAAATTGACGGTTTTAGTGATGTTTACCCCAATTGTTAATATAATCTTTTCTCTTAAAGCTTCAATAGAATATGTTAATGATAAAGAAAAGGTTATTGATCAAATGCTTATAAGAGGTATGCTTGTTGAAGATAGTAAAAAAGAAAAAGTGGGTAGTTTTAAAGAAATGTTAAATAATGCTTTTGCCAAAGTACAACGTATTAACTTAGATGATGGATCTATAATAATTGTATTAGATGATAATTATGAAAAAGTCGTATCTGTCGAAGGAAAAGGTGCTTTAAAAAATATTGCTAAAGATATATTATTTCCTTTAGCTCAAAATAATTGGAATGAAATAATGGAATTTGCTAATTCAGTATATGGTAGTAAAGAAGAATTTATTGAAAAATTAAAAAACAATAATGAATTAGTTAAAGAAATACAAGATTCTTTAAAATTATCAAGAGAAATTGTCCAACAACATATTCAAGATAAAGCAAACAATAATGAATTAGTTATTGATTATGTTGAAGAACCGAAAAAAGAATTGAAAGGGCCAACATTAACAAGAAAAAGAACAGATGATGAAAAGAAATAAGATACCATTAAACGGGTATCTTATATTTTTGCCATTTCATTATTGATAAATTCTTCATCTTGTTCAATTGCTTTTATAGCATGTTCAAATAAATAATTTAAATCAACACCTAGCATTTCTGCTCCAGATTTAACAATATCTCTTGAACAGCCTCTAGCAAAAGTTTTATCTTTAAATTTCTTTTTTAAAGTAGCAACCTCCATACCTTGAGCATTTTTACTAGGCCTCATATTAATTAAAGAGGCAATAATTCCTGTTAGTTCATCAGTAGCATATAAAACTTTTTCCATGTAATGTACTGGTTTTACATCGGAACATATATTATAACCATGAGAAACTACTGCGTGAATTAGTTCATCACTAGCATTAGCCTCTTTTAATAATTCTACTGCTTTAATACAGTGTTCTTCCGGATACATTTCATAGTCGATATCATGCAAAAGTCCAACAATACCCCATAATTCTTCATCATAATTATTGATTCTCGCAAATTCTTTCATTATTGCTTCAACCATTAAACCATGCCTTATATGATAAGGTTCATTATTATATTTTTTTAACAATTCAAATGCTTCTTCTCTATTCATAAAATCACCAATTAAATTTTATCAAAAAATCATTTTAATATCTATAATTTTATGCTAATATATTTTTAGGAAGTGATAATATTGAAAAAAACTTTATTATTAGATGTTGATGAGGTAATAGTATTTTCAGGATTTTTAGAAGCAATTAATGAATTTTTGGGGACTGATTATGTTATTGATGA
This sequence comes from uncultured Bacilli bacterium, assembly GCA_944372215.1. Taxonomy (GTDB): domain Bacteria; phylum Bacillota_I; class Bacilli_A; order RF39; family UBA660; genus Onthocola_B. The sequence goes on along the minus strand of CALVYL010000024.1, from coordinate 12,649 downwards.
TTTTAGTGAATATTATATTGATAGTGTAGTTATTCCAAGTGATAGAATGGATGAATTTAATGAATTTTTAAGAAATAGAAATCTGTATGATTATGCTCCATTATTACCAGGAGCAATTGAAACTATAAATAAGTTAAATGAAATATATGATATTTATATTCTATCATCATGTGTTAATTTTCTTGATGTTGAAGGTTCGGGAAGGTATTTCGCCGACAAATATAATTTTTTAAGAAAAACTTTACCATTTATAGATCCTGGACATATAATTCTTACTAGTGCTAAGCACTTATTTGTTGCAGATATTCAAATAGATGATCGAATTAATAATTTTGGTCCACATGTAAATTTAAAAATATTATTTCCTTCATATCACAATAAAGATATAACTGATGCAGAATTAAAAGAAAAAGGAATTATTAGAGCAGGCCTTGATTGGCGAGATGGCTGGAGTAATGTTGAAAAAATACTGCTTACAAGGAAAAAAGATTGATTTATTTTTCTAATCTGTTATAATAATAATCATTAGAAATGAGGTTATTATGAATAGAACATTTATTGAAAAAAAAGTGTCTTTCAATGTGGTTAAACCAGTAATTAGTGAAATAGAAAGTAGAAATCCTGAACTGGTTGCAGATGATGGCAAAACTATAGGTTTTAGATACTTTGATGTAGTCAACGGCGAAACTACGAATTACTCACCATGGATATATTTTGGGGAAATACTAACTATTGATGATATTAAAGCTCAATATAAAAATGTTGATGTTTTAGTTGCTAATATGGAAAACAAGGGAATATATTATTTATGTAAAACAACACCTGGTTATTTTATGACTATGAATGATGGTGATATGACTTATGAAGAATATAAGAATCAATTTAAGTCCCGAACTCGTTAAATGAGCGTCTAGTAAAGTCAAGAAAGTATAAAAAATCTTGACTTTATTTTTATTATACATTATAAAAATGGTAGAGGTGGAATAATGATTAAGATTCATGAAAGTAAAAAAGTTGGTGCTGAACTTACCGTAGTAAAAGAAATGACGAAAGATACTTGGATAAATTTAATTAATCCTAGTGATAACGAAATAAAAGAGGTTGCGGATTATTTAAAAATAGATGATAAATTAATAAAACAAGTTTTAGTAGAAAAAGAATTACCAAGATTAAAAAGGCTTGATAATGCTACTTTAATTGTTATAAATGTGCCTTTTATGAAAGATAAAAGTATTAAAAATAAATATATTACTTATCCTTTAGGTATTATAGTTACTACTAAAAATATTACAACGGTATCTTTAGTTGAACATACTTTTTTAAATAATTTAGAAGATGTTAATACGAAAAAAATCAATCAATTTTTGATTCAAATATTACTTAAAGGAGCTCAAAGTTATTTAATAACTTTAGAATCTATTGATGAAGATATTAGTAGAATTGAAAATAATACGTTTAAAGCAACTGATAATAAACAATTAATTAACTTTTTAAACATTCAAAAAACATTAGTGTATTTTTTAACTAGTTTACACGCCAATGGGGTAGTGCTTGAAAAATTACAAAGAGAAAATGTTTTAGCATTTACAAAAGAAGAAGCAATGTTACTGGAAGATGCCATCCTTGAAAATAAACAAAGTATAGAAACAAGTACCGTTTATAGAGAAATTTTATCATCTACTATGGATACTTATAGTTCAATAATATCCAACAATTTAAATGTTATCATGAAATTTCTTGCGGGTATTACTATTGTATTTTCCGTACCAACAATGATTGCATCTTTTCTAGGCATGAATGTTCCTCTGGGTGAACTTGGTAAAAATCCTGCCTCATTTGCTTTAATTATTTTAATTTCTTTAGTAATCTCTTTATGTATCGCCTGGTGGCTTAAGAAGAAAAATATGCTTTAATTGACACATTATGCGTCTTTTTCTTTGAAAAATTTTATAAAATACTAACTTTTATTGTATAATAAAGATAATGGTGGTAGTATGCAAGTAATATATTTAATAATTGGCTTTGTTATTATAATAAAGGCATCAGACTTTTTAGTCGATGCCGCATCATCGCTTGCTTTAAAATTTCATGTACCTAAAATGCTTATTGCTTTAACTATAGTTGCTTTTGGAACTTGTGCTCCGGAGATTGCTATTTCATTTCGCAGTGTTGCAACTGCTGATGGGGAAATGGCTTTTGCCAATATTGTTGGTAGCTGTGTAGTAAATGTATTTTTAATCATCGGCCTTGCGGCATTCTTGCGTTCTATTAAAGTAAAACATGCTACTATTAAAAAGGAATTACCTCTATTATTAATTATCACAACTGTATTTTCTATATTAATGCTTGATAGTATTTTTAACCCTTATACTGATGATACTTTTTCTCGAACTGATGCTATAATATTAATATTATTATTTTTTATGTTTGTAATTTATTTGATTCAAATGTTATTTAAAAGAAATAATGAAGAAGATAGTGGTTCTCAAGATATTAAATTTAGTCCTATAGTATCTATAATTATTTTAATAGTTGCTATTATTTTAATAATTTATAGTAGTGATTTAATTATTAATTCTGCTCAATATATTGCCGAGAGACTTAATATTAGTGAAAAAGTAATAACAATGTTTGCTATAGTAATTGGTACTAGTTTGCCGGAGATGGTAATGACTGTTACTAGTGCCAAGAAAGGTGAATATGATATGGCAATAGGGAATATAATTGGTACCAATATTTTTAATATTTGTATAGTTTTAGGTTTGCCGGTCTTAATTTATGGCGATGTTGTTCTAACAGGATTTGGTATAGTAGATATAATTGCTACTTTTCTATCATCATTTTTATTATTTATATTTGCTCGTAGTGAAAAAACTATTGATAAAAAAGAGGCTATTGTTATGTTAGCTATATTTGCTATTTATTATATATATTTATTAGTAGAAATCTAATATTATCGACGAAATTCGACAAAAAAATCTATAAAGTTATGTTATAATAAATTAAAAAGCGAGGTAATTATGGTAGTTTATGGAATTAATGTTTTAAAAGAAACAAAAAAAGAAGATATAAAAAGGGTATATACATCAAGAGAAGAAGCAATTAAATATTGTGAAGAAAATAACATAATTTATCAACAAGTAACCAATGATTATTTGCATAAAATGACTAAAGGTAATCACCAGGGAGTTGTAATTGAAATTAAAGATTATAATTATTATAATATAAAAGATGTTGAAGGCGAATTTGTAGTAATGCTTGATCACTTAGAAGATCCTCACAACTTTGGAGCTATAATTAGAACATGTGCTGCTGCGGGAGTTACATCAATAATTATACCCAAAGATAGATCAGTGAGAATTACCGACACTGTAGTAAAAACGAGTGCTGGAACTATAAATAGAGTAAAAATAATTATGGTTAGTAATTTAGTTGATTCTATAAAAAAACTCCAAAAACAAGGATATTTTGTCTATGGAGCAGATGCCTCCGGTGATTATTATCAAAAAATAGACTTTAGTGGTAAAAAAGTATTAGTAATAGGTAATGAAGGCAAAGGAATAAGCCCTTTAGTAAAGAAAAATTGTGATTTTTTAATAAGTATTCCTTTAGAAAATAATGTAGAAAGTTTAAATGCTTCAGTTGCTGCAGGCATTCTCATCTATGCGGGGTATCAAAATGACAGAAAACGATTATGAATTAATTTACTTAGCCCAAGAAAATGATGAAATAGCTCAAGAATATTTAATAACTAAATATAAATATCTCATAAATTTAATTGTTAGTAAAAATATTGGTATAATAAAAAGACTTAAATTAGATCGAGAAGATATATATAACGTGGGTTTATTAGCTTTAATAGAAGCTATCAAATCATATAATTCTGAAGATTCTACTTTTTCATTCTTTGCAACCGTAATAATAAATCGTAATATAGTATCTTTTTTAAAAGCTCAAGGTCGTCAGAAAAATTTAATACTTTCCAATGCAATATCTCTTGATGAAAATCAATTAAATATATATAGTACGTTGTTCAATCCTGATGATATAGTAAGTATTGAAGAAGATTATCAGGAGTTGGTCAAAAAAATATATCAAGAATTAACCGATTTAGAAAAAACAATTTATAATTTATTAACAGAATATACTATTCCGGAAATTTCTAAGATATTAAATATGGAAATCAAAAAAATTCATAATACTATAGGGAGAATCCGTGATAAGACGCAAAAAATACTTGCTAATTCAGGAAAACTATGATATATTAATAGCAAGCACGAAAGTGTTTTTTTAATGGAGGTAAAAAAGTGGCAAAAGAAACAAAGAAAAAGGTAGTTAAAACAAATACTAAAGAAGAAAAGAAAACTACTAAAAAAACTACAACACAAAAGAAAAAAGTTACAAATGCACCAAAAGAAAGTTATTTAAAGAAAGTTGGTAAAGAATTAAAATTAGTAAAGTGGCCGACGGCTAAAGAGGTAATAAAATACACAATATCAACAATTATATTTTGTGCATTTTTATGTTTAATATTTATGGCATTGAATTTAATAATGTCATTAATTAGAGGATGGGTGGCATAATGGATAAAGAATGGTATGTAGTAAACACATATTCGGGTCATGAAACAAAAGTAAAAGAAAAACTAGAAGCAAGAATTGAATCAATGGGAATGCAAGATTATATTTTTAGAGTAATTATTCCTGAAACAACTGAGGTTGAGGTTAAAGATGGGGTAAAGAAAGAAAAAGTAAAAAAAATGTTTCCAGGATATGTTTTAGTAGAAATGATTATGACTGATGAAGCTTGGTATATTGTAAGAAACACACCAGGAGTTACAGGATTTATTGGATCTTCTGGTAAAGGTGCTAAACCAACACCATTATTACCTCAAGAAATTGATAGAATCCTTGCTAATATGGGTATGAGCAGAGTAAATATTGAAGAAGACCTAAAAGTTGGTGATACTGTTAATATTATTGATGGACCATTTAATGGTATGAGTGGTAAAGTAGATAATATCGATTTAGAAAATAACCGTTTGAATATTATTATAGATTTATTTGGTCAAGAAACCAATGTTGATGTAGAATTATATCAAGTAAGCAAAAATTAAGACTCAAATTTGAGCCTTAATTTTTTTAGTCATAAAAATTTAAATTTAATAATACGACTATTTTGTTAGAAAAAGCATTAGTAACTTTTTTAGCTAATAAAATGTTATTAGGATTTTTAACTTTTTCTAAAGTATCATTTTTTAAAAATATGAAAATATAATTATGAAAAGATACAAAGAATGCAAATGGACGAAATAATTTATAATTGATATTCTCATTATTTACTATTTCATCAGCATCAACAACAATATTATTATGAACTTCTTTATAATCAATACTCATAAGTTCACTAATAAAGTGTTCTAAAAATTCTAACATTTGTGGTTGATTAAACAACTTTTTCCATAATTCTTCATTTAAAGACCACATTACCAAAACCTCCTTGAATTAGTTATACTACATTTTTTTACCTTTGTCTTTAGTTTCGACATGGCTCGACAAAAGTTTTAAAAAATATCTAAAGGAGGTTTCCTTATTGATCATTTGTCAATATCATTTTCATCTTTTTTTATGGTACTAACTATTTTAGTTTTACTCAATTTCTCATAAAATAAAGTTTTTTTAATAGCTAAAGTAAAGAAAGAAATAACATAATATAAGAAAATAAACAATATTAAAAGTAAAATACTATAAACATAAATAGTATTATTAAAATACCTAATTATACTACTACATAACATAATAGTTAAAATAGGTAATATCAAATAAAATGTATAAAATAACAAATTCCTTAAAATCAATTCTAATAAAGTTACTTTTTCATATTTAGTAGAAATAATTTTTATTTTCAAGAATTTATAAGCTAAAGTCTGCCCTTTAAGTATCCAAGGTATTATTATGTAATAAATAAAAGCAAATACAAAAAAGTTATAAGGAAAATTTATATTAAAAATAAAACGAATTATAGAATAAATAAATATAAAAATAAATAAATCCATTCCATATGCTAAAGTCCTTCTGATAATTGATACTTTTTGCCCCATTTCTAAAGCCGTATCATCTATTTCCTCGCGATTTGGTAAAAATTTTAAAAGTAATGAACCCACAAAATAACCAATTAAGCCTCCGAGAGTATTAAGAATTAGATCATCAACATCAAACAAACGGTAGCCCCTCGGATAAATAAAATATAGGCCACTTAGTTGAGTAAGTTCAAAAAATAAACTTAATAAAAAACTAAATAAGATTGTTTTTTTAAAACTAAATTTAAAATAATAATGTAAGTAAGCTCCGAAAGGTATAGTAAGGATAATATTAAATAAGGGCACAAAACCATAGTTGCTTGTTAAAGCCTTAAAATAGGTAGAAAAATCACTTATAACAAAACCACTTTTAGTAATAAATTCTGTAACAAAATTAAATGGTATAAGCTGGGTTGTTGGGGTTGTTAATGCTAATACCTCTTCTCGAGTAGGCAAAGGTAATATTACTAAAAAATAAGCCGTCAATAAATAGAGAATAAAAGAATATATTATTATTGCTCTATACCAATAAACGGATCCATATTTATGATACTCTCTTAAAATATATGGTAAAGTTATTAAAAATGCAATAAAGGGAAAAGTAACTATAGCAATTTTTATTATTGATAAGTAATCCATTTTTAATCTCCATTCTTTGTTATTAATTTTTTATTTTTTCCAGTAATTAAAGATAAATAGCCACTGATACTACGAATATCTTTTTTCATGGCCACTATTTTGTCGGCTTTAGCCATAATTCTTCCTTCTACATAAAATGATTTTCTAAATGAAAATGCGCCAACTTTTCCAACATAAGTAGAAACAAAAATCATCTTTTTATATATTTCTGGTAACTGATTAAATTTATCTTGATTGTTTAACTCTAAAGCATAATTATCTATTGCTCTAACAGGTAACGGATACATATGATGCATTATACCATCAATAATCATTAAAGATTCTTGTTCATTTTGAAATATTTCAGGAAACCAAGTTATAGCATTAGCTACAGCTTCAATTGGATGGGTAAAACAATGATAATTTTTAAGACTTTTTACTTTAATATTATTTTGCCAAGGTTCTTCATATAAATCATGAAACATAGCGATGTAAATTGCTATTCTTAAATTAATAAAGTCACATTTTTTTCTTTTTAATTTGCATATAATTTTATAAGTAACAATTGCATCACACATAATATGTTCTCCTAAAGTCTTACAATCATGATGCCAAAAAGGCCCACAATTTCTCTTTTTAAATTCTGGATGCAGACATATAGGTTTAATTAAATTCCAAAGATTTTTACAATTTTTATTATTTAATTTATATTTTTGACAAAGTATTTTAAATTGTGTATATATATTCATATTCCATGTATAATCAAGTTATTAAAAACTATTTAATTGATTCCTTTCTCTATATTTTAAACTTTATTAACTACCTTGCAATAAAATTATATTACAATTAATATAAAAAAGCAAAGATTTATAGATAATTATCATTTCTAATAAAGCAATTATTGCATATCTTATATAGAAAGGAGGTTTATATTTTGAACAATTACGAAAGAGCTGTTCAAAAGGTTAAATGTTCAGGATTGGAACAACCATGTTGTTGTTTTGGCCCAACAGGCCCAACAGGCCCACAAGGACCCGCAACAGTAACAACTGGTGTAACTGTTACCACTGCTCCGGGAACTCAAGCTGAGGTTACTAATGTAGGAACATTAGAAAATGCAGTATTAAGATTTTCAATTCCTGCCGGAGCTACCGGCGCAACGGGAGCTACTGGTGCTACAGGACCAACAGGTCCCCAAGGTGCCACTGGCCCAACGGGAGCAACAGGTCCAACAGGGGCTACTGGCGCAACCGGTCCAGCAGGAACTGGAACTACTGGAGCAACAGGACCTCAAGGCCCAACTGGACCGACCGGTGCAACGGGATCAACTGGTCCAACGGGTGCGACCGGACCTACTGGTGCGACTGGAGTAACAGGACCGACAGGACCGACTGGAGCTAGTGTAAGCTTAAGTATTGGAACAGTAACAACTGGCGCAACAGCGGCTGCTACAATAACAGGTGTAGCACCAAATTATTTCTTAAATCTAGTATTACCACAAGGAGCAACAGGCCCAACGGGTGCAACTGGAGCATCAGGAGCAACAGGCCCAACTGGTCCAGCAGGAACAGCAGGAACTACTGGAGCTACCGGCCCAACCGGCCCAACAGGGGCATCAGGAGCAACCGGTCCAACAGGTCCAGCAGGAACAGCAGGAACTACTGGAGCTACCGGCCCAACCGGTCCAACAGGAGCATCAGGAGCAACAGGTCCAACTGGTCCAGCAGGAACAGCCGGAACAACTGGCGCAACAGGCCCAACCGGCCCAACAGGAGCATCAGGAGCAACAGGTCCAACGGGACCAACAGGCCCAACCGGTCCAACAGGAGCATCAGGAGCAACAGGTCCAACTGGTCCAGCAGGAACAGCCGGAACAACTGGCGCAACAGGCCCAACCGGCCCAACAGGAGCATCAGGAGCAACAGGTCCAACGGGACCAACAGGCCCAACCGGACCGACAGGACCAACAGGCCCATAGGAGTCATATGAAAGATATCAAAATTTGTGTTTATGCTATTTGTAAAAATGAAAGTAAATTTATTAATAGATGGCTAGAATCAATTAAAGATGCCGATTATATTTGCGTTTTAGATACGGGTTCTACCGATAATTCTGTAGAGTTATTGAAAAACGCTGGAGTAATTGTCGAAACTACAAATTTTACTTATTTTCGTTTTGATGAAGCTCGTAATGAATCAATAAAATTAATACCCAAAGATACTGATGTATGTATATGTATTGATATAGATGAGGTTATGCTTCCAGGATGGCGAACCGCATTAGAAAAAGCTTGGCAACCTGATACTACTAGACTTAGATATATTTATAATTGGAGCTTAGATGAACACAATAATCCTAAAGTCAGCTTTTATCAAGATAAAATACATGCATATAAAGGCTATCAATGGGTAAATCCTGTCCATGAAATATTAAAGTATTCTGGTGGTGAAGAACACTATGCAACAACTGATGAACTAATTATTAATCATTATCCTGATCAAACCAAATCGCGTAGTTCTTATTTGCCGTTATTAGAATTATCAGTTAAAGAAGATCCCGAAAATGATCGTAATATGCATTATTTAGGTCGGGAATATATGTATTATAAGAGATGGAATGAAGCAATAACCACTTTAAAAAAACATTTGTCATTAAAAAATGCTACATGGAAGGATGAAAGATGTGCATCCATGCGTTTTATAGCTAGGAGTTACTTAGGATTAAACGATATAGATAATGCCATTTATTGGTATAATGAAGGAGTTAAAGAAGCTCCTCACTTAAGAGATCCTCTTGTAGAATTAGCTCTTTTATACTACCAGCTAGAGGATTGGCCAAAAGTTATAAATTATTGTAATGCCGCTTTAAAAATACCAATAAACGCTAAAACATATATTAATGAGGTATTTAGTTTTGATGAAACGATAGATGATTTATTATCACTTGCATATTATAATACTGGTGAGATAGAAAAAGCAGTAAGACATGCAACTAAAGCCTTAGAAATTAATCCTGATAATAAAAGAATAAAAAATAATTTAGAAATAATGAAAAACAAACTTCCAAATTAGGAGTTTGTTTTCTTTTTGTAAAAATTGTGTCAAATTTTCAAAAATTACATAAAAACTTGCATTAAAAAAAGAATTTGGACCAAAAAAATCGAATATATATAGTGAAGGGAGGAAAATATGTTATTTAAAAATTATCGAACCAAAAAATTCTGGACAAGCTATCATATGCTTTTTTATTTAGAGAAATTAGTTAGTGAAATATGTAATGTTAATATAAAAGATGTCCATAATAGAATAATTATTAATGATTCTAAAATAATGAGCGATCCTTGTTTTAAAAAAATTAAAAATAAGTTTATTGTTGTTTGTTATGATGATTATCTTATAGTTTTTATTAGACATACATTTATCTTGTCTAAATATAATTCTAAGTATGAAAATTTAGCTTTATATTTAATAGATAAATATTCAGATAAATTTGTAAAAATAATCCATTTAAATTTTTATTAGTATTATTTAAAATGAATAATAATATTTTAATTTATGTTTCAAAAGATGGTAATGTAAAAGTTGATGCTAATTTGCAGCATGTCTTACTAATTTTAAAGGTGATTATCCAACAAGAAATGAAATAGAATTAATTAACACTTAAAAGAAATAACCGAGGCAATTAGAAGAAAATTCAGTTATTCAAAAAATTTGAGTAACTGTTTTTGATGGTAAATAATCGTATTAAAAAATTCTAGCTAAACCTAGAATTTTTTAATTAACTTACCTTCAATAAAAGTAATAATTTTATAAAGGATATAAGATATAACAACTAATATTAAAATACCTGCCATAACTATACTTAAATTAAATACTTGGGTACCATAGATTATTAAATAACCTAATCCTTCTTTGCTTACTAGAAATTCACCCATAATAACACCTATAAGGCTCATCGATATATTTAATTTAAGGCTTGAAATAATAGTTTTATATGAACTAGGTATTACAAGTTTAGTTAATATTTGTAATTTGTTGGCTCCAAAAGATTTAATCATTTTAATTTTTTTCTCATCAATATTTAAAAATCCATTATATATAGTAATTATACTAACGATTAAATTAATGAGTAAAGCCATGACAATAACACTTTTGGTATTGGCTCCAGCAATAATGATAATTAGTGGTCCTAAAGCAACTTTAGGCAGTGAATTAATCATAGTTAAGAATGGATCAATTATATCTGCAAGTATTGGAAATTCATAAAGAATTATAGCTATTATAAATCCTAGTATAATACCTAAAGAAAATGTTATTAATACCTCTTTTAATGTGGTAAATATATGATTAAATAAGTTATTAGCTTCTATTAATCCAATAATAGTTTCTAATATTTTACTAGGTTTTGAAAAGACAAATGTATTTATTATATTTTTATTAGCTAAAAATTCCCAAATTCCAAAAAAAGCAATAACAATCATTATTTGACAGAAGATTACTAGATATTTCCTTAATCTTAATTTCTTTAAATATTTTCTTTGTTCACTAGACATTTTTATCTAATTCCTTCCAAAGTAAATCATAGTATGGTGCAAATTTTGATGATTTTCTTCTTTCCATTGGAGTACTTCCTTCAATATCTATGTTGTATATTTTTTTGATAACTGCTGGTCTTTTAGATAAAACAATAATTCTATCTGCTAAACTTAGAGCTTCAGCAATATCATGCGTAATCATAACAACTGTTTTTTTCTCGTTCTTAATAATCTTTGATACATCTTCACTAACCATAAGTCTTGACATATAATCGAGGGCTGAAAATGGTTCATCTAAAAGTAAAATATCTGGTTTAGTGGCTAGTGTTCTAATCAAAGCAACTCTTTGAATATAACGAAGACACTTTTTACTATTTTTTAATATTTTAGAGTTATTGTTTTTTTAGTTGTTGCATAATTTGCAATAACTAAATTGTAATCTATTTATTTTCAATTAATTTATTATCATCTTTATATTGATAGTTTAATGAATTTTGTTTTGAAATTGCACTCATTTTTGTTTCTTTTTCATAAGATTTTCGTGCATCACTTGCAACTTTACCACCTCGTTTAGCAACTTTCATATTTTCACTTAATCCTTGTGGGTGTTCAGCTTTTGCTATATCACGAGCAGCAATTTCTCCAATGTTAGTTAAAGCAATTTCTATATCAGTCATATTATCTCTTAATGATTCTTTGCGAAGACCTTTAAATGCTTTATATTCACTTGCTTTCATTCCAGACCACCCTTTATATATTTCGTTTGTAAGTAGGGCATATTCAAATGGTTTTTCAATACCTCCATCTTTCCATATATCGGTTAATTTAAATCTATCAACAATACCTAATAATCTTTTTTTTATCCATTCATCTGTATAACCTTTATTACGATAATAGTTTACAGCACGATTGACGGCAAGTTCTGGATCAAACACTTCATTTATTCTTTCATTTCCTAAATTTGCTAACCATAATTTAAATGGTTCAGCTTTTGGACTAGGAACAGATTCAATGAGTCTTAATATTCCTTTTGTGTCTAGTGTGTCAGTAAGTCTATTTTTTCCATCAGATGCTTTCATTTTTAACTGCACGATTTCTTCGTGCAGTTGACTTCCTTCATCTTGTAGTTTCCTTTTTAAATCACTCCAATAGTTTCTTGGTATTTTTGCTCCAGAAAGTACACCAACAACATCTATAACACTAAAATAATATTCTTCTTTTTCACTATCCCATATACTTCTTATTTCATTGCCTTCAAATAAATTGGAAATTGTTTGTATTTTGTTATTCATTTATTATCACAACCTTCCTTTTTTATTTAATTATGTAAGAGTAGAGAATTATTCAAAATTCCATTTAATTTGAATATCTCTACTTTTGGTTTCTTCATTTAACTTTCCAATATAAATTTTATCAAT
>CALVYL010000023.1 GCA_944372215.1 uncultured Bacilli bacterium | reverse complement strand
TGCGAAAGGAGTAGAATTTTTATGAAGAACAATGAAATACAAGGGGGGTTGCATAAAAGTGTAATCAACTGGTATCCCGGGCATATGGCGAGGACCAAAAGAGAGTTAAAGGAACATGTTAAATTAATTGATTGTGTTTATGAACTTATTGATGCAAGAATGCCATTATCATCAAAAATGAAAAATATGGATGAGTTAATTAAGGATAAACCCCATATTATTGTGATGACTAAAATTGATTTATGTGATATGGCAGTAACTAAAAGATGGATTAAGCAATATGAAGAACATGGAATGATTGTAGTACCAATGGATTTAACTAATAATAATGATTATAAAAAGTTAGTTGATATTACCAAAAAGGTAATGCAACCTTTACAAGAAAAAAGAAAGAGTAAAGGATTAAAGGAAAAAGATATTCATGTTGCTGTAATAGGTATTCCTAATGTTGGTAAATCAACTCTTATTAATAAGTTGGCTGGTAAAAAAGTTGCTAATGTTTCCAATAAACCAGGGGTAACAAAACAAATAAATTGGTTGAAAACTGATTGCGGTTTATTATTGCTAGATACACCAGGGATTTTGTGGCCTAAAATTGAAGATAATGAAGAAGCTTTAAGCCTAGCGGCGACAGGATCGATAAAAATGGATGTTTTGAATGTAACGGATATCGGCGGATATTTAGTATCGTTTTTAAAAAACTATTATCCGGAAATATTAGCAGAAAGATATAATATTGAGATTGATAAAGATCCATTAGTGGTTTTTGAGAGGATTGCTAATAAAATTAATGCTAATAATAAAGGTGAAATTGATTATGAAAAAGTTAGTGAAAGAGTTTATCATGATGTAGTTAGTGGTAAAATAAAAGGAGTAACGTTTGATCAATGGAAAATGTAGATTTACTTGCGTATGAAAAAAAGTTATATGCTGAAGGATATGAATTAATTGCAGGGACTGACGAGGTTGGGCGTGGTCCCTTAGTTGGTCCTGTGGTAGCTGCTGCGGTAATTTTGCCAAAAAATTATTATTTAGAAGGACTAACAGATTCTAAAAAACTAAGTGAGAAGAAAAGAAATAAATTTTATGATATAATTATTAATGATGCTATTAGTGTTGGTATTGGGATAGTTGATGCTAAAGTTATTGATGAAATAAATATTTATGAGGCATCAAAATTGGCTATGCAAAAAGCTATTGCTAAGCTTGATGTTGAGCCTGACTTTGTTTTAACGGATGCTATGCCTTTAGATCTTCCTAAATATGCAGCGATAATTCATGGGGATGCCTTATCGGAATCAATTGCTGCCGCAAGTGTGGTGGCTAAAGTAACTAGGGATGCGATGATGTATGAACTAGATAAAGAATATCCAATGTATGGTTTTAAAGATCATAAAGGTTATCCTACTAAAAAACATCTTGAAAATTTAGAAAAATATGGTATATTAGATAATTATAGGTGTACATATAAACCTGTAAAAGAAATTATAGAAAAGAGGAAACATGAAGAAACTATTAAACAATAATCTAATCAAAAATTATATTATTTTAATTGTTTTTATGAGTATTTTAGAAATAACATTTCGGCTTATTAGTAATATTCCCGTATTAAATGTGGCAATGATAAGGGTATTTATTGGTCTTAATATTATAGCTCTAATTATTAGTTTTATTTTATCTTGGGCTAATAGGAAATATAGTAAATTTTTAGTATTGTTTATTTCTTTAATATTTACTATTTATACTTTTTTTCAAATGGGCTTTAATAATTTTATTGGTGTTTATGCATCAGTTAATACATCAAGTCAATTGGGAGCAGTAACAGATTATGTGCGAGAATTTTTACTTTCATTTTTACCAAAGTTTTATTTGATTTTCATTCCCTTTATTTTATTAGTCTTGTATTATGTTTTTGTAGATAAATTTACGGAATTAAAGTTAAATAAAAAATTTGTATTAAAAAGACATATTAAGTATGAACCGGGGATAAGAATTATTTCCACTGTATTAGTTATAGTAGTTTTAAGTTTAGTGTATCAGGAAACTTTAGTTAATGAAGCTATGCAAGATGATCTACAAACAGTTAGTAATGAAGATTTATTTGCCTATCCTAGTGTTCCATCACTAGCTATAAATCAATTTGGAGTGATTACTTTTGGCTTTTTAGATATAAAATCGATGTATGTTGATCCACCGGAAACTTATATTTTTTCCGCAACAGGGGACAATGTTAGTTATGATGTTGATCGAGATATTGATGATACTTTATGGGAAGAGGTTATTAAGCAAGAAACTGATGAAGAATTAAATATGATAAATAATTATTTAATAAATAGTCCTATTGCTGATTATAATGAATATACGGGATTATTTGCAGGTAAAAATTTTATAATGATAATGATGGAATCAGTAAATGAAATAATTATTAATCCAGAATTATATCCCAATTTTTATAAACTATATAGTGAAGGTATAGCCTTTACTAACAATTATTCACCACGTAATAGTTGTGCTACTGGTAATAATGAGTTTAGTGCTCTAACAGGTCTTTATTCCATCCAAAATAATTGTACCGCCAATGTATATCGGGATAATTTATATAGTACATCATTATTTAATTTATTTAATGAAGCTGGTTATAAAACACTTAGTATGCATGATTATACTGAGGCATATTACTATCGTAGTATTATTCATGCTAATATGGGTAGTGGAGCATATTATGGAGTTCAAGATTTAGGTATTCCTTATTTTAATGAATATCGTAATTGGGCTAGTGATGAAGATTTTATGGATGTAGCAATGGATATTACTTTAGATGATTTGGATAATCCTTTTATGTTATGGCTAACTACAGTTTCTAGTCATCAACCTTATAATGTTTCCAGTGTGGAAGGAGATAAATATTTATCTATTACGGAAAATACTGATTATCCAATGGATTTGCGAAGATACATGTCCAAATTGAAAACTTTAGATAATGCTTTAGGTATTTTGATGGATAGATTAAGTGATGCAGGTATTCTTGATGATACAGTTATTGTTTTATTTGGTGATCACTATCCTTATGGTCTAAAAGATACTACTATTAATCAAGTATTAGATTATGATTTAGATGATTATGAAAGAGAAAAAACACCACTAGTTATATATAATAGCGAAATAGAACATGAAGAAATAGATAAATATACATCATATGTTAATTTAACACCAACAATTGCCAATTTATTTAATTTAGAATATGATCCGAGATTATATATGGGATATGATGTATTTAGTGATAATTATTGGGATATTGTAACATTTGCAGATGGTTCTTGGAAAAATGATTTGGTGTATTATAATGCTGCAACGAGTGAAATAACTTATTATGAAGAGAACAGTTATACTATAGATGAAATAAGAGCTATTAATGAAAGTATTACCAATAAAATGCAAATAAGTAGTCTAATTATTGAAAATGATTATTATACTTATTTAAGTGAGGCATTAAATAATGTAGAGATTATTAAAGAAACATATGCTAGTGTTGGTACAGAAAATGAAGATATTTTAGGAGGATAAATGAAAAATTTAGTAATTGTAGAATCTCCTGCCAAGAGTAAAACTATTGAAAAATATTTAGGGGGAGATTATAAAGTAATTTCTAGTAAAGGACATATTAGAGATTTAGCAACAACTGGTAAATTTGGTTTAGGGGTTGATGTAAATGATGATTTTAAACCTAATTATGTCATAATAAAAGGTAAAACTAAGGATGTTAATAATATCAAAAAAGAGGTAAATAATGCAGATATGGTATATCTTGCTACCGACCCCGACCGCGAAGGAGAAACTATTTCTTGGCATATTTATGATGAGGTTAAAATTCCTGATGATAAGTACAAACGGGTAGTATTCCATGAAATAACTAAGGATGTAGTAATTGATGCTATTAATAATCCTGGAAAAATTGATATGAATCTAGTTAAGAGTGGCGAAACTAGAAGAATATTAGATCGAATTATTGGTTTTAGGTTATCGAAACTGATGCAAAGTAAAACGGGTGGTAAATCAGCTGGCCGTGTGCAAAGTGTTGCTTTAAAGTTAATTGTTGATAGAGAACGCGAAATTAGAGCTTTTGTTCCGAAAGAATATTGGACTATCGAAGCGGATTTCTCGAGTTTTAAAGCTATTTTGGAAAAGTACCATGGTAAAGAAATTGAAATACCTAATGAAGAAACCGCCGATGAAATTTTAAATAATTTATCTAAATCATTTAAAATTGAATCAGTTACCGAAAAAGAAAAAAATAAAGCCGCGAGAGAGGTGTTTAAAACTAGTACTTTACAACAATTAGCTTCCACTAAATTAGGTTTTGCTCCCGCTAAGACAATGAAAATTGCCCAAAAATTATATGAAGGTGTCGATTTGGGTAGTGAAACTGTTGGTCTTATTACTTATATGCGTACGGATAGTGTTCGGATTAGTGATACTTTTATTGCAGAAACTTATGGATATATCAAAAAAAATTATGGCGATGATTATGTCGGTTATGTTAAAAAAGGTAAAAAGAGTGAAAATGTGCAAGATGCCCATGAAGGTATAAGACCAACTAGTATTAATCGTACCCCGGAATCTGTTAAGGTTTATTTGTCAAGTGATGAATATAAATTATATCGGCTTATTTATATTAGAGCTTTAGCATCACTTATGAAGGATGCTAAAACTTTAGCAACAACGGTAATTTTAGAAAATAACGGTTATACATTTAAAGCAACAGGTAGTGTTTTAGTTTTTGATGGTTATTTAAAAGTATATCGTGAATATGAAGATAGTGAAGATGTCATTTTGCCGGATTTCAAAAACTATAAATCAGATGTAATTGTTGCTGATAAAATAGATAAATTTCAACACTTTACGAAACCAGCGCCAAGATATACAGAAAGTAGTTTAATTAAAGAAATGGAAAGTTTAGGTATAGGACGTCCTAGTACCTATGCAACAATTGTTGCCACAATTAAAGATCGCGGATATGTAATTCTTAAAGATAAAAAATTTGAACCAACCGAAATTGGTGAAGAAACTACTGATAAATTACAAGAATTCTTTAGTGATATTGTCAATGTTAAATATACGGCGGCAATGGAACATGATTTAGATGAAATCGCTGAAGCTAAAATGGATAATATTAAATTATTACATGAATTTTATGACAAATTTGAACCGTTGGTAGAAAAAGCATTTAAAGAAATGGAGAAGAAAGCTCCAGAGCAAACTGGTGAAATTTGTCCGGAATGTGGTGGCAACTTAGTAATTCGTAAGGGTAAATATGGCGAGTTTGTTGCTTGTAGTAATTATCCAACCTGTAAATATATCAAAAAAGAACAAAAAGAGGTTAAGGAAATATGTAAATGTCCAAAATGTGATAAAGGAATGATTGTCGAAAGAAAGACTAAAAAAGGTAAAATATTTTATGGTTGTAACAATTATCCAAAATGTAATTATGCCCTTTGGTATAAACCTACCGGAGATATTTGTCCAAAATGTGGAGAATTAATTGTAGATAAAAACAGAAATAAGATTTGTCTAAATTGTGATGAATAAAGAAAAAAGATTGGTATGAAAAGTCACCAATCTTTTTTCTAATAACTTGTATAAATAAATTTGACTATAAAAAGACGAAATAAATAAAAAAATATTTCCTTTCACGATTAAATGTGATATAATTTAATCGTGAAAGGAAAAAATGTTATGAATTATAAAAACAAAATTTTAAATCTATTTACAAATGGCTATTTAACAACTAAAGTTGTTAATGATAATAATATTCCAACAATCTATTTAACTAAACTTGTTGAAGAAAATAAAATTGAAAGAGTAGGTCGAGGAGTATATGTCAAAAAAGGCGAATTGGTCGATGAATTTATGGTTTTACAAAGCAAAAGTCATAATGCAATTTATTCAAATACAACGGCTTTATATTTACATGGATTATCTGATAGAATTCCAATCAGGTATGATATTACCATTAATAGTGGTTATAATGGTTCTTTGCAAAAAGAAGATAATGTAAATTTATTTTATACCAAAAAAGAATTGCTTAATTTAGGTGTTATGAATTATAAACTTAATTCAGGTAATATTATAAAAGTATATGATTTAGATAAAACTATTTGTGATATCATTAAAAATAAAAAAAGAATAGATGCAGAAATTTATAACAAAGCTATTAGAGAGTACTTTTATAGTAAAAAGAAAAATACATTAAAATTATACGAATATGCTAAAAAGATGAATATTTATAATAAAGTAAGAGATACATTTGAGGTGTTACGGTGATTAAAAATAGAGCAAGTTTAAAAGCGAAGGTGGCAAATTTAGCTAATAAAACTGGTATTCCAAACAAATATTTAATGCAAAGCTTTATGTTTGAAGCTTTATTAAAAAGAATATCAAGCTCTAAATATAAAGATAAATTTATAATTAAAGGTGGTTTTTTATTATCTTCAATATTTGGGGTCAATTTAAGAAGCACTATGGATTTAGACACCACTATAAAATGTTTGGCATTAAATAGAGATGTTATTAAGAAAATTATCAATGAAATTATTAGCATTGATTTAAATGACAATATTAAGTTAGAAATTGAAAGCATTAAAGAGATTAGAGAAGAAGAATTATATTCTGGTTTTAAAGTTAATTTAAAGGTAGAATTTGATGGTTTAAAAACTAATTTAATAATTGATATAACTACTGGAGATGTTATAACATACAAAGAGGTAGAGTTTAAATATAATACTTTATTTGAAGGTGAAATCATTAATATAATGACTTATAATTATGAAACTATTATAGCAGAGAAATTTGAATCAATAATTAGCAGAAATATTGACAATACTAGAATGAAAGACTATTATGATTTATATATGTTTGTTAATTTAAAATGGAATGATATAAATAAAGAAACTTTAAAAAAAGCTATTTTTAATACATCCAAAAATCGCAATACATTAAATTTTATTGAAAATTCCAATAAATACATAGAATTAATTAGTGATGATAAGAGATTAAAATATTTGTGGGATAGCTATCAAAATAATTATGAATATGCTAAAAATATTTCTTTTGAAGATACTATAAAAGCTCTTAGAAAAATTAGATTGTGTTTTTAACGTAGTAGATGGTGGAATGTTTGGAACAAGTTAATAATAAAACTATAATATAATTTTGGTAGATATTATAATGCCTTTGGTGGATGGTGAAGAAATATTAAAAACCTTAATACTCCAGGTATTGTTTTAGCAGGAGATGCTGGAGCTGATTTAAGAGAAATATTTATCTTTAGAATTCTATATATCTAAAACAATAAATAAGATCATACAAAAAACTTTTTAGCAGATTTAGTATCTGCTTTTAATATTTTTAGAAATTTGGTATAATATTGTAGAAATGGTGATTATATGAAAGATAAAAATGTAGTTTTTATGGGAACACCAGATTTTGCTGTTCCAGTCTTAAAAATGTTAATAGAAAAAACAAATGTGATAATGGTAGTAACTCAACCAGACAAAGAAATAGGAAGAAAAAAAGAAATAAAATATAGTCCTGTTAAACAAATAGCCATAGATAATAATATCGAAATATTTCAACCAAGTAAAATAAGGCTAGATTATGAACCTTTAAAAAAATTGGATATTGATTTAATCGTAACTTGTGCTTTTGGACAAATATTGCCGAGGGAAATACTTGAATTACCTAAGTATGGAGCAATAAATGTTCATGCCTCTATTTTGCCAAAATATCGGGGTTCTGCTCCCATTCAATGGGCGTTATTAAATGGTGATAAAACTACCGGAGTAACGATTATGTATATGGATGAAGGAATGGATACCGGTGATATCATAATAAGTAAAGAAATTCCTATTAATGATGCTGATAACGTTGGTACATTACACGATAAACTATCTATATTGGGTAAAGATACATTGGCAAATGTATTAAAAAGTATATTTAATAAAACTAATACTCGAATAAAGCAAGGAGATAATTATACATTAGCTCCCATGTTAACTAGAGAAGATGAACATATTGATTTTAATAATAATGGTCGAGATATAATAAATAAAATTAGAGCTTTTAATCCGTGGCCTTTAGCAAATATTATAATAGATAATAAAGAAATTAAAGTAATAGAGGCTAAATTTGTCAAGAAAGATGTAAATATAGTAGGAGAAATAGTAGATATTACTAAAGATAAATTGGGTATAAGTTGTAATGATGGTATAATATATTTAGAAAAGATAAAACCAATGGGGAAAAAAGAAATGGATATTAAGAGTTTCTTAAATGGCATAGATAAAAAAGAATATTTAGGAAAGAAGGTTAATTAATGGAAAATAATAATAGTTTTTGGAAAACTGAACGAGGAAAAGCATTAATAAAACTAATTGCCTGGTTTATATTTATCGTTGCTTTAATTGTTTTTGTCTTTGTAAGTGATAGAGACTATAGTAATGTAGTAGATGAACCTAATAATCCAACTGAAAATACGGATAATAATAGTGAAGAAACATATACCTTTGCATTATTTGGAGATATGATTACCAAATTAGTTGAAGGTAATTATGAATATAGTTATAATATAGTAAGTAATAGTGTAACTTATGTATTTAATGGTATTCAATGTAGTAATGCTAATTTAGGGTATAAAGAAACAAGGGATGGAGTAATAAAATATTATATCGATGAAAATAATACTTATCAAGTAATATTAGATGAATATTTACCAATAACTAATTTATATGAAGGTATTGATATTAATTTCCTAGATTTAGATATATTGTTTAATAATTTAAATGAGTATTTGTATACCGTAGAAAAAAATGCTGATACTAGAACAGTTACATATAATAAAGAAGGATATCAAGTAGTTGTTACAACTGATTTAGAAAATATTACTAATATTAATATTGTTAGTGATTTAGGAGTATATAATTTAGATTTTACAGTTATTGATACTTGTGATTTGGGTGTTTTAAGTGAATAATATATTTGGTTATACTTTAGAAGATTTAGAAGAATATTTTACTAGTATTGGGGAAAAGAAATATAAGGCTATTCAAGTTTATGATTGGTTATATAAAAAGTCAATTTATAATTTTGATGAGTTTTCTAATATTAAAAAAGATATTATTACTAAATTAAAGAATGATTTTACGACAGAATTTATTAAAATGGAAAAAGTTTTAGAGGGAACAGATGTTAAAAAGTTTTTATTTAGATTATTAGATGGGGAAAAAATCGAAGCGGTATTAATGGAACATAATTATGGTTTGTCAGTTTGTGTTTCTTCCCAAGTTGGCTGTAATATGGGGTGTAAATTCTGTGAAAGTGGGAGATTAAAAAAAGTAAGAAATTTGGAAACTTATGAAATAGTTGAACAAATATTACTTATTCAAAAATATATCAATAAAAGAATTAATAGTGTAGTTTTAATGGGAATTGGGGAACCATTTGATAATTATGCTAATATTATAAAATTTATTCGGATTATTAATAATGCCCATGGACTAGCTATCGGTTCAAGACACATTACCGTTTCTACTTGTGGTTTGGTTCCAAAAATTTATGAATTTAGTGATTTAGATTTACAAGTAAACTTAGCTATTTCTTTGCATGGAGCAACAGATGCGGTGCGAAATCGTATAATGCCTGTCAACAAAGTGTATAGTTTAGACACCTTAATGGGGGCAATTAGGGATTATATTGCAAAAACTAATAGACGAGTGACTATAGAATATGTTATGCTTAATATGGTTAATGACAAAGCGGAAGATGCAATTGCTTTAGCGGAGTTATTAAAAGGAATGAATATCTATGTTAATTTGATTCCTTATAATGAAACAAAAAACATTGAGTTTAGCAAAAGTAGTAAGGAAAGAATAACTAACTTTTATAATATATTAGTTAGTAAGAAAATTAATGTGACTATACGTCGAGAATTTGGTGGAGCTATTAAAGCCGCCTGCGGACAGTTAAGAAGTGAGAGTGATTAATACGAAATCTTTTTATTTAACAGATACGGGAAAAGTTAGAGATCATAATGAAGATAGTGTTACAATCCTAAAAAATATGAATGATGAATATTTACTAGTAGTTGCTGATGGTATGGGAGGACACCGCAAAGGTGAGGTGGCTAGTAGTATAACTTTAACGCATTTAGGTAAACGCTTTCAAGAAAGTGCTTCAATTGGCACCAAGATTGATGCGGTCAATTGGTTAAGTGATAATATTGGGGAAATCAATAAAGAAATATTAGATTATGGTGAAGAACATGAAAATTCTAAGGGTTTAGGTACAACTGTTGTGGCAGCAATTGTTACGAAAGAATTCTTGATATTTGCTAATATTGGGGACTCTTCAGGTTATGTTATGAAAAGTAATAAACTACACCGGGTTACTAAACCGCATACTTTAGTTAATTTATTGGTTGATGCCGGGAATATAACAGAAGAAGAAGCCAAAAATCATCCTAAGAAAAATGTGTTAATGAAAGCTTTAGGAGCAGCCGAAAAAGCTGAACCAGATATTTTTGACGTCGATAATGAAAGTACAGAGATTTTACTTTGTAGTGATGGATTGACATCTATGCTTAGTGATGAACAAATTGAAAAAGTATTATTAGAAAATGATTTAACAGTAGAAGAAAAAGTAATAAAATTAATAAAAAAATGTAATGCCAGGGGGGGAAATGACAATATATCGATTGCCTATCTAGTTAGAGAAAGTGGTGATATAGCATGATAATGAAGGGGCAAAAAATTAGTGATCGATACCAAATAATCAAATCTATTGGGGAAGGTGGCATGGCTAATGTCTATTTAGCTTATGACACCATTTTAGATAGAAATGTGGCAGTTAAAGTTTTAAGAGGGGATTTAGCTACTGATGAAAAATTTGTAAGACGGTTTCAAAGAGAAGCTTTATCAGCTTCTAGTTTATCTAATCCCAATATTGTTGAGGTCTATGATGTTGGAGAAGATAATGGCGAATATTACATTGTTATGGAATATGTCGAAGGTAAACATTTAAAAAATCTTCTTAAAAAAAGAGGGAAATTGACAGTTCCTGAGGTTATAGATATTGTACTGCAAATAACTAATGGCCTTAGTGTTGCTCATGATTCTTATATTATCCATAGAGACATAAAACCTCAAAATATTCTCATACTAGATAATGGGTTAGTTAAAATAACTGACTTTGGGATAGCGGTTGCTATGAATGCTACCCAACTTACACAAACTAATTCGGTAATGGGTAGTGTGCATTATTTACCACCAGAACAAGCTAGTGGTAAAGGCGCAACGCTCCAAAGTGATATTTATTCAATCGGTATTTTAATGTATGAACTTTTAACTGGTAAATTACCATTTAAAGGTGATAATGCAGTGGAAATAGCTTTGAAACATTTAAAAGAACCTATGCCAAGTATTAGAGATGAAATGCCAGAGATACCCCAAAGTGTCGAAAATATCATTTTGAAGGCGACAGCTAAGAATCCTAAAAATAGATATGCTGATGCTAGGGAAATGCATGAAGATTTAAAAACATGTTTAGATGAATCAAGAAAGAATGAATTAAAAATAACATTCAAATATCCGGAACATGATTATGATGATACTAAACTTTTAAAGACAGTCAAGGTTAATGAGAAAAAAGAAAAGAAAAAAGATGAGGAAATACCCAAAAGTAAGGATGGTGAAGAAATGAAGAAGAAAGCCAAGAAAAATGATAGTGTTTCGCAAAATAAATTAATTATAATTCTAGCTAGTATATTTGTGGGACTTATCGTTATAATTACGACCATTGTAGTACTAATACCTTATTTAACATCAGCAAGACAAGAAGAGGTACCAGATGTTTCTGGTTATACTGTGAATGAAGCGATAAATGCTTTACAAAATGCTGGTTTTATAGTAGCAGATGAACAAAGAGAAGAAGCTAGTGAAACAGTACCAGAAGGTAATGTAACAAAAACTAGTCCAGCCGCTGGCTCAATTAGAAAAGAAGGAACCGAAATAATTCTTTATATATCACTCGGGGATATTACGGTAGAAATTGAAGATTATACTGGTCAAAACTATAATGAGGTTAAAGGTCGCCTAGAAGCTTTAAATCTACAAGTAATTATTGAAAGACAGGATTTAGAAGAAGATGAAGATCCTAGTGATTATGAAGAAGGTATTGTTATCGACCAATCAGTTGAACCAGGAGAAAGATTAAGTGAAGGTGATAGAATAACTTTATATATCCCTAATTTAACTAATCACTATCCGGACTTTGTGGTTGATGAGTATACTGTTGCTGAGGTTGAAGAATTTGCGGAAGATTATGGTATTAATTTAACCATTAATTATGAAGAAACAACCGAATATGAACCAGGAACCATTATTAGACAAAGTAGAGCAGCAGGAACAACAGTAGTTGAAGGAGCTAGACTAACTATTACTGTTGCTGCTGAACCAGGAGAAGGTACTGATGAACCATCTACAGATGGAGAATTAGAATAATGCTCGGTAGAATTACTAAACAAATTAGTAATCAGTATACGGTTAATGTCGCCGGAAAAGAATATATCTGTTCAGCTCGGGGAAAGTTTAAAAATGTAGGACTTTCCCCAGTTGTGGGAGATATTGTTGATATTGATATTAATGATTTAAGAATTAATGAAATACAACAAAGAATTAATTTATTATCAAGACCAACTGTTGCCAATATTGATTGTTCTTTAATAGTAACTAGTTTAGTAAAACCCGATTTATCTTATACTTTACTTGATAAACTTATTACTTTAAGTTTAGCTAATAATATTAAACCAATCATTGTTTTAACTAAACTAGATTTAATAGATAAAAAGAAATTAAAAGAATATAAACCCGCTTTTAAATATTATGAAGAAATAGATATACCAGTAATTCCTAATACTAAATTAAATAAGTTAAAAAAATTATTAAAAGGTAAAACTGTGGTTTTAACAGGACAAACGGGAGCTGGTAAATCAAGTTTGTTAAATAAACTTGATAAAAATTTAAATATTGAAACTAAACCGATCAGTGATGCTTTAAATCGGGGAGTACATACAACTAGACATACAGAAATTTATGAAATAAAAAAGATTTATTTTGTTGATACTCCGGGTTTTAGTGCTTTAGATTTAATTATTACCAAAGAACAATTAATTGCAACATTTAGGGAATTTAAAAAATATAGCTGTCAATATCAAGATTGTACGCATAATAATGAAACCGGCTGTGGCGTAAAAAACGCTTTAAGTAAAGGTTTAATATTACCATCAAGATATATTAATTATTTTAGATTTTTAAAGGAGATAAATGAAAGTAGTAGTAAGTTATATAAATAGTAAATATAGTGTTCCAGAAACAATCAAAAAAATAGATAATTCTATTGCTGATGGTATTCATGTTGATTTAATGGATGGAATTTATGTAAATAATAAAAATACCTTACCTGATTTAGAAAATGTAACTAAACCAATCGATGTTCACTTAATGACTATGAACCCTGAAAAGTATTTTGATACATTAATAAAATTAAAACCAATATGTATTTATATTCATCCTAGTACTACTAAAAATATTACATCTTTATTTAACTATTTAAAATTTAATAATATTGGGTGTGGTATAGCTATAAATCCTGATGAAGATATATCTTCATTTGAACCACATTTTAAAGATATAAACCGAGTTCTTTTAATGAGTGTATATCCCGGAGTAGGAGGACAAGCTTTTTTAGATAATACTAAAGAAAGATTAGATATTTTAAAAAAATATCAAAATATATACAATTTTGATATCTATATTGATGGCGGATTAAATGATAATACCATAAATGATGTAACTACTGCAACTGGTGTTGTATCAGGATCATTTATCTGTCTTAGTGATAATTTTGATGAACAAATAAAAAAAATAAAGAAATAGTCAAATTTCTTTACGATTTATATTTTCTGAAGATAATATTTGAGTATTATCTTTTTTGTTTACAAAAATTACTTTATAATTACAAGCATTAGCTATTTTTTCAATATTTTCAAAATTAATATCTGTTTTTTCTCTTTCATAATCACTTAAGGTACTACGTCCAATATAAGTTTTCTTACTTAATTCTTCTTGAGTTAATTTGCTTTCTCTTCGCATTGTTTTGATTATTTTTCCAATCATTTTACACCTCCAAGTTAATTGTCGCAGATTTCCACAAAAAATACTTGAAATGTGGAGAAACTCGGAGTATAATTTTGTATAGAATAGTAAAATAGAGGTATGTTATGAAAAAGAAAAAAATAATATTAATCGGAGTAATAACTTTATTATTAGTAATAACTAGTATTACATTAGTTTATTTAAATAATGATACTAATAATGAAATATATATAAGCAAGGAACCTGATAAGGAAGAGATTAATAGTAATGGTTTTCTAACAATGATGTATGAAACAGGAATACAAACTGGAGAATATGTTGAATCAACATCAACAGAATGGCTGGATTCTAATTATGTATTTAATGCATCTTTAAGTGCTTGTGAAAATGGGGGAGAACTAAAATGGGATAGTAGTACAAATACGGTAAAATTATTTAGTCAAGGTAGTGATAAATGTTATGTTTATTTTGATAGAAAAGTAACTTTAGCAGAGGTATGTAATGTTGGAGAAACATTAGAATCATGTATTAAAAGTTATTACAATGAACTAGGTGAAGGTTATGATGGATTATATCTACATGATGGTATAGGTAGTTATGTTAATTCAGATCAAGAAGCTGGGGATAATTCATATAGATATAGTGGAGCAAACCCAAATAACTATGTCTGTTTTGGTGATGATTGTAGTGATATAAATAACTTATATAGAATTATTGGAGTATTTGATGATCAGGTGAAATTAATTATGGCCGATTATCCAACAACTGATTTATTGGGTACAGATGGGGCATACTATAATACGTATGATGATACATGGTGGTATGGTGATTATTATAAGGGCCAACAGGATTTGTCGTTGATCGGAATATATAATTGGACAACTAATGGAGATATATGGAGTAATTCCTCTTTAAATACTGTAAATTTAAATACCAATTATCTAAATAATCTAAATAGTACTTATAAAAATATGATTGATACATCAGCATGGTACATAAGTGGAGCCGATGCGGGTACAACGGGTTTATTTGATTTAACTGCAAATGATTGGTTTGTCGCAGAAAGTACAGGAACAACATGGACAAGAAAAATAGGATTAATGTACGTATCGGATTATGGATTTGCAGCAAGTCCGAGTTATTGGACAACTAATACTGCTTCTTATAATAGAGCATCTAGCAATAATTGGATGTACATGGGGCTTTACGAATGGACTATAACTATTAATTCCAATCCGTCTAGGCATATATCAATGTCTATTTATGAAAATGGTGCTGTTACTGATCTTTTAGCATATGTAGGTAACAGTGTAGCAGTTAGGCCAGCATTCTATTTAAAGTCATAAGTCTTATATGCTGGAGGCGACGGCAGTAAAGAAAATCCAATTCAATTATCCTGATTAACGGACAGTTTTAAAAAAACATCGGTGAAATCTAGGGAAAAATAGGCTAAATGTCCGCCCAGTGCTGAA
>CALVYL010000022.1 GCA_944372215.1 uncultured Bacilli bacterium | reverse complement strand
CTCCTGATGACATTTCAAATTATATCAAATCATTAAGAGTTTTGCAATGGTTTTTTGAACTTTTTTTAATAAATTAGATTATTTTTTATCGCATATGGCAAAAAATGGTCTTTAATTGAAGGTGATATGTTTAAATTATCTCCTAATTTATACCAATGATAGTGTAAAATTTCTTCATTAGTAGTAAGTTCTACATCAATTTTTTTGTGACATATAAACATAGTCATCTCTATCATTTTATTCGGATCACTTGCAGCATGTTCCGAAAAAGTAAAAAGTTGTTCTAAATCATTCGCCGTTATTGTAAAATTATTATGAATTTCTTCACTCACCTCTCTTATAGCAGCTTCAACTAAAGTTTCTCCAATCTCTACTCCTCCCCCCACTAAGGTCCAAGAATTGGTTTTACTACTTTTGTGTGATTGTACAATTAATAACTTGCCACTTTCTATAAAAGCTACCCCTACTACTTTTTGCATCATAAATAACTGTCCTTCTTTTCATAATCATCATTTATATATATTTTACTTAAATTTCTATTTAAAACACTCATTAAATAATATCTATTAGTTTTTAAAATAGTTAAAAAGTCATATATTTCTCGCTCTTCATTAACAATATATACCTTATCATGAACTTTCACATCGTTAGCTTTAACTATTATATGATCAATATCATCTGCTATTATATCTCTTTTATAATTATTAATTCCCACAAACTTAATAGCCTTTGTTATGCCATCTTTATGACCAATAGGAATAATAGCAACATCCATATTCTCTTTAGCAATATAATTTCTTCCGATTAAATCCCCTTTAGAAATATAACCAACTTGCATAACCTCGCTAGTTATCGAAAATATTAATTTTAAATCAATATCAGGAAATTCTAAATCACCATATTTTTTTTCTATATTTTTAATTTTTAAATTAGTAAATATATTCTCATTAACATTTTCTTCAATACCAATTAAAGATAAATCAAATCTTATGCCATTAATATAATCCAATTTTTTATGATACATTAATGGTTCATTTAAATGAATAATTAAATCTCTATTTATATATTCATTAATTAAACTATAAAATTTATTAACTTGATGATAATAAAATTCATCTTCAATACCTAAACTAGTTAAATCAGAATAAAATCCTTCTAAAACAAGATGTTTGTTATTATCAATTATATCAATTATTTCTTTTAACTCTTCCTTACTACCTATTCCCATTTTATTAGAACCGTTGTCTATTAAAATATGAACAATTAAATCATCTTTTAAATCAAGTTCATTTATCTTTTTAAGATAATCAACACTTGGTATAGTTAGAGCAATATTATTGTTTATAGCATCATAAACATTATCTATATCAACATAATAATTAACTAGTATTTTAATTTCATGATTATATTTTCTAATTTCTAAAGCATCATTAATAGGACCTACCAATAAATAATTAACACCAGCACTAACTAATGTATTAACTATTTTTAATCCCATCCCATAAGCGTTATCTTTTAAAGACGTTAAAATATATTCATAATCACTATAACTTTTACTCAAAATATAAGCATTTTCATATAATTTTTTTAAATCGATTTCTAAAACTGTATTAAATTTCATAACATACCTCTTTAAATATTATAGCATCTTTTAAAATTTATTCAAATAAATTAATAGCTTTAATAGACTTTTAAACTAAAATATAGTATATTAAAAATGGAGGTTATACTATGGAAATTAAATATACTTGGATTGATATAATTTCTAAAATTTATAAAGATTTACATAATTCTCCGCAAGTTATGCATAAAGCTAGTATAGCCACTAAAAGAAGAGAAAGAATATTACAATATTTTGATAGATTAGAACGAATACATGAAAAAGTAGCTCGATATGGTAGAAACAGTGATTTACAGCTTTTAAAAAAATTTTATCATGATATTTATGTCATTAAGCCTGAAAATATTCCCAACAGTTATTTTGAAAATCAAAGAAAAATAATGAAAGAACGAGGATTTGGTAATATCGACATAACACCAGAACAAAAACAGAGATTAATTGCCCAAATAATTGCTGACCAAGAAGCATCACTTGATAAATGGTTAGAATATTTTTTATTTGATGAAGAAAGTAAAAGTTATGAAATATGGGAAAAATATTGGGTATTTCAAGGATTGCAAAGTTTAGGTAAATATGATAAAGAAACTGGCAAATTTACTAAAAGAGATAAAACTACTGTCTATCCTTTTCCTCCGGTAGAAAAAGAAGCTATATTTACTACTTTAAAACTTATGGAAGAATATCTTAAAAATAAAACTGGTGATGCCGAAATAAAATCAGCTTTAGGTAGTGGTAATTTTAAAATACTTTATGAATACTCTTTACAATTAATGATGAATAAAAATAATAAAGTAACTTACTCTAATAATGGTAAATGGATTAAATATGAACAAGGTAGTGATTATCCCCTTTTAAGAGATTCTTTGCAAGGATATTACACTGGTTGGTGTACTGCTGCTGGCGAAAATTTTGCTAAAGACCAATTAGCAGCAGGAGATTTTTATATTTATTATTCCCTAGATGAAAATAACGAAGCTAAAATACCGCGGATTGCCATTAGAATGACGGGATCATACACAATTGCGGAAATCAGAGGCATTGCTCAAAACCAAAACGTTGAAGAAGAAATGCTACCAATATTACATGAAAAATTAAAAGAATTTCCCGATAGAGATAAATATTTAAAAAAAGAACATGATATGGCTTTACTTACTAAAATTGATAAAAAAAACCAAAATAATATTGAATTATCTATAGATGAATTAATGTTCTTATATGAAATTGATTATAAAATTGCCGGTTTTGGCCAAATCAGTGATCCACGAATTGATGAAATAAAATCACAAAGAAATACCGCAGCCGATTTTACAATTATATTTAAAAATATCAATCGAAATAACTGGGGAGATTTAGATTTAAGTAATATTACAAGTGCAAAAGAATTAATCATTCCTGCTAGTTTCCATGGCTCTTTAAATTTAAGAGGATTAACTAGTGCTGCTGATTTAACAATTCCTACTGATTTTCAAGGATTACTAAATTTGAGTGGCCTAAAAACAGCAAAAAGTTTAAATATTCCTTATAATTTTTCAGGAACTTTAAATTTAAGTGGTCTGCAAAAAGCCGATGATTTAAATATTCCTATCGATTTTCAAGGTAGTTTAATTTTGAATGGCCTAACAGATCCTTTAGGACTCATTTTACCAAAACATTTGGCAGGAAATTTAGAATTAAATAAACTAACAGATGCTACCCATTTATTCTTGCCGGATTATATCGGTGGTAATCTTTGTTTACAAAACTTAATTTCTGCTACTAATTTGAATTTACCCAAATATATTGGCAAAAGTCTTGATTTAAGCAATTTAGAAGATGCCCAAGCCTTAGTTTTACCATCAATAATTAATGGTTCGCTATATTTAACTAGCCTATCAATATCCAACAATTTAAATTTACCTAAATATATCGCTGGGGATTTATACTTAAGTAATTTATATAATGCCCACAACCTTGTCTTACCCGAATTTATCGGTGGTTATCTAGACTTAAGTAATTTAACTAGTGCTGAGGGATTATTATTACCAATTGACTTTGATTTATCAAAGCTATTAGTTCCTTACAATGTTGAAGAAGAAATATTAAATAATCCCGATAAATATTTTAGAAAAGAACAACACATTCATAGATAACTATCTTGTAATAAAGATAGTTTTTTTATATAATAATTATTATGGAATTAGATAAATATCAACTAAAAGCAGTAAAAACACTAGGTAATACCCTATTAATCGCTGGAGCAGGTGCTGGCAAAACTTTTACTATTGTCAAAAAAATTGAATATCTAATAAATAATAATATCTGTAAGGAACCGGAAATATTAGTTATATCATTTACCAATAAAAGTGTTGATGATTTAAAAAGAAAAATTAATAAAAATATCGATATTTATACTTTTCATAAGCTAGCTATACATATATTAGAAGATTATAACGTTACTTATAATTTAGTAAATGATTCTTATTTAACATATATAACTAATGAATTTTTTCAAACATTAAATGATGAGACAATGCAAATAGAAATACTTAAATATTTTAAAGAATATAATTATAGTAAATTTTTAGATAGTTTCAAATATAAAGAATTTATTAAGTTAATTACAACTATAATCAAGATATATAAAACTAATGATTTAAATAAAGAAGATATAATTAAAAATTATTATCAAGATAAATTTTTAAGTAAATATATGTATATTATTAAAAATGTTTATGATGCTGATCTTAAAAGTAATAATTCTTATGATTTTGATGATTTAATAATAAATGCTACTAATATATTAGATAAATTTTATAAATATAAATTTATTATTGTTGATGAATTTCAAGATACATCTATTATCAGATTTAATTTAGTTAATAAATTAAGAATGCTTAATAAAGCTACCCTTTTCGTTGTTGGTGATGATTATCAATCAATCTATCATTTCTCTGGCTGTGATATAAATTTATTTTTAGATTTTCCCAAACTTATTCCTAATTCTCAAGTTTTATATTTAAAAAATACCTATCGTAATAGTCAAGAACTTATTAATATTGCGGCCTCCTTTATTATGAAAAACAAAAGACAATTAAAAAAGGATTTAATAAGTAATAAACATATTACTAAACCTATTGAGTTTATTTATTATCTAAACCCTAAAAAAGCTTTTAAAAAGCTTTATAAAAAAGTTAAAAACATTAATGAAGATATCCTTGTGTTAGGAAGAAATAATTTTGATATTAAGAAATTTAGTGATGAAGATGTAAATTATTTAACTGTCCATTCATCTAAAGGGTTAGAAGCGGAAAATGTAATTTTAATAAATATGATTGATGACACTTTTGGTTTTCCCAATAAAATAAATAATAATAAATTACTAGAAGGAATACATCCTAGTGATAAATCTTATGCTTATGCTGAAGAAAGGCGATTATTTTATGTAGCTTTAACTAGAACAAAAAATAAAGTTTATATAATGGTACCAATAATAAAAAAATCTATATTTATTAAAGAATTAAAAAAGATGATTAAATAATCACCTTTTTAAACTGGAATCTCGCACAAATTCTTTACGAGCCATATATTTTGGAGATTTTCTTAAATCACTTGCCGTTATTCGTTGTTCTTCTATATAACCTAAAGTATCTTTTAAACTCTTGTCTATGACTAACATTAAAGATGTATCAATTATTGTATCTTTATCTTCTAACCAACAATGTCCACCTTCAATTTCTGCATTACGAGTTCCTTTAAGCAAAGGCAAAATACCTGATACTATATCGACATCATCATAAGAATAACTTAAAAGTCTTGTCATCATCACACAATTTCCTTCATTATAACCTAAACGAAACATGTCGATAAATTCTGGAGCATTACCCACAATAGGAATAAAATTTTGGGATACAATTTTTTGATATTCAGATTCTCCAAAAAACCGAATTTGTTTTGTTTTCATATAAGTTTTCATTATTTCCTGAAATTCCGGATTAGCAATATATAATTTTTTATAAAAATCAAGTGCGGCACCATAATCCATATTATCCCTCTATTTCTTCAAAACGATATTTTTGTTTAACGTTAGGATATTTTTCATTATCTAAAACTGCTAAAAAATCATTATAATCCCTAACCCAAATTTCCTTAGTATCTATATTTTGATAAACTACTTTAAGTGATTCATCTTCACTATCTTTAGCTATTGCTAAAACTTTATATATATGACCTTTAAAATGTTTATAAAGACTATTTATCTTTACTTTTCTTGTCATCTTTTTTAGCTTTCTTTTCTGGTTTTGGTAAACATTCTTTGCGTGATAAATTAAGTCTTCCACGATTATCATAGCCGAGTGACTTAACCATAATTTCATCACCGACAGCTACCACATCACTTGGTTTTTCAACCCGTTTGTAATCAAGTTGTGATACATGTACTAAGCCTTCACAACCTGGCCATAGTTCAACAAATACCCCAAAATCTTCAACTTTTACCACTTTTCCAGTATAAATTTTATCATCTTCTACTACGCGAACGACATCTTCAATCATTTTACGAGTCTTAGCAATAATATCTTTATCAGTGTGATATATAATTACTCTACCATCATCTTCAAGATCTACTTTAACAGCATCCTTATCATTAACACTATTAACATTTGATGCTTCCAGAATAATTTTAGTAATCATATCTCCACCTCGACCGATAACATCTTTAATTTTATCAGGATCGATATTAAATGTTTCAATCTTTGGAGCATATTTACTAACCTCTTTGCGTGGTTCAGCGATTGCTTCATGCATGACATCAAGTATTTCTAAACGAGCTTTTTTAGCTTGGGCAAGGGCTTCTCCTAAAATTTCTTTGGTTACACCTTTTATTTTGATATCCATTTGTAGAGCAGTAATACCTGTCTTTGTTCCAGCAACTTTAAAGTCCATATCTCCCATATGGTCTTCTAAACCTTGAATGTCCGTAAGGATTGTATATTTAGAGCCATCTGGACTAGTGATAAGTCCCATCGCAATACCCGCAACAGGAGCTTTTATTGGAACACCAGCAGCCATTAAACTTAGACAACCAGCACAAATTGTTGCTTGACTCGATGATCCATTACTTTCTAATACCTCAGACACAACTCTTATTGTATATGGAAATTCTTCTTCACTTGGAATAACTTGGGCTAACGCTCTTTCACCTAGGGCACCATGGCCAATTTCTCTTCTACCAGGAGATCCATATCTTCCTACCTCACCAACTGAAAATTGTGGGAAATTATAATGCAACATAAATCTCTTTGAATCTTCAATACCAAGTCCATCAAGTATTTGATGTTCACCAATAGCTCCTAAAGTAGTTGTAGCAAGTACTTGGGTTTCTCCGCGACTAAATAAAGCTGAACCATGAGTACGGGCAAGCAGATCAACGCCAGCATAAAGAGGTCTAATCTCATCCATCTTTCGGCCATCAGGACGAATATGTTCATCCGTAATTAATCTTCTTACCTCACCAGCTTCAATGTTAACTAAAACTTTATTAACTTGGGCTATTTTTTTATCTAACTCTTCATCAGCAGCATAAATTTCTTTAAAGTGTTCAACAGTTTGTTCTTTTACCTCATCAATTTTAGCATATTTTTCCAACTTATCTTTAATTTGAATTGCTGCCAGCATATCCTTAGTTGCATATTCTTTAACTGCTTTTTCTAATTCTGGATCAATTTCTGCTTTTTCTAGTTCAATTTTTGCTACCCCTATTTCATCAATAATTTTTTGTTCAAATTCACATAACACTTTAATTTGTTCATGAGCAAACATTAAAGCATCAAGCATGACATCTTCACTTAATTCTTTAGCACCGGCTTCCACCATACAAATAGCATCGTGCGTACCCGCAACAGTTAGATTCAAGTCACTCATTTCTGTTTGTTCAGCCGTTGGATTAATAACAAATTTTCCATCAACCCGGCCTACTATTACACCAGCAACTGGACCATCAAATGGAATATTACTTATTCCCAAACATAATGATGAACCAAAAAGAGCTGTAATTTCTGGCGAATTATCTTGATCAACTGATAAAACTGTATTGATAACTTGAATTTCATTTCGCAAATTTTCATCAAACATTGGTCTGATAGGTCGATCAATTAGTCTTGCTGCAAGAGTTGCAGCATCACTAGGACGGCCCTCTCTTTTAATAAATCCTCCGGGGATTTTACCTACCGAATATAATCTTTCTTGATATAATACCGTTAGTGGGAAAAAGTCTTGACTAACCATATTTTTTCCCATAACACAAACGGATAAAACTGCTGTATCACCATAACGAACTAATACTGAACCATTAGTTTGTTTAGCAAGTTCTCCAGTTTCCACAACTAATTTTCTACCATTAAAATCTAATTCATATACTTTCTTCATATTACCTCTTTCCTATCAAAAATAAAAAGACACTAAAAACAAGTGCCTTTTAATTATTTTCTTAAATTTAATTTCTTAATTACTTCTCGATAACTTACAACATCATTTTTCTTTAAGTAGTCAAGTAATTTCTTACGACGACCAACTTTCATAAGTAGACCTCTTTTAGAATGATAATCATGCTTATGTTCTTGTAAATGTTTTGTTAAGTTATTAATTTCATAAGTTAGTATTGCAACTTGAACTTCTGCACTACCAACATCATCTTTAGATTTAGCAAATTCTTTAATAATTTTTGCTTTTTCTTCTTTACTTAAAGCCATAATATCCTCCTTACTCACAAATCGGTTTAAACTGAGCTAGTGTTTGGAGTAAACAACTAACTAAGTAAAAACTTTCTATATCTATTATATTTTAAAACTCAACACTTTTCAAGAATTATTTTAATACTTTTAATAATTCGTCTTTTTTCATGGTTGAATAACCTTTAACTCCCTTATCTTTAGCTAAAGCTTTTAATTCCGCTAAAGTCTTTTTAGATAAGTCTTCAGTATCTTTGACTACATCTTTCTTTTCTTCTGCTTTAGTTTCCTTTTTTATTTCTACTTTCTTAGGAGCTTCAACTTTACCATCTAAAGCTTTTTTAGCAGTTTCTACTAAAGCTGCAAAGCTTTTTGGATCATCAATAGCCATTTCTGATAACATTTTTCTGTTGATTTCGATACCTGCTTTAGAAAGGCCATTAATAAACTTAGAATAACTTATATCATTTTCCCGACATGCTGCATTGATTCTCGTAATCCATAATTTTCTAAAGTTTCTCTTATTTTGTTTTCTATCCCGATAAGCATAAGCTCCACTATGAAATAATTGTTCTTGGGCAGTTTTATATAATCTATGCTTACTACCAAAATAACCTTTAGCTTCTTTTAAAACTTTTCTTCTTCTATTTTTGGAAACATTTCCACCTTTAACTCTTGCCACTCTTATTCACCTCGCTTTAGATAACAGATTTTAATCTGTTTCTATCTCCTTTACTAAGTGTCCCCTTATTTCTTCTTTGTCTAACCTCTTTAGCGGAATCCTTACCAGTTTTATGGTTGCTACCACTTTTCATATAAGTAAGTTCGCCATTTTTCTTTTTCATAAATACTTTAGAACTAGATTTATGAGTTTTTTGTTTACATTTTGCCATTATTTATTCTTCCCTTCTTTATTTTTAGGTGCTAAAATCATTGCCATTTGTCTTCCATCAAGTTTTGGTTCTAATTCAATTGTTGCCACATCTGCTAAAGCATCCGCAAATCTAAGTAAAACATCTTGTCCTTGTTCTGGTCTAGCCATTTGTCTGCCCTTGAATCTTATAAATGCTTTGATCTTATGACCTTTTTCTAAATATTCCTTAGCGTTTCTTCTTCTTGTTTCAAAGTCATTAACATCAATAGTCACCGACAAACGATATTCTTTCATATCCTTATTAGCTTCTCTTTGTTTTTTTTGCGTTTCTTTAAGTTTTTTTTGCTTTTCATAACGATACTTATTATAATCCATTATTTTAGCTACTGCTGGTGTAGAATTTGCACTCATTAATACTAAATCTAAACCGGCGTAATTAGCTAAAGTTAGCGCATCGTCTAATTTTTTAACGCCCATTTTTTCGCCATTAGGACCAATTACCATCAATTCTGGCACTTTAATGTTTTCATTAATTTGCATTTCACTATTATTTGCTATGTTAAGCACCTCCATACATTAAAAAATGAATACATAATTGTATCCACTTAAAAACCATTGAATCTCTAGGCTTTTTACCCATTACCTTTGGTAATCAGGTGGATACAAATCGCTTTCCTTTTTTAATAACATCATTAGTTTACACTAATATTTTATGTTTGTCAATCATTATTTTGCATTTTGTTGCTTTTTTCGCACCAAAGTCATTGCTTGTTCGGTAAATTCTCTGTTCCTAATCTTTTGAATTTGTTCTTTTAATACCGCTTTAGTATAATATACGGCTTCATCTAAATCTAAATCTCTATCGACAAATTCATATTTTTGTTGCATTCTTTGCCAAATTTCTTCATGTCTACTAATAAATTTTTTATCCAAAAATTCAGCACTTATTCCCTCCAAATTTTCGCCATACATGAACAACATCATTTGAAAATACAAACTAAATTTATCTGGATCATAATCGGTACCATGTAATTTATAAATATCATAAAAATCTTTAACTCGGGTATTTAATATATCTTGTCTTCTATTATGAGCAATAATATATAATTTTTCCGCAATATGTTCTTCAAAAGAAGGTGTATTTACATAAAATTTTTTATCTCCTTGAAATAACGGTTCTACTTTTTTAAATTGTGTTTCAAATATTGCTAAATTATTGGGTTTAAAATCGATGGGGATTGGAATAATCATCTCTTTAGCATTAGGATATTTTATTATAGCATTTACAACTAACTTATAAATCCCATTGGCGGTTTTCCTAGGAATATGATTCATATCAAAAGTTACCACATCATCAATTGAATTATATATAGCTGTATATAAAATTTCTAAAGGAACTTGATGATTAATAGTTGCCGACAAATCAATATCTAGCACTGGTCTACTCAAGCTTTTTAAATGAACGTATTGACTAAAGCTCCCTTTAACTACCAAAATACCATAATTAACCTCCGACATTCTTTCTAAAAGCAATCTCGCATAATAAGTTGTATAGGCGGCACTCGGTGATATTCCTAATCTTTTCGCTTCGCTATTAATAAATGCTTTATGTTGGTCTAAGTTTCTAAATTCCATAAATCCCCCTTAAAACAATCATTATTCTAACACAGGAAAAAAGGAAAAGCAATTGCTTTTCCTAAATATTATATTGTTTATCTTTGATACATTCAGTAACTAATTTACTAAATTCATCAACTGCCACTGTAGTTGTACCTTCATTACCAAATTTTCGATAACTAATACTATTATTTTCGATTTCTTTATCCCCTAGAATTATCGTTATTGGTATTTTTTTAGTTTGACTTTCGCGCATTTTATAACCTAATTTCTCATCTCTTTCATCTATTTTTACTCTAATACCAACAGCAGCTAATCTTTCTTGTAATTTTTTAGCATAATCTAAGTGATGTTCATTATTAACTGGTATAATATTTACTTGCACTGGAGCTAACCAAAGTGGAAAAGCACCAGCATAGTGTTCAATTAAAATACCAATAAATCTTTCAATAGAACCATAAATAACACGGTGAAGCATTACTGGTCTTTTTTTAGAACCATCACTATCTATGTATGTTAAATCAAATCTTTCTGGCAAGTTCATATCCAGTTGAATTGTTCCACATTGCCAAACACGACCTAAAGAATCTTTGATATGAAAATCTAATTTTGGCCCATAAAATGCCCCATCACCCGGATTTATCTTACAAGAATGTCCCGACTTTTCACAAGCATCTTGCAAAGCTTTTTCGGACTTATCCCAAATAGCAATATCGCCGATATATTTTTCTTCGGGTCTAGTTGAAAGTTCAATATCATAAGTTAAACCAAATGTTTTATAAATACGGTCAATAAAACTAATGAGTCTAATTACCTCTTCTTCAATTTGATCTTCTCGCATAAATAGATGAGCATCATCTTGCGTAAAAGTTCTAACTCTAAACAAACCATTTAGGGCTCCACTGGCCTCATGTCTGTGAACTTGGCCAAGTTCACCAATCCGCAGCGGCAAATCCTTATAAGAATGTAAGGAATTTTTATAAACAAGCATTCCCCCAGGACAATTCATTGGCTTTATGGCAAATACTTTTTCATCAATTTCACTAGTATACATATTTTCGCGATAATTATACCAATGTCCAGATAATTCCCATAAATCCTTATTAAGCATTATTGGAGTTTTAATAAATTCATAACCTTCTTTGACATGTTCTTCATACCAATAATTTTCTAGTTCATTTCTGATAATCATGCCATTATGTAAGAAAAATGGAAATCCAGGACCATATTCACTCATCATAAATATATCTAATTCTTTACCTAACTTTTTATGATCTCTTTTCTTAGCTTCTTCTAAAAAGTTTAAATGTTCTTCTAATTGTTCGGGGTTTTCAAAACATATTCCATATATTCTTTGTAACATTTTATTATTACTATCATTTTTCCAGTAAGCTCCACTTACTTTTAATAATTTGAAATTTTTCAGTAATTTAGTAGATTCCACATGTGGTCCCCGACAAAGGTCAGTAAAATCACCTTGAGTATAACAACTAATCACCGCACCATCTTCCATATTATTGATTAAATCAATTTTATAGGGATCATTTTTAAACTTTTCTAAAGCTTCTTCGCGAGTTAATTCTTCTCTTACTATTCTTTTACCATCCTTAGCAATTTTTTTCATTTCTTTTTCTATCGCTGGCAAATCTTCTACTGTTAAAGTTTTATCTCCCAAATCAA
This sequence comes from uncultured Bacilli bacterium, assembly GCA_944372215.1. Taxonomy (GTDB): domain Bacteria; phylum Bacillota_I; class Bacilli_A; order RF39; family UBA660; genus Onthocola_B. The sequence goes on along the minus strand of CALVYL010000022.1, from coordinate 3,350 downwards.
TGTCATAATAAAATCCCTCATCAATAACAGGACCTACCCAAAATAAGGCATTGGGATACAAATGCTTTACCGCTTGGGCTAGCAAATGCGCACAACTATGATTAAGTACACTTAATTTTTCATCTTCTTTAATGTTTATCATTACAATCCTCTCCTTCTATATACTTACGACTAATAAGATGTATATATTCACTATTTAATTTTGCTAATCTATTTTTTAAAATTTTTTCACCTTTATCTATTCTAGGTCTACCCGACCTCCTAGCAATTAGTTCAATTTTCATCTTTGTTCTCTCTATCTGTTGTTTTAATTCAGCTTTTCTTTGTTCAATATCAATTTCTTCTTCTAGCATATTCCTCCTTCAAAATAAAAAAGATGCATACCCAGGAGTGCCAAGGGCACGGTACCATCCTTATTTCACTTAATTTTAGATAACGGCTTCCACCGGAGTTTATTAACTCTCTCAGAAAGTAGTAATTTTTAATCTATTTATTAGTTTCCACCAGCCACTAACTCTCTATAAACTAGGGTTAAAAATCGTATCTTTCCTCATTGATTTACAAAAATATATTAGCACAATCAACAATTATTTTCAAGACCTTTTTGTACTCTTGTTAAACCTAAAGCCTTTCCTTTTTGATATAAATTTTGGGTATTAGTTTCTTCAGCAGTTCCATGGAAATGATTAATAATTGCTTCATTTTCTTTTAAATCTGCAATTTTTCTTAGTAACATTCTTATTCTAACTAAATCTTCTACTAAATCATCATCCAAAGAACTTAATTCCTCTTCTAATTCTATTATTGCTAAAGTTTCTTGAATAATCCGCGGATTAATATAAACATTATACTTATGGTAATCATCCTCCACTATAACCAACTTTCCATTAGCTACTAATTCCGGATAGCGAAAAGCAAAGAACAAAGAAACTGGAATTAGATTCATAAAATTAGCAATCTCCCGATGCTTTATCCGGTATCTCTTCTTACTATTACTTGGTATTATACTATAATTTTCTTGTAAAAATTTCCTAATACTAATTTTATGATCTTCACAAAACTCTAACACTTCTGGCTTTATCATAACATCCCCACCCTTTACATTTTTTTAAATATTATTATTGTTATACCAAATCTCATCTATTTTTAAACTAGTACTTTCTGGCAATGGATTTGGTAATTCAAAATTAACTAACAGTGGTATTTTAAAGCCCGAACCAAAACAAAAAGCTGTACCAGGATTTAAAGATTTTATTTGTTCAATAGTTGTATCAGCAACATTTACACTCATATTTTTAACAATCTCTAAATCTTTTGGATAAAACATTTTAAAAACAATAAAATTAGAACATTGACTCAAAGCGGTAGTAGATAGTTCATTAGGTCTTTGGGTAATAAAAGTAAGTAATGTTCCATATTTTCTACCTTCTTTAGTGATTCTATCAAATATATTATAACCAATAACATCAATATCACTATCATTTTGCACATATCTATGTGCTTCTTCTAAAATAATATTAATTGAAAATGTACCGCGATCTTCTAAAGACGTCGTATAATTAAATAATAGTTTAGAAAACAATTTAGTTAATGTTTTGGCAAATCTATCATCAATATAACTTAAATCGACATTTATAAGTTGGGGTTCCTTAAACATATTTCTAACAAATTCTTCTTTACTTATATAAACATTACTTTCAAATATATCTTTTTCATTACTATTAATAATATTTTGCAAACGATTCTTTAAAATATTATTTTGTTTATAAGCTAAATCATTATTTAAGCTTCCTTCACTAATTAAAGCAAATTCTAAAGCATAATATAAATCACTTAAATTGTAAGCTACCGTTTCAAAAAGATCAATATTTTCTAAATCAATTTTATTAAATTGTTGTAAAAATTTAGTTACCTCAAAAATTGCATTCATCTTACCTTGTTCATCAATATGTAAACATTGTTGTAATGTTCTATCATATCCGGGTTGATGAATAACAGATTCTAAACTTAATGTATCGGTATTATAATGAGATAAAACGGCAATTATTTGATCTCTAATTTGACTAGATGATTTTCCACTAGTTAAAATATCGAGTAAACAACTAGCAATAATATCATTTTTATATTCCTTTATTTTCGGATCTTCACTTTTAAATATTTTAACTAGTTTTAAAGTCTTATTTAAAACCGGTATTTGATCTCCTGTATTAGCTTGTAATAGTATCGCCAAATCATCAGCATCTAAAAAATATGCTGGGAAAGAAAGTAAACTTTCAAATGATTCCACTACTTTAGTAGTATAATTAGTAAATTTCAAACCAACTTTATCCATATTTAAAAAGGCTTTTTTATATTCGCCATAAGCATCAAATAAAATAACATGGGAATTCATTGGTTTATATTCATTATTTATAAATAAATTTTGTAATAATCTTGCTACCCCACAAGATTTACCAGAACCAGTATTACCAATAATAGCACTATGGTTAGCAAATAAAGCATTTAAAGGTACTGATACATTAAATTCTTTATATATTGCTGATTTTCCTAATAATAATCTACTTTTATCTAAAGTATTCTTTCCTAAAATCATTTCTAATTCTACAGCATTAATAACTCTAACATTAGATGAACCACTTGGTTTTTGTAATATACCTGCAATAAAGGTATCATTTTTTATTTCCCCAATTAGTAATACCCGAGCAATCTTTTCATCAATAAATATTAGTTCACCCACTACTTTACGGCCTTCATCTTCAAAAACTAAATGACAATTCATTATATTCGAAAGAGCTCTACCACTAATATTTTCAATAGTTATTTCATTATTATCAATTTTAAGTATTTTCCCAAACATATTATCACACCTACTATAAGTATAACACACACCATCAATAAAATAAATTAATAATTTTTCATTCCGTGATATTTTGCAATTTCATTCCGTGATATTTCGTAATTTCATTCCGTGATTTTTAGTTTATCCGGATCGGGTTAGTGGCTGTGCCACTGCCCGATGCATAGCTCACCGAAGACTCCAGATAGAAGGACGGGCGCACCGCATTCATACTGTACTTGCTCACGTAGTCGCCGCTGACACTGCCAGAATAATACACACGGTACGCACTGTAAGTGTAACTCGAATAGCGGGAAATTGTCCATTCGGTTAATCCCATGTACATCCAATTATTACTAGTTATGGATGAACTATTATATGAATCCATATTTGTGGTCCAGGCACTATTACTTGCAGCAAAACCATAATCTGATACATACATTAAACCGATTTTTCCTGTCCATGGTGTTCCCGTACTTTCGTTATCATGCCATGTTGCTGGGGTTGCACTATT
>CALVYL010000021.1 GCA_944372215.1 uncultured Bacilli bacterium | reverse complement strand
GAATTAGTGGCAAGAATTAAAGCTGTTACTAAGAGAAAAGATAATAAAGAAGATGTTTATGAAATTAAAGGAATAAAGCTTGATAATGTCGCTCATGATGTGTATATCGACGGCAAAAAGATTTATTTAACACCAAAAGAATATGATTTATTAAAATATTTTATTGACAATAAAAACATTGCATTATCAAGAGAAAATTTATTAAGTAATATTTGGGGTTATGATTTTTATGGCGATGATAGAACAATTGATACCCATGTTAAAACTTTAAGAAAGCATTTAGGCAAATATAAAAATATGATAGTTACAGTAAGAGCAGTAGGATATAAGTTTGAGTATGAAGACGAAAAGAAAAACTAGTATTCAAGCAAAAACCTTAATTTATTTGCTTGTTTTTAATGTTGTAATTATTTTACTTTTATGGATATGCCAAGCTTGGATATTTGATTTTTATTATGAAAGAGAACAAATATCGAATATGGATAGTATTGTATCTTCTATTCAAAATGCTGATATAACAGAACTAGATAGTATGTTACAAGATATATCTTATCAAAATGAGGTTTGTATTGTCGTAACAGATGATTTTGGTAATTTCACGGGATATAATTTAAATATGGAAGGCTGTGCCTTAAAAAATGAAAATACTAAAGTTCAAGAATTAATGCTTAACTTTGTTGATAGCGATGAGACTTTTAAGGCTTATCAATTTGTCAATGATGATAGACATGTTGCAGCTCTTTTATATGGTTTAAAAAATAGTAATAACTATACATTTATCTATTCTAATTTGGAAGATATATCTGATGTTACATTGATTATTAAACAACAATTAATGTATGTTTGTTTCTTAGGTATATTTATAGCAGTTATAATTTCTATTTTCTTATCAACTAAATTAACTGATCCTATAACAGAAATAACTAAAAAAGCTAAAAAAATGGGTAATGGAGATTCCAAAGTTGAATTTAAAGAATCTGGTATTAAAGAAATAGATGAATTAGCAGAGACTTTATCACAAGCTCAAAAAGAAATGGCTAAAACTGATGAATTAAGACGTGATTTAATGGCTAATGTTTCCCACGACTTGAAAACACCTTTAACTATGATTAAAGCCTATGCCGAAATGATTAGAGATATATCTTATAAAGATCATGATAAAATGAATGAACATTTAGGTATTATAGTTGATGAAACAGATAGATTAACTGTACTTGTAAATGATATTCTTGATTTATCTAAAATGCAATCTAATGCCGATACATTAAAATTAGAAAAATTTAATTTAGCGGAAGAAATAAATTCAATTGTTAAAAGATATCAAATTATTAAAGAAACAGAACAATATACAATTAATGTCGAAATGCCAGATGAAATATGGATTAAAGCTGATAAAAAAAAGCTTAATCAAGTAATATATAATTTAGTTAATAATGCAATCAATTATACTGGTGATGATAAAACAGTTACAATTAGATTAACTAAGCATAAAAAATATTATCTAGTGGAAATTATTGATACAGGTAAAGGTATAAAAGAAGAAGAAATACCTTATATTTGGGATAAATACTATAAAAATGATAAAAAACATCAAAGAAATGTTGTATCAACTGGTCTAGGTCTTTCTATAGTAAAGCAAATTCTTGAATTACATAATTATGAGTATGGTGTCAAATCAGTGTTAAAAAAAGGCTCAACTTTCTACTTTAAGATTAAAATATAATTATTTCATAGATCCAACACAAAAATTTCATAATACTTTAGTATGATTAAAATGTAATAAAGGAGGAATGCGAATAAGTTAAAGAAAAAAATATGTAATATAATATTACAAACTATACACAATTAACATATAAACTCAAAACTCACACTTTTAAGGGAAATGAATAATTTTCCCTTTTTTATGGTTTTTTTTTTACTAAAATATATCTTTAGGTCTTATTTTTATTTAAATTGTTGATTGAGTTAGTTATTTCTGTAAAAAATCTATTTAAATATAAGATTGGTATATATCATGTTGTGCGTTGCTAGATATTCGGCGATGTTCCGTGCTGCGGACTTTAATATCTTGCACTAATGCCGATTGTCATCATATACAATCCGAACATAAAAAATTAAATTTGTCTACTTAATATAGACTTAGGATATGGTTTTCTAACATCGGTTCTACCAATTAAATAATCTATTGATGTATTATAGTAATTTGCTAATATATTTAATTTTTCTAAAGGCAATATTTGTATACCCAATTCATATTTAGAGTATTGCTGTTGAGTTGTATTTAATACTCTAGCTATATCTCTTTGAGTTAGTGAATTATCTTCTCTTATTTCTTTTAATCTATTATAATACATTTTAACCACTAACAATATTGTCTTATACATTTAATTAGATGTAATGAATTTACACCCTATTAGGAGTAAATTTAGTTAAATTTTGTCTAATAATTATAAAATATAATTGGTGGTACTATGAATAAAAAAGTAGTGTTAATAAGTAGTGTATTATTAACATTTGGTGTGATTATTAGTAGTATTGTAATAATAACTAAAAATAATACCAATAATGAAATAATAAATAATAAAAAAGAAATAGTAAATAATTCCTTTTTAACATTAATGTTAGAACAAGAAGATGGAACATATTTAGAATCAACAAGTAATACTTGGCCAGGAGAAGGCTATATATTTAATAAAGAATTATCCGCTTGCCAAAATGGGGGAGAATTAGATTATGATAGTGAGGAAAATAAAGTAATATTATATAATAATAAATCAGATGGTTGTTATATATATTTTGATATATATACAAAACCAATAATAAATAGTATTAATTTAGTAGAAACAACAAATAATAGTATAACAATAAATATATCTACAACTACAGGAACAAATCCAATAACTAATTATTACTATATAATAAATAATAATACACCAGTAAGTACCACAAGTAATTCATATATCTTTAGTGGTTTAGATAGTGGTACAACATATAATATAGAGGTCTATGTAATAGATTCTTTAGGTTATGAATCCAATAGAGCAACATTAAGTGTAGAAACAAGTAATCCACCAACAACGCTAGCAGAAGCTTGTAGTGATGGGGAGAATCTAGCAAGTTGTATAACTGGTTTTTATAATCAATCAGGAACATATATAACCAATATATATTACCATAATAGTAGTTTAGCTAATGGAGCAGGAGATAACTCATATAGGTATGCAGGAGCAAGTGATGATGTAAATAACTATATCTGCTTTGGATCAACAGCATCAACATGCCCAAGTGATAACTTATACAGAATCATCGGAGTATTTGGAGACCAAGTAAAATTAATCATGGCAGATTATCCAACAACAAGTCAAACGGGAACTGGGGGAGCCTATTCCACAACATATACAAACTCTGAAGAAAATACAACTTATTATAAAGGAAGTCAAAATTTATCATCGGTAGGAACATATTACTGGAATCCAAGTGGAACAAATACATGGAGTGAATCAAATTTAAATACAACAAATTTAAACACAACATTTTTGAATACATTCAGTAGTACATATCGGAATAAGATAGCAGATGCAACGTGGTATGTCAATGGATATAGCTCTTCTGCTGGAACTCCAGCGGAATTTCAAGATGCGGAAAGTACAGGAACCTATGTAACTGCAAAAATAGGCTTAATGTACGTATCAGACTACGGCTTTGCGGCAAGTCCAAGTTATTGGACTGCAAGTATAAGTCTTTATGATAGTGCAATATTTAGTAATTGGATGTATATGGGGTTACAGGAATGGACAATTTCACGAATTTCTAATACCACGTATACCGCATATTTTGTGTACTACATTGGTCGTGTTGGTCGCACTACTGTCAACATATATTCCTATCCAGTCAGGCCAGTCTTTTATCTTACATCCAATGTTGCCTATACTGGAGGTATAGGAACTGAATCTGATCCAATTCGGGTAAATTAACAATAAAAAAGAATATTAGTTATAAGCTTGATTATAACAATATTCTTCTTTTTCATTTAAGTTAGTTTGATATATATTATATATTTCTTTATTTATATTATTTACCTCTTCTAAAGATCCATTATCGGGATTACCATAAAGAGTAAATATAGATATAGTATAGGGATTATAATAATCATTATATAAACCTATATCATGAAAATAATTATTATAATATCCGTATTTATGTAAATAGGTTACATCATCAAAATTAAGGGCATTGTAATAATTGTTATTCATTGCATCTTTAAGTAAAGTTGTATATTCATTATCATTTTGTAATAATTCATAAACATGTTTTAATAAAGTATTAGTACTGGTAACACTCATATTACCAAATCTATCCGAATCTGTAATTGTTAATGTTACTCCTAGAGTTTCTTGCGCATAATTTTTTAAATTATTAACTCCAATATAATCTGTAAGTATTCTATGTGCCCCATTATCACTTACGGAAATAGCATAGTATAATATATCTTTAATAGGTATTTCAGCATTTAATTCATAATCAAGTAAGCCTTCTTTAGCTAAATCTCGATAACTTTCGGTAAAAGTTATCGTATCATTTAAATCAACATTATTATCTATTATGTATGCTGCATCAAATAGTTTGATAATACTAGCATTATAATATATGGTATCGGGGTTTATTGTTAAAGTATAGTCATTATTTAAATCTTCAAAATAAATAGATAATTCATTGGTATCTAAAGAATTTATTAAATCATTAAATAACGTATCTACTTCAGCACTTTTATAAGGAGTGATAAGACATGATGTGTAGTTATTATTAGCTTCTAATTTAGCATATAATTCTAATAGCTCTGTATTATACTCTTCTAGTTTTTGTTTATTAGTAAAATATAAAGCAATTAGTGCCCCTAGAATTAATATTAATATAACAATTATTATAATTAAGCTTCTTTTAATACTTTTTTTCATCTTTTTCATTTAATCACTACCTAAAATATATAAATATAAATATCGCTAAGCAAACACAATAGATGGAGAATTTCCAAAGTTTACCATTTTTAACCCAGTTACTTAACCAACGATATGAGAAAAATGTGACAACACCTGCAGCAATCATACCTGCAATATATGGTATTAACATACTCGTTAGTTCAGTAGTATTTGCTAAATCACTTACTCCTAAAATCATAGTTCCAACACTTACTGGAAAATATAACATAAATGTATATTTTAGAGCGGTATCTCTTTTTAAATTACAAAGTAGACAAGCAACTAAAACTGTTCCACTGCGAGATATTCCTGGGACTATAGTTACGGCTTGAATTAAGCCAATTAAAATAGCATCTTTTAATTTAATATCGGCATCATCTTTAGTCCCCTTGATATTTCTTACAATAAATAAAGCAAGGGCAGTAATTAAGAAGGCTATAGCAAGACCATTTAGACTATATAAATTTTCTATTTCATCTTTAAATAAAAAGCCCGTTATTCCAACAGGAATAGTACTAATAATTATATATAGAGCATATCTAAATTTATCTGCATATTTTTTCCTGGTATCTTTTTTAAAAATATAGGAAAAAAAGGCAATAATTAGTTCTTTAATATCTTTCCAAAATATAATAAATATGGCAATAAATGATCCAAAATTAGAAATTATTTCAAAATTTAGCGAATTAAACATATTGGTATTAAATATATTTTTAAATAAAAATATATGACCACTACTAGAAACAGGAATTGGTTCAGTAATACCTTGAATAATACCTAAAATTATATATGTTATTATATCCATTTTTCTTCACCATTATAATTATATATTAATTTTTAAAAAAATGCACTATATATTATGCATTTAATTTTTTTCAACGCTATAAGTTTCTCCGAAGGTATCAACTGTTACTTTAGTAATTACCACATTTTCTGCTAAAGCTCCAGTTACATCATTAGCAATTTCTTCATTTGCAACAATTTCATCAATTATATCCATCCCTTCAGTAACCATGCCAAATCCAGCATATAAGCCATCGAGGGAATAAGTTGCAGAATCATCAAGAACTATAAAAAATTGACTGCCAGCAGAATCGTTATCCTGGCTTCTTGCCATTGATATAATGCCGCGGGTATGACTTAAAGTGTTTTTAGTATAGCCATTACTACTAAATTCTCCCGCAATTGTGTAACCAGGTCCTCCGGTACCATCACCATTAGGATCTCCTCCTTGCAGTACAAAACCAGGAACGGAACGATGAAATGTAAGTCCGTCATAAAATCCTTCCTCTATTAAATTTACAAAGTTTGCAACAGTATTCGGAGCCATATCTGGGTAAAGTTCAATAGTTATAGTACCATAATCTTCAATTTCCATAGTAACTATGGGATTTTGTACATCTTCACCACAGCCAGTAAGAAATAGCAAACTAACAACTAATATAATTATTTTTTTCATTATGTATCACCAAAAGTATTTTATCATATATATTTAAATATGAGAATATTTTTTTTAATATTAGGTAGTATTTTAATAAGTATAGCTTTATTTCTAATAATAATTTATTTAAATTTATTTACTTTAGGGTATACATTTTTAGAATTTGTTTATTTTATTATTAGGAGTTCATGTTTACTATTTTTGCTCAGTGGTGTTTTTTTTACATATAAAGGAATAGGGAGGGTACGATGAATTATTATTATGATTTAGTTTTAAATTTAGAAGAAGATAATTATATGTTTTATGAATGGTTTGAAGAAGACAATATAGAATTTATAAAAAAGATTCCAATATTTTCTATAAATAATAAAACTTTAAAAGATATGATATATAATGAAATAATAGTTGATAAAGATTTTTTAAATCTAATTTATAATAAATGTCAAACCAAAAATGCCGAATTAAAATATGTAGCTTTATTTGTTAATAAAAATGGGGCAATTGCTTTAGAGTTTAATGAAGAAGGCAAGAGTATCTATCGGTCCTTTTTACAAGTTGATGATGAAATTGGAGCAACAGAAATGTTATATACATTGGAACATTTTAAATTAAATTATGAATTAGGAGCAAAAAAAACTATAAGTAATAATATGAGATTAGAAAATAGTATTAAAAAGTTTATTGAATTAGAAATAGATACGTTATATAAGAAGGAAGATTATGATAAATTAAAATATTTATATAATGAATGGTTTTTAAAAGATAATAATGATTTTAATAGTATTTATAAAGAAATGAAAGAAAAACTAAAAGATAATTTAACTGATAAAGAAATGAACATTTATAATTTAATAAGATTAAGTTATAACAATGTATAATCAAAATTTCTTAGGATATAATAGTATTAAGGTGAGATATGAAAAAAATATTATTAATAGTATTAATGGGGGTTTTATTAGTGGGCTGTAGTTGTAGTAAAAGTACTGCTCGGGGAGCAGTTGAAGCTTTTTTAGATCAATATCGTAATTTAAGTGCATCAGTTGTTGGAGATATGGATGATGTAGTTGATGCTGAAGAAAATTTAAGTGATGAACAAAGAGATAAATATCGAGATATATTACGTAAACAATATACGGATCTTACTTATGAAATAATTAGTGAAGATTATAATGATGATGTAGCTATTGTGGAAACTAAAATTACTGTATATAATTTAGGTAAAGCGCAAAATGATGCTAATACATATTTGAATGATCATAGTGAAGAATTTTATGATGAATTTAACAACTATGATTTATCTAAATTTTTAGATTATAAACTTGATTTAATGCAAAAAAATACTGATACTATAAGTTATACAATCAACTTTAATGTAGAGAAAAATGCAGATGGAGTTTGGCAAGTTACTGAGTTATCGCAAAGTGATTTAGAAAAAATCCATGGTATATATGAAGAAAATGAGTAATTACTCATTTTTATTTTGTACTCTTATTCTTAAAGGCACTATATTATAATTTTTAATAGTTGTTAAACATTCTTTTATTTTCGTTATATAATCGATATAATTAAGATCAACATCTTTTAAATCATTGAATAAATCCATAGCTAAATTATTATTTAATCGATTAATTTTAAATAGTTCATATAATGTTTGATAATCTATGGCTGTAAAAGTATCAGGAGCATCAATTTCTATTTCTTCCATTTTAGCTAGTATTTTGTTATAAATATCTAGTAGATTACTACAATCATCAAATAAAACCTTCGGAATACTTGCTAATCTAGCTAAAAAATCAATGATAAAACTTAAACAATTAGGATTAGCTAAATCATATAATTCATATAATAAATCAAATAGAATGGTGTGTTTAGTTATGCCATAATTATTAGAATATAAAAACATAGCATAGTTATATACTTGATTATTGCATAATGTTTGAACATAATCTTTAAAATAAAAGGGACTTATATTGTTTTTAGCTAAGAATTCACATATTGAACTAATATAATTTAAATCTTTATTCTTTATTAACTCTGGATATTTTATAGCAATAATAGCCATTATAGCTTTTTCTTGTATTGTATAGGTATGATTCATTTGTTCCATAAAAGTAAATTCATCGACATCTTTATATAAAGGATAGACATCTTCAAACTCATTATATAATGGTAAATTAATACATTCTATTCTTACTAATCCTTCTTTTATTTCAAATAATTGTTGATATACTTTAAAACTTATCATAACAAAACACTCCCTTGTTTTATATTGTATCACAAAATAAGTATTTTGTTAGGGGTAAATTACAAATTTTACAAATTTTTTGGACACATATTTTAAGTTAATAATCATATCTTTTTATAGGGGTACACTATGAAAAAGTTAATTTTAAGTCTAGTATTATTAATATTACCAATAAAAGTATCAGCAATTTCAGCAAGTAGTGCTATTGTAATGGATTTAAATAGCAATAGAATATTTTATGAAAATAACATTCATGATCAAAGACTAATTGCTAGTATTACCAAAATAATGACAGCAATTGTAGCTATAGAGTATGGTAATTTAGATGATGTTTATGAGGTGGGTGAAGAGGTGTTGGCCGCCTACGGGAGTGCTATATATATTGAGATGGGTGAAAAATTAACTTTAAGAGATTTACTTTATGGTTTAATGCTAAGGAGCGGCAATGATGCTGCAGTTGTTATTGCTAAAAATATTGCGGGTTCTATGGAATCTTTTGCAATGCTTATGAATGAAACTGCCAGTAAAATAGGTATGAATGACTCTTATTTTTATAATGCTCATGGATTAGAAGAGGATGATGGTACTGGTAATTTATCAAGTGCTTATGACATGGCGCTTTTAACGAAATACGCTATGGAAAACGAAACTTTTAGAGAAATTTTTGCTACTAAAAAATATAGTGTTAAAACTAATAAAAAAAGTTATAGTTGGACTAATAAAAATAAACTAATTCATAACTATGATTTTATCACCGGAGGAAAAACTGGTTTTACGGAAAAAGCTCGAAGAACTTTAGTAACTACTGCTAGTAGTAATAATATCGATGTGGTGGTTGTTACTTTGAATGATGCTAATGATTTTGTTGATCATATAAGTTTATATGAAAGTATATTCAAAAATTATGAAGCAATAAAAGTATTAGATAAAGATAAATTTAAGATTGAACAAGATACAGAATATAAAGATGATACGTTATATATTTTAGAAGATGTTTATATTCCAGTTTTAGAAAATGAAAAAAAAGATTTATCAATAAAATATGAACTTTATAAAAATAATAATTATATGAATAATGATACAGTGGGCGTTGCTAAGATTTATTTAAAAGATAAACTGTTAAAAGAGGTAAATATTTATGTTGCCAAAAATACAGATGAGAAATTATCTTGGTGGGATAAATTATTAAGGTGGCTAGGATGGTAAGTTATATTTGGTTATTTTTAATAATTATAGGTATTGGTTATTCTTTTTTAACTGGCAATTTAGATGTGATAAATGATAGTATCTTAACCAATGGTAATGATGCTCTTGATTTAATGCTGTCAATTTTACCTATTATTGTTTTGTGGACGGGAATTATGAAAATTGCTGAGGTTTCAGGGTTATTACAAAAATTCGCTAAATTAGTTGAACCAATTTTATCGCGACTGTTTCCAAGTGTTCCCAAAGATAATCCAGCGTTAGGTTTTATAGCTTCTAATATCGCCGCCAATATGATGGGGTTAGGTTCTGCTGCCACTCCTTTTGGCTTAAAAGCGATGAGTGAACTACAAAAAATAAATGACAAAAAAGATACGGCTAGTGTTGCAATGATTACCTTTTTGGTTTTAAATACAGCTGGGGTAACAATTGTGCCAACTACGGTTTTAGCTTTACGTATTGCCCATGGTTCTGCAAATCCTTCCGAAATAATTTTGCCAGGAGTTATTGCAACTTTTTGTTCTAGTATTGGGGGTTTATTGCTCGACTATTTTATAAGAAGGAGAAATAAACAATGAATATGTTTTCCAAAATAGTTATTCCTATATTTATTGTATTTGTAATATTTTATGGCTTTAAAAAGAAAGTAAATATTTATGATGCTTTTTTAGAAGGGGCCAAAGAAGGATTGATGATTTCTTTTAATATTTTTCCTTCTATTATTGCTATGGTTTTTGCCATTAATATTTTTTTAGATAGTAATTTTGTTAACGCTGTTTTAGGAGTATTTACTCCCGTATTAAATTTAATAAATATTCCTTTAGAAATTATGCCAATGGCTCTCCTTCGTCCGATATCAGGTACAGCAACTCTAGCAATAATGAATGATATTTTTATTAAATATGGGCCTGATTCTTATGTGGGAAGGCTTGCTAGTGTCTTACAGGGTTGTACGGATACAACTATTTATGTTCTTGCCCTATATTTTAGTTCGATTGGCGTTAAAAGGATTCGTTATTCTTTATCCGTCGGTTTATTTGCGGATCTAGTAGGTATTACAGTTGCTTTTTTAATTACTATGTTATTTTTCTAAGAAATGTGTTATACTTTAAGTGGGTGATTTCATGGAACGCTTACAAAAGATTATTGCAGAGTACGGCTATGCATCAAGAAGAAAAGCTGAAGATTTAATACGGCATAAAAGAGTTTTAGTTAATGGTAAAGTTATAACAGAACTGGGAACTAAAGTTGATAAAAGTGATGTAATAAGTATCGATGGAGTAATTATTAATAAAGATATTAAACATGAATATTATATTTTAAATAAACCAAGGAGTGTTATTAGTGCTGTTAGTGATGATGCTGGTAGAATTACGGTAGTTGATTTAATTAATACGGATGCTAGAATTTATCCGGTAGGTAGACTTGATTATGATACAACTGGTGTAATAATACTTACTAATGATGGTGAACTAGCTAACACTTTAATGCATCCCAAATTTGCAATTGAAAAAACTTATATTGCTAAATTAAATAAAATATTAACTAAAGAAGAAATTCATAAAATAAAAAGTGGGATAAAAATCGATGGAAGAGTAGTTGATGTAAAAAAGTTTAAAGTAAAAAATATCAATAAAGAAAAAAATACAATGATTGTGGAAATAACCATTGTGGAAGGTAGAAATCATATAATCAAAAAATTATTTAAAGAGTTAAATGTTAATGTGTTAAAGTTAAGTCGCATTGGTTATGGATTTTTAGATATTAAAGATTTAAAAAGTGGTGAATATCGTACTTTAACAATTAAAGAAATTAAAAAATTATACAATTTAGCGCAAAAATAAAAAAGCCTTTGAGCTTTTTTTAATTTTCTTCAGTATCAGTAATGCTTATAGCATTAACAGGACAACCAGCAATAGCACTTTGTAATGCTTCGCTATCTAAATTTTCCTCAGATTTAACAGTTGATAAACCATCACTATCAAATTCAAAATGTTCTGGATCAGTACCAATACACATACCGCAACCAATACAATTATTTACTTCTAATTTTTTCATTTCAATCCTCCTTGTATAATTATAGTCAAAAACTAGTCTAAAATCAATCTTTATTGTTTAAAAAATTTTTATTTTATGTTATTATTTTAATAGAGGTTGTATTTATGGATACGAGAATGAATAAATATGATAATAAAAATTTTTCAAGAGTTGCTAAAAATGAAGAATTATATAAAGAAATAAATGAGACAAGTTTAGATAATTTTAGTGTGCGTAGTAATGCAACTGTAATTGGGAATCAAGATGCCGAAATTGATATTGAAAAGATTAAGAAGATTTTAGATACTAAATATAATAATGCTCCGAAAAGAAAGAGTATAAGAATAGATATTCCAGAGGAAGAAGAAATCGATGCGGAACCTACTAAGGAATATGATTTGAATGTAGTTTTAGAGAAAGCTAAAGATGAGCTTCCAGAAACTTATGAGGAAGCTAGAGCTAAAAAGTTGAGAAATACCCAATTTGATATTTTAAATAATTTACATATTGAAGAAGAAACGGAAAATGAAGAACCAAATAAAGCAGAAGAAGACTTGATGGAGCTTATTAATACTATTAGTATAAATGAAAAAAAGATTAGTGAAATAACGGAAAAATTAGAAAAAAATAATAAAGAGGAAACAACAGAACCAGTTGTTGAAGAAGATGATGATACTTTTGGTATTTTAGATGAATTAAAAGGTAGTGAGAATACTGAGGTTTATGAAGGGATGACTGAGGAGATCAAAAAAGCTGAGGAACAAACCGAAAATGCCAATGATGATAAAGAAGAAAATACAATAGTAGAAGAAATAAAAGATGATACCATGGATAGTTCTTTTTATACAACAAGTTTATTTAGTAAAAATGATTTTGCAGAAGAAGATGATACTGATAAAGGATTAAATATAGTTATTAAA
Source organism: uncultured Bacilli bacterium (assembly GCA_944372215.1). Taxonomy (GTDB): domain Bacteria; phylum Bacillota_I; class Bacilli_A; order RF39; family UBA660; genus Onthocola_B. Next base: position 4,612 of record CALVYL010000021.1, on the reverse strand, counting down.
ATATTAATTGTTTTAGTTATATTATGTTTTTTAGTAGGGATATTTTTATTTGTTCGTTCATTAATTATGGAATAAAACATAATATTTAATATGAACAGAATAAGAATGCGGAAAAATTATAAAACATCAAGTTTAATAATATTAGTTGTTGTTTTGATAATTAGTTTTACCACATTCTTTTTTATTTGGTATAATACTAAAATTAGTCCTAAAATAGTTGATGTAGCTGAGGCCAAAATCAATAAATTTATGGAATCATTTTTAAGTATGAATATCGGTTATGAGATACTTGATGAAGATATTTTAGAAGATATTTTAATAATTAATAAAAATGACAAGGGAGAAATATTATATGTTGATTATAATTTAGAAAAAGCCTATCTTGTATTAGATACAGTTTCTACTGAGTTGGAGGCTTTAGTAGAAAATTTAGAACAGGGTAATTTCAAGGATATTAGTGATAATAATATCAAAGCTAATGAACATGGTTTAATTTTAGAACTACCGATGTTTATTGCTAGTGATTATGCTCTTGTAAGTAATTTAGGTCCTAAAATTTATATAAAAGTTAACTTTGTTGGTTCAATACTTACCAATATTAAAAGTAAAATAACAGAATATGGGATTAATAATGCTTTAGTAGAGCTTTATGTTACTATTAAATTGAGTCAAGAATTGATTAGTCCAGTTACAAATAATGAAAATGTTATAGAATATGATGTTTTGGTGGCATCTCAAGTAATAAATGGAACTGTGCCACAGCTTTATGGAGGGGCAATACTCGAAAAAAGTGCAGAATTATCTATTCCATTGGAATAAAATTTGTGATATAATTTATGATAGGGTGATACTAATGCGAGTATTTATTAATGAGGCATTTACTAAAGCAATTAATGATTACTTAAAAAGCGTTGAACAGCCAAAGGGTGTTGTGTATAATTCTTTTTTGGTAGTTGTTATTAGATTGCTTATTATTATATATAGTGAATTAGATATAGTTAATCCAATGGTTATAAATGATGAAGATTTGCTCAAAAACAATTTAGCAAAATATGGCTATTCAAAAATGGATTTGGAAATGTTTTTTTCGGATTTACAAGTATTTTATGATATAGAAAAGGAAAATGAAAATAAAATGATAAAGGTAGAAAATCCAAATTTTATAACGGTCCAAAAAGAATTAATTGATATGTTTATTGCCAAAAAAATGAATTATAATTTAAAAGAAAAAGAGGTACAAGATTTTTATAATTTATTATATACTCCTTATGCTAAAAACCCTTTGATGGTTTCATATAATTTTTTAATGGCTAAAGATGTATTAGAAATAGATAATTATTTTAAAAAACAAATGCAAGAAAATGTTAAAGTTGTAATACCACGAGAAAAACATTTATTAAATGTTAAAGCATATGAATTATTAAATTATAGTATGGATCAAATAAATGCAATGGATGCTAATGAGGTTGATAAATTAAATAGTCAAGTATATGATTATTTTAAAATTAGAGAAAATGCTATAAATAAAGAATATTTATTAGATAAAGCAATTGAAGCAATCGAAAGAGAAAAAAATAAAGTAACAAGTGGTAATGGTTATGTTGATATATTACTAGTAATGAGTATTATTTGTACAGTTATTATGGTAGTGGGTATTATTACTTTTATCGTAATTTAAGGAGGGTTTATGGAGAGTATTACAATTGATAATAAAGAATATGATATTATAAAGAATTATCGCGATGCCTTAAAAGTAGAAGATTTAGAAGGTAAAATTACAGATTATTTTGATAATTTTGATTATATTTTGGGAGATTATGCATATGGTAAAGTAAGATTAAAAGGTTTTAATGAAAAAAATAATAAAAATTTTAAGCCAATTAATGATTATAGTAAAATAGATGATTATATTAAAAATAATTGCGCTTATGATTGTAGGTATTTTATTATTAAAAGAATAGTTGAAAAAAAATAATAATTAATGTATAATTAATTTATGATAAATGAAGGGATTGATTAATGTGGAAAAAATAAAATTAAGTTTAGTATCTGGTTCTAGTTTAGAAAAACCTTTAGTTACAGCTTTTAAAGGAAATAATGGGGTATATGTTGTTTTAGACAATGAAATGAATGGAACAATGGGATTACCTATTATTTTAGTGTCTAAATTAGAAAACAATAAGTTAGTAAAGATAGTAGATCAAAATGAATGGAATGCCGTAAAGGAAAATTTGCGGATGATTATCGCTGGCAATCAAGTTGATTATGTTAGTGTTGATCCGGCATTAAGTGCTGATGATGTATTTTATTTACAACTTACATTACCTGTGGCATCTTTTGAAGCTTTAAAAAATAATTATAATCCAAATGGTGTAAATAGTGTTGCTAGTGGAGCAATTAATGAATCAGCACCTATAGGAACACCAATTGCTGATGTTGCTCCAGCTGCTCCATCTATGCCTGAAGCTCCAGTGACTTCAGAGGCAACTCCAGTTAGTCCTGTTACTCCACCGAATGTCGATGCAGTAGCTAGTGAACCAGTAATGCCTCAAGTGGCAAATCCAATGCCTGATGTTGTTCCAGTGGCTGAACCAGTAGCTCCGGTTACACCAACTGTAGAGCCAACACCTGTTGTTTCACCAGAACCTGTTACACCAATGCCAAATGTAACACCAGTTATGCCTGAACCACCTCAAGGTGCTCAAGTGGCTACAGTCATGAATGAACCAGTAGCTCCAGCAGCACCAGTTGAACCATCAATGCCAAGTACCCCATTAGAGGATGATAGTTCAAGTAATGATGTTCCGGTTGATTTTACAGCAGATAAAGAAGCTTTCTTAAAAGCTTGTGAAAATATGTTTGATGCATTAGTTGCAAAATTCAATAAATAGGTATTAAAACCTATTTTTTTTATATAATATAGTATGAAGGAAACGATTAAATATTATTATAATATAGATATTGATTCTTTAGAGGAAAATGCTGGCAAATACTTTTTTAAGTATCAAAATCAGGATTTCTTTTTTGTTTTTTTTAATCGTAATATAGATGAACTTGATGATATATTAAAATGTACTATGGATATGAAAGAAAAAGGAATTGATGTTCATAATATTATTGTAAATATTAATGGGGAAATATTAACTAAAGTAAATAACTATAATTATATTTTAATGTCTGTTAGCAAATTTAGTGAAGAATATGATATTTTTGATATTGTAAATATGATTAATAAACTTACTTTAAATTATCAAACTAGTAAATTATATCGCAATAATTGGGGAAAATTATGGAGTGATAAGATGGACTATTTTGAGTATCAAATAAGAGAATTAGGTTTAAATAAAAAAATAATTCAAGATTCCTTTAGTTATTATTTGGGCCTGGCGGAAAATGCTATTAGTTATGTTAATAATACTACTTTAAAATATAATTCTTTTAATGCTAAAGTTACTTTATCTCATCGAAGAATTTTCTATCCAAATTATAAAATAAATTTTTTAAATCCCTTGTCTTTTATCTTTGATTTAGAGGTAAGAGATATTGCCGAATATCTTAAAGCAATGTTTTTCTCACCACAAAATGATGAGGATGTACTTGAGGAATTAAAGTGTTTTTTGCAAATAAAAAAATTAACACCTTATGAATATAATATGCTTTTTGCCCGATTATTGTATCCTTCATATTATTTTGATTTATATGAATCAGTGATGAATAATGATGAATCTGAAGAAAAATTAGTGCCAGTTATTGCTAAAAACAAAGAATTTGAATTATTTTTAAAAGAAGCATATTTAGAAATATCTAAATATGCTCCCTTAGATAAAATAAATTGGCTTATAAATTAATGTTGATAACTCCTTCTAAATCTGATATTTCTTCTTTTAGTAAATTAAAAATTCCTTCATTAATTTCTGTACCTAACATATCACAATTATTACAATGACCAGATACTTTAACATAAACAAAATTATCTTCATATTTGACAAATTCTATATCGCCACCTTCTAAAATAAGATATGGTCTAATTTGGTCTATTATTTCAATTATTTTTTCTTCCATTTGCTTCACCAATTAATATTATAAAACGAAAAACTTGTTAAGTAAATAATAATTTGGTATACTTTAATTGTAAGAAGGTGTCATTATGCCTAAAGTTAAATGTGGAGATATAATTAAATGTAAGGTAACTGGTATAACTAATTATGGTTTTTTTGTCGAATGTGAAAATAATTATTCGGGGTTATGTCATATATCCGAAATATCTAATGATTTTGTCAAAGATGTTCATGATTTTGTTCATTTAAATGAAATTATTTATGCTCAAGTTCTTGAGATAGATAAGAAAAATAAACAAATGAAATTATCTATTAAGGATATTTATTACAAAACTGAAGAAGATGGCACTAGAATAGTAGAATCAAGAAGAGGTTTTTTGCCTTTAAAAGAAATGTTGCCCATATGGATTGATGAAAAAATAGAAGAATATAAGAAAAAATAAAACCAAATCACAATTGATTTGGTTGTTGTTTTTATGGTGCCGTAACAGTGAATTGAACACTGATTTAATCCTTACCATGGATTTGTAATACCATTATACTATTACGGCTTA
>CALVYL010000020.1 GCA_944372215.1 uncultured Bacilli bacterium | reverse complement strand
TTTTTAAAAGTTAGACAATCAGCTAAAACTCGATTAACAACAACATTACCAACCATAAGCATGCCAAGGTCACCTTCGGATAAAGCTTCAGCGCGCATTATTCTGGCGAGTAAATCTCTTTCGGTATCAGTATAACTAATAATCATGAAAAATCACCTATGGTATTTTATGCATAAATACTTGAAATTGTTTAACATATATAGCAAACAAAAAGAAGAATTAGATGAACATATTAAAAGAAGAACCAAAACAAAACTTTTAGTAATTTAGATCATAATTTGATTTTGGGGTAAATAGTATTTTTATAAAATTAAATAAAATATTATTTAGTATTGAAAAAATCTAGGAGATTTGGTAATACATTAATAAAGTTTTCACATAGTGAATTGTAAATAGAGGTGTAAAATGGATTATATTGAAAATTATAAAGAAAAAAGTTTTGAAGATATTAAGCATATTGATGAAAACGGTAATAAATTTTGGTATGCAAGAGAATTGCAAATAGCTTTGGATTATAAAAAATGGCAAAAGTTTATAAATGTAATAAATAATGCAAAAACTGCTTGTGAGCAAAGTAATTTTATGGTTAACGACCATTTTACCCAAGTGGATAAAATGGTAGATATTGGTTCTAAAACCTCAAGAAATATTATAGATTATAAATTATCTCGTTATATTTGTTATTTGATAGTACAAAATGCTGATCCAAGTAAAGAAATTGTTGCTTTAGGTCAGACATATTTTGCGATTCAAACAAGAAAAATGGAATTAATTGAAGATGAATATAAAAGGCTAACTAAAGATGAAAAAAGGCTTTATAGACGGAAACAAAAGATGGTAATAAAGTTTTATATAAAATAGCTAAAGAAAAAGGGGTTAAAAATTATGATAGATTTACTAATGCTGGATATAAAGGTTTGTACAATGGTGAGACAGCCAATGATATTGCAAAGAGAAAAGGCTTAAGATATAGAGAAGATATCTTAGATAATATGGGGAGTGTTGAACTAGGTGCAAATATATTTAAAATAACTCGAACATAGGCTTTATTAGAAAAGCAAAAAGAACCTAATGAAAAAATGGCAACAGATACACATTATAGAGTAGGAAAAGCTATTAGAGCAACAATTAAGCATTAGGAGGAACTATGCAGAAGATTTACCAACACCAGAAAAATCATTAAAAGAAATTGCAAAAGAAAGGCAAAAAAGTTTACCTAAATGATTTTGGGGTATATGCCAAAATCAAATTTATTAAATAAAATTAATAATTTTTAATCTTAATATCAAAAGTTTTTCAAAATTTATTGTAAAAACATAAGTAAATATGATATAATCTTATTACTAAGAGACGTACTAGGGGCGTGGTATAATGGTAGCATAGGAGTCTCCAAAACTTTTGATGGGAGTTCGATTCTCTCCGCCCCTGCCATTAGTAGTTTACTCTTAGTTTTTATAGATGTTGAGAACGGGAGTGATAGTATGAAAAAATTTGTTAAATCTATTTTAATTAGTTTTAGTGCTATCATTGTCGCTCTTTTTTTCTTTGAATTAAATGCTAGTGCTAGTGTTTTAAATACATTAATGCCAATGGACACTGCTGCTCCATCATGTGAAAGTGTTTTTGGTGATGCTACCAGTCCTGAATATCCTGCATATTGGATTCAAATGGTTTTAGATGTAATGAAATATGCTGCGATTATTGCATTGTTAGGTTTAAGCATTGCTGATTTTGTTAAAGCAATTGTTTCAGATGATAAGGATGCTCTTAAAAAAGCTGGCACTACATCAATAAAGAGATTTATATATTGTGTAATAATATTCTTTTTGCCAATTATAGTTAATTTCTTAATGAACTTATTCGGATTTTATTCCGATTGTGACTTTAGGTAGGTGAGTAGGCAATGGATTTAATAAAAGGTGCTTTTTATTCAATAGTATACGTTATAGTTGGGGGAATATTTGATTTTGTATGCTATGTTTATGAAATATTTTATGCTCTAGCAACTTTAAATTTATTTGATAATGAAATTTATACTGACATTGTAAATAGAATTTATGTAGTTTTAGGCTTAATTATGCTTTTTGTTTTAGCATATTCATTACTCAGGGCAGTAATAAATCCAGATGAATTTGCTAAAGGAGAAACATCATTTCCTAACATGATTAAAAATATAGTTATATCCTTGGTTATAATTACAGTATTACCTGCAATTTTTAATGTGGCAATGAATTTTCAAAATTCTATTCTAATGCAAGGTAGTATTCCTAAATTAATATTAGCAGAATATGATGAAAGTAATATTCAAAGCGGAGGACGAGATATTGCTTATTATGCTTATTTATCTATAATGTATCCTAATGTTAGTTCAAAAATATGTAGTCCTGATCAAAGTGTAACATCATGCCGCTCTAAAGTAAAAGGTAATGGATGGTTGGGAACTACTAATGGAGCAACCTTATCATCAGTTGATGAACGGGTTAAATCAGGAGAATTGTCATTTACTTATTATCAAGATTATAGTGAGGCAACCCGTGATGGTAATATAACTTTCCAATGGTTTTTGGGAATAATTGTTGGTATATTTTTATTGTGGGTAATAGCTAATTTTTGTTTTGATATGGCTTTGCGAGTTATAAAATTAACTTTTTATCAACTAATTGCCCCAATACCTGTTGTTTGTCGAATAATACCTGGTGGTCAATTTAAAGGTGTCTTTTCGACTTGGGTAAAACAAACTGTTAGTGTTTATGTTGAGGTTTTTGTAAGAATAGCTATTTTATCTATAGGTATATTTCTTGTAGGAATTATTACTGAGTATTTTAATGGTTTTGATACTTATGGATCTTTAGGAACGATTCAAACATTGGTATTACGTTTATTATTAATAATAGCTGTGGTTATGTTCATGAAAGAAGCTCCAGGTTTGATTAGTAAAATGTTTAATATGGATACAGGTGGAATTAAACTTGGTCTTAAAGATAAATTGGCTGCCGGTGGAGTATTTGCTGCTGGAGCATTTGTTGGTGGAGGAGCTGGTTTGCTTGCTAAAAATGCTGTTGCGGGTTATCAAGAGTTTCACAAGACAAAAGGCCAAGGATTTAAGAAAAGACTTGGTGCACTTGGAAGAGGTGTTAGTTCTACTGTTGCGGGAGCGACATCTGGTGCTTTACGTGGTGGAAAGGCAGGTTTAAAAGCTAAAAGTTTTGGTGAGTCAAAGGATGCAGCTGCTAAAGCTATTAGTACCGGTACAGAAAAGAGAGTTAAGAGATATAATTATAAAAGTTCTCATGGTGGTACAGCCCGCGGTGCATTTGTTGGACATGTACGCGATACATTGCAAAAAGGTAAAGAATTTTTGGGTATTGATCAAGACTTAGAAACTTTGAATAAGGAAAAAGCTGTAGCAGATGAAATGATGGGCTTTTATAAAACCATGGCTGGTTATGTGGAAGATAATGAAGCTGTAGTAAATTATGCTGGTTTGTATGAAGCGGAAATGAAGCGTGAAATACCCGAAACAGTTTTTGATTCTCAAAGATATCAAGATGTATTGAATTCTAATGTTGCTTTAATGCAAAATGATGCTAGGTATGCTGGTATGAGTACAAATGAATTATATAATTTAGCAGCATCAAGAGTTGATAGATCACAATTTGTAAGACAAATGACCAGCCAAGAACGGGCTATTGCAAGTCATCAAAGAGAAGAAAGAATTAAAATGTATGACAATCTGAAGAAAATGGCTACAATCAGGGCTGTTAATGATAAACTTAACAAAAAGCAAAACGGGAAAATTGTTGATTCCCGATTCCAAGCTGTTGCTAATCAAGTTAAGACATTTAAAGATCAATATGCAACATATGATTTTGTTCAAAATATGAATTTAATAGATGGTGTAACGTGGGATCCCGCTTGGAATGCAATTATGGATTCTGGTAATGCTGCACAAATTGATGCATTAATGGATCAATTTAAGAATGGTGCAAATAATCAACCTAGTCCAATTAGTTTCTTTGGAGATAGCGAAATTGCTAAAAATAGGTCTGGCGCTGTATCTGCAGAAATAGCAACAAAAATTCAAGAAAAGAAAAAAGAAAATAGTTAAAGAAAGGATGAAAGGGTATGAATAATTATTTAATTCCAGCGAATTCTAAAAAATCGCAATTGATACTGGGCTTTTTTACCGGTATTGACTTAGGATTATTTATAACTGGTTGTGCATTATCTTTATTGTTGTTAATGGTGATAAATGATGCTTCAGCAGTCGAAATGATTATCATTTTATTGCCGGCGTTAGTAACAGGTTTATTAGTTACTCCTGTTCCTTATTATCACAATGTATTACAATTTATATTAAATTTAGTTAATTATTTAGTAAATCCTAGAAGATATTATTGGAGAGGTTGGTGTGTGAAATATGAGTCAAACGACGAATAACAATGCAATTAAAGGTGGAAATTTTAGTGAAGACTGGCTACCTGTAAAACAAATAATGAATGGAATGATTCAACTTGATGATGGTTATTATGTAACCGGTGTTAAGATAGTTCCTAAGAACATTTTTATCATGGATAGCGGCAATCAAAATAATGTTATTTATAATTTACGTAATTTCTATAACAGTATTGATTTTGAATTCTGGTTATTAATTGCTGATAGGCCTGTAGATATTGATGTATATGTATCTCAATTGCAACTTATGTATAATAATTCTCAAAGTTCTGTTCAAAAGAAATTAATTATGCAAGATATAAATAAAGCTAATTTATTTACTAGTATAGATTATAATGTAGTTGATACAGAATACTATATATTATTTAAAGAAAAAAGATTAGAACTTGTGCAAAAAAAGATTCATAATTTAATTAGTGGTCTTGCTAATGCGGGGTTGCAATCTATGCAAACATCTAATAGTGATTTAAGAATGGTTTTAGATAATTTCTTAAACGGGGGAGAACAAATAAACTTTGGGGCGGTGATGTAATATGAAATTAAAAAATGAGATAGCTCCAAAAGGGATGGAGTTTAAACCAACAGAATTTAGAATAGGAAATAAGTATTCAACAATTATGACAGTTATATCTTTTCCAAGGAGTATTGCTCCAGGATATTTATCAGGTATTACTAATATTGGAGGAGTAAAATTAGCAATTAAACATATTCCTATTCAATTTTCAGTGTTGCAAAAAATGTTGAATAAAGAAATTGCTGATTTAAAAGCAAGATATCAAAGCGAAAAAGATCAAACAATGCAAGAGCGAATTAGACAAGATTATGAATCATTAGAACAATTTATTCAAATGTTGGCTGCAACCCAAGCGCGAATATTTGATTTTCAAATGCATTTAATGATTACTGCTGATAATAAAGAAGAATTAGAACTTAAAAAAATTCAAGTTCGAAGTTATTTGGATGCTATGGGAATGCGGGCAGTAGCTTTAATGTTTGAACAAGAAAAAGCTCTGAAATCAATTTTACCAATCTTTCCACCACAAGATATTGAAGATAGAATAGGAACACCAATTCCATCTGTCACTATTGCAGCAATGTATCCCTTTGTATTTGATAGTATAAAAGATCCTGGTAGTGCTACCCTTTTTGGTGTGGATACATCAGGTGGGGTTATATTGTTTAATCAATTCTTATATCAAATTCAAAAAGAAAATAATAGAAATAACGCCAATATGATTTTACTTGGTACATCTGGTAGTGGTAAATCAACAGCGGCCAAACTTTTATTACGAACTCATATTAGAAATGGGTTTAAAGTTGTTTGTGTTGACCCTGAAGGTGAACTTGAAGAAATGGCATATTCTTTCGGTGGCGATTTCATTGACCTTGGTAAAGGTGGCGAATTTGGGATGATTAATCCCTTAGAAATCGTTATTGATGTGGATGATGAAGAAATAGCACATGGTCTTGGTTATACTGTTTTAACAAGAACCTTACAACAAGTTAAAGCATTTATGAAATATTATTCTCCAAGTATTGAAGAAGATGTTTTGGCGATGTTTAGTGAGGTTTTACAAGATACTTATAAAAGATATAAAATCGATTATAATACTGATTTTACCAAACTTACTAGTGCCGATTTTCCAACATTTGATGATGTTTATGCTACAATTAAAGGTCGTTTATTATCGATGACTGATGCAACTCATGAAAGAGATGTTATGGAAAGACTAGAACTTAAAATTAGACCATTAGTTCAAGAATTAAGATATTATTTTACTGGTCATACAACACTATCTATAGAAAGTGATTTTATAGTATTTAATATAAAAGAACTTATGAATAGTGATGAAAATATTAAGAATGCTTTATTCTTTAATATTTTGAAATATGCTTGGGGTTTATGTTTAGATAAAGATGTTAATACAGTTATGATGGTTGATGAAGCTCATGTTTTACTTGCAAGTCGTAATGAACTAGGAGCAGAATTCTTAGCCCAAATGCAAAGAAGAAGTCGTAAGTATAATACAGGTACAATAATTATTACACAACAACCAACAGATTTTGCAGCACCAAATATTATTACTCATGGTAAAGCAATATTTGATAATGCGGCATATTATTTAGTCATGCAATTAAGAAAGCAAGCGGTTGAAGACTTAGCTAAATTAATAGATTTAAATGAATCAGAAAAAAATGCTGTTAAATATTATGATCAAGGTGAAGGATTATTTGTTTGTGGTAATAAGAGAATGCAAATTCAAGTTGTTGTTACACAAGAGGAATTAGATTCATTTGGTTCTGGCGGAGGCTATTAAACTAAGTGAATGGTAGTAATAAAAAAAACAAATTATTGTATAATCCTGATGAAGCTAAACATAAACGATTACAAAATTTATTACGACAAGAAAATCCCGAAGAAGATGAAGAATTAGATACAGAAATAGAAAACGAAGAAGATATTGAAAATAATGGCAATGATGATGTTGAAGAAGAAAATTTAAGTGAAAATAACAATGATAATGCTAGTGAAAGTGAAGAGAATTCTAATGCTGATGCAGTAAATAATAATAGTAAGCCAAATCTTATTAACAAAGTAGAAAATGTTGGTAATAAAGTGCAAAAAGCAGCTGATTTAAGTGCTTTAGTATCTAAAATAGCTTTATTTATTGCCAAATATCCCTATGCTTTACCAATTATCGGTGGTGTATTAGTTGTTTTATTTATTATCTTATTATTTGCGGGTACGGTTGATAGTGGAACAACAACTGGATATTATGATGAACAATGTAATTATAATGAAACAACTGTTGCCTTAAATTCTTGTAATACTGGGGATACTACAACTATGCCTTTAGAAAATTATGTTATTGGAACTACTTATACTTTAGCTCAAGGTAATAACTATTCCGATGAAACTATTAAAGCTATAATGGTAATTTTAAAAACAAATGCTTTAAGTAGAGGAAATTATAATAGTTCAACTATGTCAATAAGTTTAAATGATTGTTCTATTGCTTATTCTATTGCTGAAGAAGATGATGAATTATATACAAATTTATCGAATATTTATTCTGAGATAGAAAATTATTTGTATGTTTCTGAATCATATACGGATCAAATTTCTAGTTTGTCTTCTGCCAATATTTTAGATTTTAATACAAGTGATATTTCTCAAATTGAGTCCTTAGCTAACGCTGGAAATGATTATGGGACAATTTTAAATGAAATGTATAACGATGGCGAATCTTCTGAAGAAACACCGGATGAAAATGAGAGTGTTAGTAATGTTAATGGTACAATTTATGTCGGAGATTCTCGAACTCAAGGTATGCTTATAGCTGGAGCAATCGATAGTAATGATACCGTTTACGGAGTTGGTTATGGTTATAATTGGTTTGTTGGTAACGGTACTTTTTCGGCGGATTATACTAATGCTACAGGTGGTGCATTAGTAGCTGTAAATTCTAAAATAAGAAATGGTAGATATAATATTGTTATTTGGCTGGGGGTAAATGATTATCGATACAATACAGCTCAAGTTTATTATAATACCTATTATGAATTAGCTACTGGTGATTGGAGTAATCACAACATTTATGTTGTAGCAGTTGGTCCAGTTGATGATGATTTAGCTACAACTGTTGATAATGCCGGAATAAATAATTTTAATAGTGAAATGTCTAATTTAATTAATAGTAGTAATGCTAGTAATTTGCATTATATTGATATCAATTATTCTATTCAAAGTTATGATTCAATGGGTTTACACTATGGCAGTAGTGATTATATCAATATAAAGAGTCAAATCGATGCTAGTATAGCAACTGGTGGCATGGAATTATCCAATCAATATGCTCTATATAATTTAACTGATTATTGTACTTATTATGTTACAACCGCCAACGAATCTTATTGGTGGCCAATAGGTAGTAGAGAAGCAACAGATGGAAATATTTATGGTGGAACACCAAGTTCGGTTACAGTTTCTTCGCCTTATGGCCCAAGAACTATTCAAGGAATTAGTAGTTACCACAAAGGTATAGATATATCGGCAACATGTAATGATAATGTGGTAATTGCCACAAAAGGTGGTACTGTTATCGAAGCATCTGATACATGTCCAAGTTATGGTGAATATCAAGATACATGTGGTGGAGGATATGGAAACTATGTAATTGTTGATCATGGTGATGGCACATCGAGCGTTTATGCCCATATGTATAGTGAAACTGTAGCTGTTTCTGTTGGAGATACAGTAGAACAAGGACAAATGTTAGGTATGGTAGGTTCTAGTGGTAGTTCAACCGGATGTCATTTACATTTTGAAATAAGAGTAAATGATTCGCAAGTTGATCCATTACAATATATTAGTGCTGATAATCCACGGCCGGTATTAAGAGATATTTCGGTAGATGCTGGATCAAATGATGAAGGTGGTCAGCAAGCGGTTTGTCAAGCTCTACTAGCTAGTGGCTTTTCTCAAAATGCTACCGCTGCTATAATGGTAAATATTAATGCTGAAAGTGGTTTTAGAACTAATGCAGTTGAATATTCTAGTGGTTATACGATTGATAACATTGTCAATGTATCAAGTAGTGAAGCTGCTGGGTTTGGTTTATTCCAATGGAGCTTTGGTAGAAGAGTTAATGTAATAAATTATTTAAATAGTAATGGATACAGTTTGACATCTTTACAAGGTCAATTAGAATATTTTGTTCAAGAATTAGATACATATTATCCTACTACTAAAAAATATGTTACAGGAAATTATTCCGTTTATGATATTGCTAACAATTTCTGTCAAACCTTTGAGGTGCCATATAACTATAAAGTAAATTGTCCAATTAGAGCCCAAAATTATTCAGATCAATTTGAAACATATGTTAAAAATGGATGTAATTAGGAGAGTAATATGAAACAAAAGAAAAAAGTAATAATAATTATAATAGTATTATTAATCATTTTTACAGTTACAGTTTTGTTATTGGTAAATAATTCTGATGATGATAATAATGAAACTCCAGGAAATAATACCAATACTAATATAGATAATAGTAGTATTGAAGATGTAAGAATTAATACTTTAGAGGATGAAGATAGGTTTTTTACTCTCCAAAGGATTATTAATAATTATTATGATATTATTAGGAGTAATGATGCGGAAAGATTATATAATGTTTTAGTAGAAAATTACATTTATAATAATAATATTACTGTAAATAATGTATTAAGTGTACTAGATAATAGTTATGAAGATACCTCATATATTGCTAAAGATATTCAATATATTGAAGGAGAAAATATTACATATTATATAATTAATGGTTATTTATTAAATCAAATTATTGTTACTGAAGAGTTGCAATATAATAGTGATGTTAATTTTATGGTTATTATTAAAAATAATACTTATGCTATATATCCTTTACAAGATGTTGATATTAATGAATTTTTAGAAAGATATGATTTTAAAAATGATGAAAATATTAATTTTGCCAATACTTATACCAATGTTTTTGTTGTTGTCGAAAATAAATTAACAACTTATATTAATGAATTTTTAACTTTGATGTTTGTTGATTCCCAAAGAGCTTATAATATGTTAAGTGATGAATCTAAAGATCTTTATGGCTCATTAGACAATTTTAATCAAAGATTATATAATATTTACCAAAGTATTTCACCAGTAGTTTTTTCTTATTATGTTAATGAATTAGATGATTATGTGGAATATGATATAATTGATAATAATACTAATAGAATTACAATTTATGAATATAATACTATGAATTATAGTATAAATATTGATTTTTATTAAAAAAAATTTAAAGATTGGTAATTTTGTTGTATAATATTTATAGGAAGGGAGATATTTATGAAATTTAAAGTAGAACCTAAAGACTTTTTGTTATTTTGTATTTATTGTGTTTTACTACTTTATTTATGTGCAATTGCTGTTTTAAATATATCGTCTTTAGCTCAAGATGGAACATTTTATGGGTTACTCCCTTTTAAAGCTTTTACGGGTAGTTATTTACCTCTCACTTTAATTATGTTTGTGGCATCTCTAGTAGCCATTTTTGCTAGTGTGTCTTCATATATTTTTAAAAGAGAAAAGAGTAGTCATGGCTTTGGTATACTTTTAAAAGAAAAATCTAGTGATGGATACTCTAAATGGTCAAGTGAAAAAGATATAAAAAATCAACCTAAAGTTGAAAAAGTTGACTTTTTAAGTGATACTTTGGATGCGGCGGGGATACCTTTAATTAATAATGGTAAAGAGATATATGTTGATAATGGGGAATATCATAATTTAGTAATCGGGTCAACAGGTAGTGGTAAAACTGAATGTTTAGTTAAGCCGATGGTAAATTTATTAGCCAAAAAGGGTGAAAGTATGATTATTACGGACCCTAAAGGTGAAATTTATAAATATAGTGCCAATTATTTAAAACAAAAAGGATATAATATTATAGTTTTAAACTTTCGGGAACCTTTGCGAGGAAATTCTTGGAATCCTTTAACTTTACCATTTAAATATTATCGTAGTGGCAATCAAGATAAGGCGATTGAACTTTTGGATGATGTTGCTTTAAATATTTTGTATGATCCAAGTAATAAATCTGAATCAGATTTCTGGGAAAAGTCATCCGCTGACTATTTTTCAGGGTTAGCACTTGGTTTATTTAAAGATGCTAAAGAAGAAGAGGTTAATTTAAATAGTATTAATGCCATGAGTACTGTTGGTGAAGAGAGATATGCTACAAGTAATTATATTAAAGAATACTTTTTAATGAAGGGTGAAACATCTAATGAATATATATTTGCTTCATCAGTTATAAATGCCCCAACTGATACTAAAGGTGGTCAATTATCAACATTCAGACAAAAAATCAGAAAATTCTCAACTGGCGAAGCTTTAAGTGAAATGCTTTCTTATAGTGATTTTGATATGCGGAAGATTGGTGAAGGTAAGACGGCAATATTCATGATTATTCATGATGAAAAGAAAACATATCATAGTTTAATGACTATATTTATTAAACAATGTTATGAAACCTTGATCGATGCGGCGCAAGAAAATGGTGGAAAATTACCAGTTAGAACTAATTTTATTCTTGATGAATTTGCTAATATGCCTCCGCTTAAAGATGTGGATGCTATGGTATCTGCTGCCAGAAGCCGGGATATTAGATTTACTTTTATAATCCAAAACTTTGCCCAATTAAATGATGTATATGGTGATAATGTTGCAGAAATTATCAAAGGTAATTGTGGTAATATAGTTTATTTGATTAGTACAGAAATGAAAGCTTTAGAAGAAATAAGTAAAATGTGTGGTGAGGTAAAAGTTACCGATGAAAAAGATAAAAATGCGACACGTCCTCTTATTTCTATTACTGATTTGCAAAAGATGAAACTATTTGAAGCTATCATTATTAGGCTGAGAATGAGTCCTTTTAGAACTAAGTTGGAACCAGATTTTAAAATGAATTGGGGAATCGAAAGAGTCGAAGAACCTTATCCAATGAGACAACAAAGAAAAGTAGAAATATTTGATTTAAAGAAATTTGTTACTGAAGAAAAGAGTAAAAGAATGGCTAATATGGGAGATAATCCTTTCCGTAGCAATAATCCATTTAGACCAAATCCTGCTCCAAATCCTTTCGGAGGTTTTAATCCAGCGCCAAGACAAAATCCACCGATGGGAGGAATGGATATTGATTCATTACTTAAAGATTTAGATGAAAAATTTAAGGAATTGGATCGCAAGGAAGCTGAGAAAAAACAAGGGGGAATGAATCCATTATTTAATTTTGGTGAGGATATACAAATGCCAAAGAAAAAAGCGGATCCTATAGTAGATGATAGAATAGATAAAAATATATTTACGAATGTAAATGATAATGAATTAAAAAATGAAGCAAAAATTGGAGAAAATCCATCTGTTTTAAAAACAAATGATAATCTTCCATTAGAAACGAAAAAACCAATAATTAATGTTGATACTGATAGCAAAGTAATAGATGATAATGTAATAAGTGATGATGAATTTTTTGATGATTTTTTTGGAGATGAATAAAGCCTTAATGGCTTTTTTTCTTTGTCTCGAGAAAATAGAGTGACTTTCAGTTTTATGGGTGATAAAATCAAAATAGAAGAAAAGAGGTAAAATGAATATTGGAGATACTATTAGCAGTTTAAGAAAAGACAAAAATATGACTCAAGAAGAGCTAGCAAAAAAATTAAATGTAAGTGCCAAAACAATATCTAGTTGGGAAAACAATCGTAATTTACCAAGTATTGATATGATTATACTTTTAAGTGAAGCATTAGATACAGATATTAATACGCTTTTAGATATTAATAAAAGTAATGTAACAGAAAAGAGTAATGCTTATAAGAAAATAGATTTTAAAGATCAATTATTAAAGATAATATTTATTGGTTTAATATTTATTGTTCCAATGCTATATTTTTATTATGTAGCAATAACTAGTATGTCTGTTTTACTTATTAAAATTAAATCATTAGAAGAAACTGATTTAATTTTAGCCTCTAATGAAGCGGCATCTATTTTTAGAATTTTTTTCTTAGAATATTTTATTTATTTGATAATATTATTAATTAATTATTTATTATATAAGAAGAAATATCTTAATCCTTTATTAATGATTAATAGTATTATACTTTTATTATTAGCATCAATTGGATTAGATATAGTGATATATTTATTACCATTATTTTTAATTATTCAAATAATATTAATGTTTAAAAATAAAAAAATATTATATTATTTTAGTTTAATAATTGATATTATAGCAATAATTATATATTTAATTACTCTAATAATTAATCCGTTTGATTATTTAGATTACTTTATATTTTTAATTGCTAGTATAATTAGTATGTATTGGGCATACAAAATAAGAGATTAACTAATTTTTTCATATAATACATTGTGATATTATATGAAAAAGATTAAATTAAGTGAATATAATCCGAGTATGGGTATTTTAATAGATGTCCAGCATCCGGAAGATTATAAATTGAATCCTACACCAAATAGTAAAAACGTCTATGCGGATAAATTACTTATGAATCATAAAGTATTATTAGATAGGCATAATAAATACTACATTATTTGTAATAAAGGGGTGTTAAGTCAAAGAGTTGTAGCTATGCTTGAGTATTTTGGCTATGATGTTACACAAGTTATACACTAAGCAACCTAAAATAGATAGTATTTTTTTCTATTTTGTATTATACTAATAATAGTGGTTTTTATGGGAGATTTATTTAAAGATTTTTATGATTTAATTATGAATACAATAGATGCTCTAGGAGTTTATGGCCCCTTGTTTGGATCATTTTTAATAGTAGTAGAATCAATATTGCCAGTGTTGCCTTTATTTGTTTTTATAACAATAAATTATATAGCATTTGGGCACTTTTTAGGTTTTGTTATTTCTTGGATATGTACTATTTTAGGATGTATTTTAGCTTACTTGTTAGTTAAGATGTGGTTAAGTGACTTTGTTTTAAGAAAAATCAAAAATATTAATTTATTAAACAAATGTATAGAATATTTTAAAGACTTGTCTTTACCAAAAATTACTATTATTATGGCTATACCTTTTACTCCAGCATTTATGATGAATATTGCAGCGGGATTAGTAAAAATGGATTTTAAAAAATTTTTTATATCGTTATTAATTAGTAAAATATTTTTAGTATATTTTTGGGGAGAGGTTGGTACTGGTTTAATTGATAGTTTTAGAAATCCAAGTAGTTTAATTACTGTAGTGATAATGGTGATAATTGCTTATTTGTTAAGTTTAATTGTAAAAAAAGTATTTAAGATTGATTAAATACTTTTTAATTGTTATAATTTAATTGAGGTGGTTATATTGCAATCGTTTTTAGATAATTATTTAGATAAGATTATAGCTGTAGTAGTTATTTTAGTAATATCTTATATAATTAATTTAGCAATTGATAAAATTATTAATAAAACAATTAGAATTAAAAGAAAGAAAAATATTACAACATTATTATTATTTATTAAGAGAATAAAAAAGATAGTAATTTATGCTATAGCAATTCTTACTTGTTTATTTGAATTTGATGTATTTAATTCATTTTCGGTGACATTACTTTCTGGACTAGGTATTGGTTCTGTTGTGGTAGGTCTTGCTGCCCAAGAAAGTTTAAAGAATTTCTTTGGTAGCATTGCTATTGTTGCTGGGAATCCTTATGAGGTCGATGATTTTATTGAATGTGTTGATAAGGGAGTAAGTGGTACAGTTGAAGATATAACAATGCGGCATACAGTAATTAGAACAATCAATAACAGAAGAGTTATTATTCCTAATTCAGAGATGAATACTTATACTATCGAAAACTTTAATTATAGTGAAAATGAAAATGTTAAATTAGTAGATTTTAAAATAACTTATGAATCTAATGTTGATAAAGCAATTGATATTTTAAAAAAAGAAATGGAAAAATTATATCATCCAAATCCTAAAGGTAGAAATAAAGATGTTGAGTTTCCAAAGGTAAGGATTTTAGAACTTGGAGATGATGGCATTACTTTAAGAGCTTGGGTTTGGGGCGATGATAATAGTGATGTTTATGAAAATATGTATAAACTAAATTATGAAATTAATAAAAAATTCCCTAAAGCAGGAATTGAAATTGCTACATCAAGAATTAAAGTTAGTAATGAAAAAACCAATCGTAAATGATTGGTTTTATTCATTAAATAATACTTTTTCTGATTTATATTGTTTAATAATATAAGCAGTTACTATAGTAATAATTACAATTGTTGATATAATCATTAATATTAAATATAAAATATTTAAATTATTATTAGTTACATCAGTAAATATCATACTAAAGTTAATAAATGGAATTAATGATAGTATTGCATTATTACTAATATCAATCATAAATACAATCATACCTGGGAAAAAAGCAATAAATGTCAGTGGAGTTAAAGCACTTTGAGCTTCTTTAAAGGATTTTGACATACTAGCAATAGCAATACATAAACCACTAATCATTATTGAATAAGCAATTATAATAATAAGAGCATAAATAATAATCGGTGCATTAAGTAACTCAGTACCACTATATATATCATAAGTATTACCAACATATAAAATAGCTAGAACTGATAATATTAAACCAAGAACACCAGTTATTATTGATGATAATGTTACACTTAATAATTTTCCAATGATTATATCTTTACTTTTAATTGGGAAAGTTAATAATGTTTCTAATGTACCTCTTTCTTTTTCACCAGCAGTTGCATCTGTTGCGGGATATGTTGCAGAGACTGTTATAGCCATTAAAATAAATAAAAAGGCGTAATTGACAATATAATTAGCAAAATAATTTTGTTGTTCTTGTGTTTTTTCTTCATATGTTAATAAATTATTAAATTCCAATATATCTACATTATTATTTGATAAATAATTTTCTTCTAAAACACTTTTGTAAGTTTCTAAGAAAGACTCCGCCAAAGAGGCACTACCAGAACTTTCAATGTTAGCAGAATCATAATTAATAACATAATGATTATTTTCTTTAGTTATATAAGAGTTTATTTCTTGTTTGTTAAATTCCTCTTCTAAGTCTTCGGTATCATTAATGCTATAATCTATTTCTAATGAATCCAATATTTCTAATTCTATATCACTAAGTTCATAATTAAACCCAATTTTATTATAAGTATTAACATCGGTACTTGTTTCACTTTCAAATAATGCTGACATACCAATAATTATTAAAGGTATTAAAACTGGAATTATCAGCATCATAGCTAAAGATTTCTTATCCCGAAATACTTCTCTTAATTCTTTTTTAAGTATTAATAATGTTTTATTCATGAATATCCCCCACTAAACTAAAGAATGCATCTCTTAAATTGGTAGTTTTAGTCATCTTTCTAATTTCATCAGGAGTACCAGTTGCTATAATTTTACCTTTATTAATCATGATAATCATATCACATATGTTTTCAGCTTCTTCCATATAGTGAGTTGAATAAAGGATGGTTTTACCTTTCCCTTTTTCATCTTTAATAAAGTTTAAAATTATTTGACTAGTTATAATATCAAGGCCACTAGTGGCTTCATCTAAAATATAATATTTAGGATTGTGAATCATACATCTAGCAATGTTTACTCTTTGGGTTTGACCAGTTGAAAGTTTCTCAATCCTATTATATAAAAATGCATCCATATTTAATATCTTACTTATTTCTTTGATTCTTTTATCTATTTCATCTGCAGGAACATCATAGATTTCTGCACACATTTTAAGTAATTCATATGGGCTTAAAGTATCATAAATTTTAGTATTTCCTGATAAATAAGCTAACATTTTTTTAATTTCTGTTTCATTTTCCTCATAATTTAAATCATCAATTGTTATTTCTCCTTCGCTTGGTAGCATAATACCCGCAATCATGCGAAGAAGTGTTGTTTTACCAGCACCGTTAGGTCCAAGTATTCCTAGAATTTCGCCATCTTTAACATCAAATGATAAATTATCAACTGCCTTAAATTCTAGTTTTTCTTTTTTCTTGTTCGTTTTAATAAACTTTTTTGTAACATTTTTTACTTTTATCATTTTAACCTCCAGAAATATTATAATATATGTGACAATATTTTGTAAATAAATATATTAAGTTATGGGTAATAAATGGTTTTTGTGGTAGAATTATAGTATGGAGGGATGTATATGAAAGCAGTTGTTATTAAAGGGGTAAAGGAATTTGAAATTAAAGAAATTTCTGAACCTGTTAGTGATGGTAAAAAAGTAATTATTGATGTATTAAAAACAGGAATTTGTGGATCAGATATCCATTATTGGGTAGGTGGTGCTCCAGTCGGTTTAGTTATGGGACATGAATTTGTTGGACGAGTTGTTGATTGTGGAGATCGTTCCGACTTAAAAGTAGGAGATAGAGTAACAGCTTTACCAATTTCTCCTTGTGGAAAATGTGAAGCATGTCGTAATGGTGATGTACAATTTTGTCCTCATACTTGGGAGGAAGCTGTAGGTTTATCACTTAATAATCCAGGTGGACTAACTAAACGAATTGCCGTTCGTAGTGATATGGTTATTAAAGTACCTGATGGAGTAGCAGATGAAGAAATGGCTATGGTTGAACCGATGGCTGTAGGTCTTCATGCCGCACACTTAGGAAGAATTGCTGTTGGAGATGATGTCCTAATTATCGGCGGAGGCATTATTGGTTTAGCATCTGCTATGTTTGCTAAAAAAGAAGGAGCACAATATGTAGCACTAACAGAAACTAATGAAGCTCGCGGAGAAAAATCAGTAAGTCTAGGGGTAGCTGATGAATGGTTTAATGCTACAAGTGAAGAAATAGTACCTAAACTTATGGAAAAAACGGGTGGTGGTTTTGATGTAGTTATTGAATGTGTTGGTAATTCTGCTGCTGTTAATAGTGCTTTATCCATGGTTAAACCTGGTGGTATTGTAGTTTTAGTTGGTGTTTCTAATGAAGCAGTTCCAACATACACAGTAATGGCTGTAATGAAAGAATTAGTGCTTCAAGGGGCGATTGCTTATACTTATAATGAATTTAATTCTGTAATTAACTTAATTGCCAATAAAAAGATTGATGTTATGAAATTTGTTGATGATATTGTACCTTTAGAAGATGTACAAAACGCCTACGAACGACTTACTAGTGGCACAGATTCAGCAATTAAAATATTAGTTGACCCAACTAAATAAGGTGC
>CALVYL010000019.1 GCA_944372215.1 uncultured Bacilli bacterium | reverse complement strand
AGAAGCCAAAAAGGAAGCAAAAACAGAGAGAAAATAAAATTAAAAATAAAACGAGCATATATGAAACTTAAAAATATCCGTAAACATTTAATCCATAATATAACAAATAAAATCATTAAAGATAATGATATTATCGCAATGGAAGATTTAGATATTAAAGCAATGTATCAAACCAAAAGTATAGCAAAACATTTAGTGAATATTCCACTAGCAGCAATAAAACGAGTCTTAGAATACAAATGTCTTTGGCAAAATAAAAAACAGCCAAATATGTA
The DNA here is from genome assembly GCA_944372215.1 of uncultured Bacilli bacterium. GTDB lineage: Bacteria > Bacillota_I > Bacilli_A > RF39 > UBA660 > Onthocola_B. Next base: position 18,494 of record CALVYL010000019.1, on the reverse strand, counting down.
GTGTATGTGAATATCAAAACAAGAAATTAAAAGATTTAAGTACAAGGAGTTGGGAATGCCCCAAATGTGGATGCATACATGATCGTGATATCAATGCTAGTATCAATATATTGTTTGAAGGATTAAAGAAATATATGCAAAGTTTAGTATAGATAAAAATAAATAAAAAAAAATAGTAGGGTGGCGACCATCCGAAATTGGTCTGTGGAGAGTCCCAAGGACTCAATGAAGCAGAAATGCCTTGTAGTGATACAAGGATAGTCAAAATTTATTTTGACTTTTGTTCTTAATAACAAAATAAGAAAGGAGGTTTAATTTGCAAGATACTATTCAGTATCCATTGTTAAATGATACAGTATTTAAATATGTTTTTTCTCATAAAGAAATCCAAGAAGATTTTTTAAATTTATTTTGGGAGTTTATTAAGGATCAAGAAGAACAACAAAAAGTAGTAGATATTCATGCCCAGGAGTTATTGATGGCACCGAATTATAATCTGCGAGATTATTATGGGGATATCATAGCTGCCCTTAGTGATGAAACAATCGTATCCCTGGAAGCCTTTAATAGATTTGGAGAGAATGCTTATAAGAAGAGTTTATGTTATGTAGCCAGAATATATGGAAATCAATTAAAAACGAATGAACCATATTCCAAAGCTTTGGGGGTAGTGGGGATAACACTATTTAGGAAGAAAAATAAATATAATATGGAAAATGTAATAGAAGAATATAAGTTAGCAGAACAAATAGAGAAAGTAAAAATAAGTGAAGCGATGACATTATATTTAATGGACCTTGACAAAGCGGAAAAGTTTACATATAATAAAGATGGAAGGTTTAAAGATTACATAAAAGTGATGAATATGAGGTGGTTAAAAGACATGGAAGAATATGTACAAGATAAGGAGGGAGAAATGGTAAATAGAGCAGTAGCATATGTTAAAGAATTTTTAAGTGATCCAAATAATCAAAATTTAATAGACCATCAAGCAATTGAGGTGGAAAATGCCAAGGAAGAAGGTATAAATGAAACTAAGATGCAAACAGCTAAAAAGATGCTTTCAAAAGGTATGGATTTAGAATTAACTGCTGAAATAACAGGTTTAAGTTTAAATGAAATAGAATCAATAGTCGTTTAGGATAACTTTTTCTTGACAAATGTATATAACTATGTTCTAAATTTCTTTGGAAAATTTAGAGAAATCAGTTAAAATTACAAGTAAAATAATGTAAAGGTGCGTAAACTTTACATTGTTTTTTTGTGCTCGTTTTTCGGCATATCTTAGCCAAAAAATGGGTGTTGATAAAAATTTGTTGAAAAAAGTTTGCTTAAAAAAAAGAATTTGGGGTGTTTTTGTCTAATATATATAGCGAAAGGAGGTGAAAATACATTACAATCAAAAAAATATTTATAAGGAGGGATGATAATGAAAAAGATAATATTTTTTTTGATGTTTTTTTTGGTTATAGGGAGTGTTACAGCTACAAGTAAGGAAAAAATATACGTTGGTGATAAGATACCGGGGATGTATATTAGAAAAATTGATAGTACAGGTAAAGTTACTGATAAACAGGGAGGCTTTCTCCGGAGAGTTAGTGATGATACGTTTGTTTATTGTTTAGAACCTTTTGTTTCGCTAATCGATGGTTATGAGTATGAGGAATATGCTGATGAATATTTAAATCATTTAAATATACGTGAAGATGTATGGGAAGATATCGTCTTGGTGGCTTATTTTGGATATATGTATGCTGATCATACTGAAGATTATTGGTATTATATTACGCAGATGATGATATGGCGATTAGTTGATGAAAAAGGCCAGTTTTATTTTACTGATTCCCTCGGGGGAAATATAGATGAAAAGCGTTATCAAGAAGAAATCCAAGAAATAGAGTCTCTGGTGGCTTTACATAAAACCCTGCCAGATATTGCTGATGTTACAATTAGTTATGGTGATGAATTAATTATTGAAGATAAAAATGGCGTACTTAGTAATTATGAATTGGTTAAAAATAACGATTTAGTTAAATTAGATAGCAATAACATAATTATTCAAGGAAATAGTTTGGGTACTCATAAAATTGATTTGGTTAGAAAAAGCAAAAACTATGCAACATCACCATTAGTGTATATCGATTCAAAAAGTCAAAAAGTTATGGCAGTAGGAAATGCTATTGATAGAGAATTTAGTTTTAATATAACGGTCTCCGGAGGAAAAATAGTTATTAATAAAAGGAATGCAGAAACTCAAGAAGCATTGAATATACCAGGAATAAAGTTCTTGCTTTATGATAGTAATAATACCTTAATAGCTAGTGGCTATACTGATGAATTTGGTAAAGCTATGTTTGATAATTTAAAAATAGGAACATATTATATTAAAGAAGATGATGAACAAATAATTCCGGGCTTTTCTATAAATGAAGAATTAGTAGAAATAGAAATAAAAGATAGAGAAACGATTAATGTTGATTTTTTTAATGATGAGGTTTTAGGAAAAATAAAGATTATTAAATATCAAGAAATATTCGATGATGAAATTAAATTAGAATTGGCAGCAGGAATTGAATTTGGTTTATATGATATGGATAATAATTTAATAGCAACTAGTTTTACTAATGATGATGGCGAAATTATATTTAATAATTTAAGGGTAGGAAAATATAAAATAAAAGAGTTAAGTAAAAATGCTGATTATATAGATAATGATCATTTTATAGAAATAGAGGTTAAATTGACAATGGATAATAATGGTAGTGAAGAAATAGTGCGTATTGATAACAAACTGAAAAAAGGAACTATTGAGGTAATTAAATATAAAGAATTAATCGATAAAGAAATAGTATTAGCTAAAGATGTAGAAATAGGTTTGTTTGATAAAAATAAAAATTTAATTAAAGTTGGTAAAACCGATAGTGAAGGTAAAGTAATATTTGATAATATACCGATAGGTAATTATTATGTAAGAGAACTAAGTACATTTGTAGAATATAGACATGATGAAAAATATTATAAGGTCCAAGTTAAAGAAGATATTGCCGAAAAAATAGAAATTGTAAATTATTTAAAAAAGGGTAATTTAATAATTAATAAAATTGGTGATGATTTATTACCTTTAGAAGGAACAGAATTTAGTGTTTATACTTTATCTGGTGAACTTTACCATAGTGGTATTACTAATAGTGAAGGAATGATTGAAATTGAGGATTTACCACTTGGTAATTATTATTTGCAAGAGACTAAAGCTAGTGAAGGATATCAAATATTAAAAGATAAAATATATTTTAATATATTAGAAGATGAAGAAGAAATTACTATTAAAGTAACTAATGAAAAAATAAGTATTAAAATACCTGATACAGGAATATATTTTGAAGAAATAATATTATTTATACGTAAAAAAAGCTTAAAATTAATTTAAAATGTGATATAATACACTCGGGTGTTTTAAAATGAAACGTAGTGATGTGGATAGAACTAAATTAAGTCCCATGATGTTACAATACATGGAAATAAAAGATGAATATCCTGAGGAAATAGTGTTTTATCGTTTAGGGGACTTTTATGAAATGTTTTTTGATGATGCTTTAATAGCTTCCCGAGAATTGGAACTTACTTTAACTGGCCGAGTTGGAGGTTTAGATGAGAGAGTACCAATGTGTGGTGTTCCTCATAATAATGTTAAGACATATATTGAAAAATTAGTTAATAAAGGTTATCGAGTAGCAATATGTGAACAATTGGAAGATCCGAAAACAACTGGTAATAGAATGGTTAAAAGAGGCATTGTAGATGTTATTAGTAAAGGTACTATTGCGGATAATGATTTATTAAATGACAAAGATTCTTCATATATCGCTGGTATTAATTTTTATCAAGATATAATCAATATGACTATTTTAGATATATCTACCGGTTATTTAGCTAATTTAACATTAGAAAATAATATTGAGGCTTTGGTAAATGAAATATTGAGTTTAAATATTAAAGAGGTATTATTAATGGATAATACTAAAGTTGAACTTATTGATTTATTAAAAAATACATACCATATTGAAATAACTATTAGTGATAAATTACTAGAAAATAAATATCAAGATTTTTTGGATACAGTTAAGGATTATCGAATTAAATGTGGAATAGAACATTTATTTTATTATTTAAGTGAAAGACAATTAAAAGATTTAAGTCATATAAAAACCTATGAAATACTTAGGAAAAATGATTATTTGGAAATGGATGTTCATACTATAAGAAATTTGGAATTAGTTGAGACCATACGATTAAAAGAAAGAATGTATTCATTGATTTGGTTACTCGATAAATGTAAAACAGCAATGGGAAGCCGTAAGTTAAAGAGTTGGTTATTAAGTCCTTTGAAAAGCAAAGATAAAATTAATGAAAGATTAGATAGGATAGAAAAGTTAAATAATGAATTTATTGTCAAAGATGAACTTATAAATAATTTAGATAAAATATATGATTTAGAAAGATTAGCGGGTAAAGTGATTAATGGTAGTTTAAATGCCAGAGATTTATTACAATTAAAAAATAGTTTAGAGCCTTTACCTAAAATTAAAGAGTTATTGGCTACCTTAGGTTTTGATTATTCTCTTAATGTTCATGAAGATTTATATAAATTACTCGATAAAGCTATTGCTTTAGATCCACCGATTAGTGTGCGGGAAGGATCTATTATAAAAGATGGTTATAATGCGGAATTAGATGAATTAAGAGCCATTCGGAGTGGTGGTAAAGATTTTGTAGCTAAATTTGAGACTAAGATTAAAGAAGAAACGGGAATAAAGAATTTAAAAGTAGGTTTTAATAAAGTTTTTGGTTATTATATTGAAATACCTAATGGTCAAAAATCACAAATAAAAGATGAATTTATGTGGCAAAGAAAACAAACACTAGCTAATTGTGAACGATATATTTCTCCAGAATTAAAAGAAAAAGAATCTTTAATATTAAATGCTGAGGAAAATATCATGAATTTAGAATATGAATTGTTTTGTGATATTAGAAAAGAAATTAAAAAAGAGGTACCTTTAATTAATGAAACTGCCAATATACTAAGTGAAATAGATAGTTTAGTGTCTTTGTCTATCTGTAGTGAAGAATATAATTTAGTTAGGCCAAAAATAATTGATGATAATCAAATAAAAATTATTGGCGGAAGGCATCCAGTAGTAGAAATAGTGAGCAAAAATGAATATGTTCCTAATGATTGTATAATGGATAAAGGTATTAATACTTTACTTATAACGGGTCCTAATATGAGTGGTAAATCTACTTTTATGCGGCAACTGGCAATAATTGTGATAATGACCCAAATAGGTTCTTTTGTGCCAGCTGAATCAGCACAATTGCCTATAATTGATAAAATATTTACCCGAATTGGTGCTAGTGATGATTTAGTAAGTGGCGAATCAACATTTATGGTGGAAATGAAAGAAGCCAGAAATGCCATATGTAATGCGACCGCTCATAGTTTAATTTTATTTGATGAACTCGGAAGAGGTACTGCCACTTATGATGGAATGAGTCTTGCTCAAGCAATACTTGAATATATTAGTGAAAACATTAAAGCATTTACATTATTTTCAACGCACTATCATGAACTTACCAAGCTTGATCGAAAATTTAAAAATATTAAAAATGTTCATGTAAGTGCCGTTGAAAATGGTGATACTATCACTTTTTTACATAAAGTTAAAGATGGAGCGGTGGATAAAAGTTATGGTATCCATGTCGCAAGACTGGCTAAAATGCCTGATAGTTTACTTAACAGAGCTAATGAAATATTGAATGAATATGAAACTAAAGCTAAAAAGAAAGAATCTCCAGAAAAAGTTCAACTTAGCATGGATTTCTTCCCAAATAATGAAAAAGATGATATAATAAAAAAGAAAATAGAAGAAATAGATTTAATGAATACAACACCAATTGCAGCATTAAATTTATTATATGAGTTAAAAGAAGAATTAAAAAAGGGTGAGTAGTTATGAATTTTAAAGATACAGTAAGATTTATTAAAAAGTATTTTTGGGGTGAAAAGAAACTTTTTATTAAATCTTTTATTTTATTGTTCTTAAGTTCTATTATTGGGGTAGCTTTTGGTTATTTAATCGGAGAAGCTACATCAAGTGTAGTTAACAATAATTTCCGAGTAGCCATCTTTATTTTAATTATTTATCTTGTTTTAAATTTAGTAGATAATATGTTTTTTTCTAAATATGGCAAAATATATATGAAAGAAGCTTGTAGTAAAACAATGGAAAAAATTAGTGGTGAGGTATACATTAAAGTGGGATTATTACCTGCTAGAGCCTTTGAAAAAATGAGTAGTGGTGAGCTAATAAACCGTGTTGTTAATGATTCTAGTACTATTACTGAGACTTTTAGACAACTAGTAAATGTCATCGGCTCTTTATTTGCGGCCTTTTTAATATTTATTTATATTTTGTTTAATTCTTATATAGTAGCTTTAGAAATATTAATTTATTTTGTCATATTTTATTTATTTTCTAAAAAATATTTACCATTAATTAAAAATAGTCAAAAAAAGATCCAAGAAGATAAAGATAAAACAGTTGCTGAGGTTAATGAATCAATCCGCGGAATAAGAGAAATAAGAGCTTTGGGAATTAGAGAAAGAATTAATGAGACTGTTAAAACTATAATTCATAGTACTTTTAAAAAATCTATCAAACAAATGGTTGATGAAGAAAATTATTATAGAACAACATTTTCACTCGGAGGTATATTTGAAATAGTTGTATTTATTACTTGTATATTACTCATAGCTACTGGTAAAAATGATATAAGCTTTTTTATGGCTATGACTTATTATGTCTATCGTTTTACCTTTTTAGTGGAATGGGCAATGAGTATTTCAACATCTTACCAAAGAGTTAAAGTAGCAATTGAAAGAGTGGATGATATTCTTAGCAATAAATTGTATAGTGATATAAAGTTTGGTAGTTTACATAAAACGGATATAGTAGGTAATATTGAATTTAAAAATGTTACATTTAGTTATGATAAAGAAGAAGGTAATGTTTTAGAAAATTTCAATTTAAGTTTACCTAGTAATAAAAAGATTGCTATTGTTGGTAAAAGTGGTCAAGGTAAAACAACGATTTTTAATTTATTATTAAGATACTTTGATGTTAATTCGGGAGTTATATTAATTGACGATTATCCAATTGAAGATTTTGATGAAGAATCATTTAATCAAAATATTGCTATAATTCGCCAAGAACCATTTTTATTTAATAAAACCATATTAGAAAATTTCCAAATTTTAGATAAATATTTATCTTTAAAGAAAATTAGACAAGCTTGTAAATTAGCAGAAATAGATAATTATATTATGAGTTTACCAGATAAATATGATACTTTAATTGGTGAAGGGGGAATAAACTTAAGTGGGGGTCAAAAACAAAGAATAGCGATAGCAAGAGCTATGCTTAAAAATAGTAAAATCATTTTATTTGATGAAGCAACAAGTGCTTTAGATAATGAAAATCAAAGTAAAATAAAAAAAGCTATAGATAATCTAGTTAAGGATCATACTATAGTTATTGTTGCCCATAGACTTTCAACGATAATCGATGCGGATATAATTTATCTGGTTGATGAAGGTAAAGTAATAGCTCAAGGTACTCACGAAGAATTAATGAAAAATAATAAATTATATCAAGAATTATATAATAACGAAAACTAAAAGAAATAGCTTTTATTTCCTTTATTATCTACCTTTCACTATATCAACTAACTATTTCAGTGTATTTTTGTAACTGTATTGGTTTTAATATAATCTAATTATAACATGGTTTTAGAATAATAAAAAGACTGTGTTTACAGTCTTTTAACCTAAAGCTACATCAAAAATCATCATTACAACAAAGCCTAATATGGTAAATAGAGCCATTAGGTTTTTCTTTTTATTTGTTTGACTTTCTGGTATTAATTCTTGAATTACTACATAAATCATTGCGCCACCAGCAAATGATAATAATATTGGTAATAGAAATTGTACTTTTAAAACTAGTATTGCACCGATAAGTGCTGAAAATGGTTCAACAATACCACTAAGAGAACCAAGTAAAAAGGCTTTTTTTCTGCTTAATCCTTCTCTTCTTAGGGGTAGTGAAACTGCTGATCCTTCAGGAAAATTTTGAATACCAATACCAAGAGCTAACATTAATGCTGCAGTTAAAGTTGCCCCTTCAATACCATAAAAAATTGATCCAAATGCAACCCCAATGGCCATACCTTCTGGTATATTATTTATGGGTAGCAATTAGTCGTTAAAAAAAATAAATACTTTTTTGTCTTGGGATATTTCAATTTTATTAATAATCTTTAATAGTATTTCTCTATTTAATTTAAAATTAAATTTAGTTTTAATTATATTAATAATATCATTTTCTAATTTTTTATAACTAAAGCCATGGGCGGTACAATTATTTTTATTATATCGATAATTATTACAGCATAAATAATATTTGTTTTTTTGTCTTCTAATACCTAAATGATGTTTACATTCATGACAGTATAATAAATTATCTAATAATTTATTTTCTAATTTATCATGTCTATTTTGTTTAATATTTAATGTTTTATTTACTTTATTAAAATCTTGTTGATTAATTATTGGTTGATGAGTATTTTGAACTATTATCCAATCTTCTATGTTATTATCAATTATTTTACGGTATTTATAACTTAATCTTTGTTGTTTATTTTGAACTAATGTGCCAGTATAAATAGGGTTAGTTAATATTTTTTTAATACTTTGGTTAGTCCAAAGATTATTTTTATTTTTTCTTATTTTATTAAAAGTAGGGATATTTTCTTTATTTAATATTTTTTTAATATCATTTAGAGAATGATTATTTAGATATAAATTATATATCTTTTTAATAATTATGGCTTCTTTTTTATTAATTACTAATTTATTCTTATTTGTTTTACTTTGCATATAACCAAGAGGAATACAACCACCGGTCCAAAGGCCTAATTCTTGCATAGTTTTTCGGGAAGAACGAATTTTTTTAGATAAATCTTTGGCATATAAATCATTTAAAATATATTTAAAGGGGGCAATATCGATATTAGCATTATCTGTTATAGTATCAATATTATCTGTTATAGCTATAAAACGAATATTATGAATAGGGAAGAAATGTTCAATTAATTCCCCGGTTTTAATATAATCTCTTCCTAATCTTGATAAGTCTTTAACAATAACAGTATCTATTTTTTGATTATTAATATCCTGTAATAATTTACTAAAAGATGGTCGGTTAAAATTGGTTCCCGTATAACCATCATCAATATAAATACTATAATTAAAATTATTATCGGTAGCATATTTTATTAGTAAATTTTTTTGATTTTTGATAGATTCGTTTTTATCTTCTTTAGATAATCTTATATATAGACCGGCGTTATTTGGCATGTTTGAGATCCTTAATCCTTTTTATTGTTTTAGGAGAATAAATTAAATAATATTTAAATTTTTTCATAATACATTTTATGTCATAAAAAAAGATATATGATGTTAATTATTATATTCGTCATCATAATCTTCTTGGAAATCCGCAATTAATTGGTTTAAAATAATAGGATTGTTAATTTGTGAAACAAATGTTTCATCATTTTCAATTATTTCTTTTAAAACTACATATTCCTTAGTTGGTTCATCATGTTCATCTAAGCCAACAGCTAGAAAGTATTTGGAGTTATCTAATATACTTTCTAATAGTAATAAATAATTTTTATTATTTTCTAATTCTATAATGTCATCTATTTGCATTTTTACCTCCCCATTTTTGTATCATATTTTTTAATTTTTTCTTGCATTTTGGCTGCTTTCCTTATTAGGCGTCCTTTTTCATTATCGGTAAGGGTTGGTGAGTTATGAATAGAAAGTATTAATTCTTTTTGTTCTTCTTCACTCATTGCTCCCATTTGGATTATTTGATCATGATATTCTTGATATTCTGCTGATTTATTTTTAGTGATTAGAGCTCCGACGGCGCCGAGTGTACCGATGCCAGTGATACCTAAAAGGTTATGAATTGTCGATGTCGCTCCAGAAATAGTAGCATTAGCAGCATCAGCAGCATTAGCCGCAAAGTGGGTTAGTTCTGATCCGCCGACAGTCCATACTCCTGTGGCATTATTATAGGCACTTTGAATACCAGCGATATTTTGCAGGTTTTCAGCAAGAGTAACGTTACTAGAGTGTAATATGGTTTGGGTTGCTGTATCGGCACCATGCCATGCTAGAGAGTTATTGACCATCGATGTACCAATTTTGGATATTTCGGCGGCTTGCGTAGCAGCATTTATGGCTGGTAATACTTGAAATAAAACAGCAATAATAGCTCCAACTAAAGAAGCAATGGCTAGGGCAATTAATATTTGTTTTTTATTTTTACTTAACCAATTAATTGCGCCTTTTCTTTTTTTGACTACTTTTATTTTTTGACCATCGGCAAATTTAGGACTTTCTACTTTAGTTGTCTCAACGTTCGGAGGAGTAGCCTCTTTAGGTTCAGATACAACTTGTTTTGGTTGGTTATTAGTATTTTCAGCCTTTTGATTATCTACACCAAGTAATGTATCCCAATAATCCATATCAACTACAGATTTACCATTAACTGTTTTAAAGGGAATGCTAGAGCTTTTAGTTTTGGTTTCTTTTTCTTCTTCTTTTGGAGGCATACTCTTTTTGGGAGTATCCGGAATGCTAACAAGTTCTTTTTTGGGACTAGGCACAATAACTAATGCTTCTTCATTTTTAACGCGTGGATTTAAATCATTTTTTATTGGTTCAACTTTGATTGGTTCTTTTTGGTCTTTAGTAAGTTTTTGATTTATTAAAATTAAATATTCATCATTACTTATTTTAGGAAAGTTAGTAAGAGATCTTAATTTTAAATAATCATAACGATAATCCATAGTATCAAAGCCATTTTTTAGAATTTCTTGCATTTTTAATAAAGCTTGATATTCGGCGTTTTCATTTAGATTAATATTAGCTTTTTTTAATTCATTAATGCGGCGATTAGTAAGTACTAATTCCCGGTCATATAAAACTTGCGTACTTACCATCATTCGATAGGTATAGCCATCTAATTCCTTAAATCCTACTAATTTGGCAAGTTCTAAATATTCATTACGATTTTTAATGTTTAAAAAATGTTTGTTGACTATTTCTTGCATTCTAAAAAGAGCATTATATTTTTCTAAATCTTCTTTTAATACAGCGTTGTGATCATTAGCTAAAGTAGTTGCCATCAAGGAACTATTTTTAGCTTTTGCTAATAGTCTTTTTTGTTCTTGTGTTATTTTTTCTAATTCCGCTTTTAAATATATGTTCATGAGAATCACTCCTTATATTAATTTTAGCATAAATTGTTCTAAAAAACTACCCATTTTTACTAAACCTTCTGGTATGTTATGTAAAGTTATGGAAGATATTAACATAACTATTCTTTTAGTATTACTTTTATTTTCTTTTTTCTTCGTAAAATGATCAAATATTTTATCTCCCAAAAATAAAAGTAATCCTCCCCCAAAAAAACTGATAGATACTACTAACCAAGCAATCATTTCTAAATTGGTGGCCATTTCAATGGCTGGTGATAATAAAGAGAAAAATGTTGCAGCAATCATGACTCCTGCTGCAAAGCCTAGCATAGCATCTAAAACTGTTTTATTAACTTTTTTAAATAAAAATACGACGGCGGAACCAAGAGAGGTAATAAGCCAAGTAAATAAACAGGCAATAAAAGCTTGCAACGGATAAGATAAATTAATAAATGAGTTAAACACCGTAAACCTCCTTTTATACTAATATGGTATGTTGTTAAAATTTATTGGTGATTTTACTTTACAAATTTGGTGAAAATAGATATAATAACTTTTAGTTTGGGAGGTAACTATGCAAAATATTCCAGTAATAATTTTAAAGAATTTAATTATCCTTCCTAATCAGGAAATCAAATTAGAATTAAATAATACAATTAGTAAAAAAACTGTTGTTGAAGCCACTAATAAATTTAATAGTGAGATTTTAGTTATTGCGCCGATGGATACCTTTGAAGAAGAACCGGGGGTAGATGATTTACCTAAAGTTGGGGTTGTTGCTAAAATTAAAAGTAGAATAGCCACCGATGGGGGAATGAAAATAAAACTAAAGGGCTTAAAAAGAGTTGCGGTTAATAAATATTACAATACTACTGATGATATTTTGTATAGTGAGGTTATGTATATCGAATTACCGGCGATTGTTAAAGAAGAAGAAAGAGCCATAACTCGTAAGCTTAATAGTGTATTGCGGGAATATATTTCAATTTGTAATTCTTCTAATGATATATTAAATTTATTAACAGATAAAGATTTAAATAAGGCAACAGATATTATTGCATCGTTCTTACCTTTTGATATTGCTAAAAAACTACGATATATGCAAGAGATTAATCCTATTAAAAGAGCTAAGGCTTTAATAATAGATATGTCCGAAGAAATAAAAGTACAAGAATTAGATAGTGAATTAGATAATAAAGTAAATGATGTATTAAGTGAAGATCAAAGAAAATTTATTTTAAAAGAAAAAGTAAAGATTATTAATGAAGAACTAGGGGAAGAAACTATTACTAATAGTGAAATTAAACGGTTTAGAGAAATGCTTGCTAAATTACGGCTTTCTAGTAAAGTTAAAGAAAAAGTAGAATTAGAAATTAAAAAGTTAGAATTTATGAATGAATCTTCTCCAGAGTTTAGTGTGATTAGAAATTATTTAGATTATTTATTAAATTTACCTTGGAATAAGAGTACTAAAGAAAATTCTAATTTTAATAAAGTACGCGAAAGCTTAGATAAAACCCATTATGGTTTAGAGGAAACAAAAGAAAGAATTACTGAATATGTGGCAATTAAAAATATCAATAAAAATATCAATCCGCCGATAATATGTTTGGTGGGGCCTCCAGGAGTTGGAAAAACAAGTATTGCTATGTCTATTGCTGATGCGATGAATCGTAAGTTTTATAAAATTAGTGTCGGCGGTCTAAATGATGCTACCGAACTTGTTGGTTCCCGAAAAACTTATTTAGCATCTTCCCCCGGCAAAATAATTAGTGGTATTAATAAAGTCGGAGCTAATAATCCCGTCATATTAATTGATGAGGTCGACAAGATGGTAAAAGATTATAAGGGCGATCCTGCTAGTGTTTTACTCGAAATATTAGATCCGGTACAAAATAAAAAATTTGTCGATAATTATTTAGAAGAACCTTTTGATTTATCTAATGTTTTATTTGTTCTAACAGCCAATTACCTTGAAGATATTCCTTATGCTTTACTAGATAGAGTAGAGGTAATTAATTTAAATAGTTATACGATATTTGAAAAGAAAGATATTGCTCGTAAATATTTATTACCTAAGATATGTGAAGAACATGTATTAGTAGAAAAAGAGAGATTTAGTGATGATTTAATATATTTTATAATTAATAATTATACTAATGAAGCTGGGGTTCGGGAACTTAATAGAGTATTAATATCTTTAGTTAGAAAAATGGCTATTAATAATATTAAAACTATCACTCGGGATAAAGTTGTAAAATTACTAGGTAATCCTAAATATAGTGTTACTACTTTAAAAGAAGATAATATAGGAGTTACTAATGCTTTAGCTTATACCAAAAATGGGGGAGCAATATCTACTGTTGAGGTCATATCAATATCAGGGAGTGGCAAAATTATTACTACTGGTAATTTAGGAAATGTAATGAAAGAAAGTATTGAGGTAATTACTAGTGTAGTAAAAAATAAATATAAATATAACTTAAGTAAAATAGATTTACATTTTCATTATTTAAGTGCTGATTTAAAAAAAGATGGTCCATCAGCTGGACTGGCTACTATTATGGCATTATTATCATTATTAGAAAAGAAGAAAATTGCTAGTGATATAGCTTTTACTGGGGAAATTTCTTTGAATGGTAATGTTTTAAAAATTGGCGGATTAAAAGAAAAGTTAATCGGAGCTTATAACCATGGTATAAAAGAGGTTTTTATACCTAAAGATAATGAAATGGATTTAGTTTATTTGCCGCAGATTGTTAAAGAAAAGATGACAATTAATTTGGTAAGTAATATTGATGAGGCATATACAAAACTATTAAAATAGAGTATAATGTCTATGAATGGTGGTGTTTGAGTTGGATATATTAAATATATATGAAAATATAGAAATTGTAAGAATAATAAATAAAATAGATGGCAAAATTACTAATTTTACTAATGATACTAGAAAAATAAAAGAAAATGGCTGTTATTTAGGAATTAAAGGAGAAAATAATGATGGTAATTTGTTTTATATGGAAGCTTTTAATAAAGGAGCTAAAGTAGTAATATTAGATAATTATGTTATAAATGATACAGATTTAAAGTATTTAGAAGATAATAATAAATCAATAATTGTTGTTAAAGATACTGTTAAAGCCCTAGGAGAGTTAGCTAAGTATAAAAGGAGTACTTTTAATAGTGATGTGGTAGCCATAACTGGTAGTGCGGGAAAAACATCGACGAAAGATATTGTTTATAGTGTATTAAAAAGACAATTTCGAGCTTATAAAACTTGTGGTAATAAAAATAATCATATAGGACTACCTTTAACTATTCTTAGTATGGATGAGGATAGCGAAATATTAGTTTTAGAAATGGGTATGAATCATTTTGGAGAAATAAGTTATCTTACTAATATTGCTAAACCTAATGTAGCAATAATTACTAATATTGGTACAGCTCATATAGGTAATTTAGGAAGTCGCGAAAATATATTAAAAGCCAAACTAGAAATACTTGAAGGATTAGATGAAGATGGCTATTTAATAATTAACAATGATAATGAATTATTACATAATTGGTATTTAGAAAATAAAGATAAATTTAATATTATCACTATTGGTATCAATAATAATTCTGATTATTTAGCAACTGATATAAATATTCAGGATAATAGTAGTACTTTTAAAGTTTTAAATAAAGAATATTTAGTACCAGTATCTGGAGAACACTTTGTTTTTAATGCTTTAATGGGTATTGCTGTTGGTAATTTGTATCATGAAGAATACAAAGATATTTATGAAGGAATTAGGTCATTTGAACTTAGTAGCAACAGAATGAATATAATAAATAGGGAATCAGATATAACAATTATAGATGATTCTTATAATGCTAACTATGATTCAATGAGTTATGCTATTAAGTATTTGGCATCTCTAGGGGGAAGAAGAATTGCTGTATTGGGTTCAATGTTTGAACTGGGAAATTACACAGAAGAATTACATAGAAAAATTGGCAAATTAGTAGTTGAAGAAGGAATAGATATATTAGTTACAGTAGGGCTAGAGGCAAACTACATTTATGAAGAAGCTAAAGATAAAATAGATGCAGTACATTTTGATAATAATAGTGATGCTATCAAGTTTTTAAAAGATATTATAAAACCTGGAGACTACATACTTATTAAAGCTAGTAACTCAATGAAATTTAAGGAAATAGTAGATGCATTAAGATAAGGGGAGTTATGAAATTAGGGGTTTTGTTTGGTGGTACATCTAGTGAGCACGAGGTAAGTGTTGCAAGTGCTTGTAGTGTGATTAATCATTTAAATAACGATAAATACAAAATATATCCAGTATATATTAATAAATCTGGAGACTGGTATCATGTGCTAGAAGATATGCCTAAAAAAACTTTTGGGTGGTTACCCAAAAGGAAAAAGAGGATTAAGAATGTTTTTAAATTCTTGAGTAGTCTAGAATGCGTGATACCAGTTTTTCATGGCAAAAACGGGGAAGATGGCACTATTCAAGGCATGCTTGAAATGCTTAATATTCCATATGTTGGTTGTGGAGTGCTTACTAGTAGCATCTGTATAGATAAAGTATTCACTAAATATGTTTTAAAACATGCTGGTATTAATGTTGCACCAGATTTATATATTAAGTGCGATAACAATAAATTTTATTTAGTAAATGATTCTTTTGATTATGAAGAGGTTAGTGTTTTAGAAATTGATAAATTAATTCGAAACAAATTAAATTATCCAGTGTTTGTAAAACCTGCAAGGCTTGGTTCATCAGTGGGAGTAAAAAAGGTCAGTGATTTAAATGAATTAATTGATGCCTTGTATAATGTCAAAGACTTAGATGATAAAATACTAATTGAGAAAAATATTGTTGGAAGAGAACTTGAATGTGCTATACTTGGTAATAACGCATCAACCATCGGTGAAATTTTAGCTTCTGATGTATTTTATTCATATGATGCTAAATACAAAAATGAGGAATCTAAAACTGTTATACCCGCAGATATTGATCCAAATATTATGAATGAAATTAGAGATATTGCTCTTAGGGCTTCTAGGGTTGTTGGAATTGATACATTATCAAGAATTGATTTTTTCTTAGAAGATAATACTAATAAGATATATTTAAATGAAATAAATACACTACCGGGTTTTACTGATATTAGTATGTATCCAAAATTAATAGAATATGGTGGTATTAGTTATACTGAATTACTTGATAGATTAATTAATTTAGCCAAATTATAAAAATTGGCCATGCTTGAATCCCAATGTTTATGATGGCGAAAAGAAAAGTATGGCAAATTCGGAATCAATTCCGGATTTGCCATAGACAAATATAGCAGTATTTGATATAATAATGATGGAGGGAAAAATAATGATAAAAAGGGATATTGAAGAAAAGTTTAAAAAGATTTCCGAAACCAGAAAAGTTGTCTTGATAACTGGAGCAAGACAAGTAGGAAAATCGACATTTGTTAAAAGCATTAAAGAAAGCGATAGAGAATATGTAACTTTAGATGATTGGAATTTAAGAGCACTTGCCAGTGAAGATCCAAAGCTTTTTTTGCAAAGATATAACGGAAAATTAATTATTGATGAAATTCAATATGCTCCTGCATTACTTTCATATATTAAAATGGATGTAGACAATACTAATGAAAAGGGCAAATATTGGTTAACTGGCTCACAAAGATTTGAACTCATGAAAAATGTGTCAGAATCTTTAGCGGGAAGAATATCAATATTAGAAATGTCTAGTTTAAGTTTAGCAGAAAAAATGGGATTTTCATCAAAACTATTTAATCCAGAGCACATTGAAAGCAATATTGATTTAGACATTAATGCTGTATTTAAAAATATATTTGAAGGTGGCATGCCAGAATATGTTGCTCAAAATATTGATAGAAATGTCTTTTTTGAAGATTATATTACAACTTACTTAGAAAGAGATGTAAGAGATTTAGCTCAAGTTGGAGATCTTATAAAATTTAAAAGATTTTTGGTAGCAGTAGCTGCTAGAAATGGTGAGGTGCTAAATTATAGCTCTTTAAGTGAAGATGCAGATATTGATGCTAATACTGCTAAAAGGTGGATTTCCATTTTAGAAGCTAGTGATATTATATATTTATTACAACCATATTTTAATAAGAAATTAAACCGAGCTGTTAAAACACCAAAAATTGTGTTTTTAGATACTGGTTTGTGTGCTTATTTATGTGGATGGAATTCAGTCGAAACTTTGATGAATGCAAGTACTTCTGGACATTTTTTAGAAACTTTTATAATCAGTGAACTAATTAAGAATAAAAGAAATAATAAAGAAACTTTAAATTATGGTATATATTTTTATCGCGATAAAGATCAAAAAGAAATAGACTTAATTATTGAAAAGGATGATATTATTTATCCTTTTGAAATAAAGAAAACAGCTAATCCTAAACTGTCTATGTTAAATAATTTTAAAATTTTAGAAAATAAAAATTTTAAAATTGGCAATGGAGGGTTATTATGTTTTTATCCAGATACTATTCCACTGAATGAAAAATATAATTCTTACCCAATTTCTGTTATTTTCTAAATTATAAAAGGTACTATTATTAAAACTATACTTAATATTAAAGATATTTTACTTAAGAATAAATCTAGTGGAGTAATACATTCACTAGGTTTTTTAGTGTTAATAAACATTTCATATGTATCATTAATTTTAGGGTTAAAGCCTAGTATCTTATATCTGGTATTATCACTTGTATTATATTCTTCACCTTTAAATTTATATTTATAAAAATAAACATACATGTTTTTTTGATAGGTAGTTCTTTTTATTACATCAGTTACTGTTGCATTTATTTTTATCATATGTTTCTTTTTTAAATATAATCTTATATATTTATATATTAAAATAAAAGCTATAGAAAAAAATATAACAAAAAGAATCGTTTCTTCATTACTCATTAATTATCACCATAAATTAAATTTATCATATATACTTTTATTTTACAAGAATATGTAATAAAAATTTGCATATTATATTAAAAAATAACAACTTTGAGAGAAATATTCTCTCAAAGTTGTTGAAAAT
>CALVYL010000018.1 GCA_944372215.1 uncultured Bacilli bacterium | reverse complement strand
TCTTTAAGTTTTCTTCTTAAGTCACTTAAATCCGCAACACTCATGCCTTGATATTGGAATATAATAACAGATTCACTATTCTTAAGCTTGTCAACAATTTCATCGACAGTCTTCTTCTTTTGTTCAAGAATCTTTGTGCTTGCCATATATCCTCCTTTTATATTAGAAAAGCTTCCCTAGGGAAGCTCAAAATAAAAGTATTTAAGTTCCCCTCGGTAGGACTTAACTTGATGCCTACTGTCTTTGGATTCGCTTTTTCTAACTTGTATTATAATATATTTTTAACTAAATGTCAAAACTATTTTTATCGACCTTTATACCAGGTCCCATAGTTGTTGAAATGGAAATATTTTCTATAAAGTTACCTTTTACTGTACTTGGTTTAGCTTTAGCAATACTTGTAACAACATATTCAAGGTTTTCTTTTAATTTATTTTCATTAAAAGATACTTTTCCAATGATAGTATGAACATTTCCAAACTTATCATTCTTATACATTACCATACCTTTTTTTAGTTCTTCAACTATTGCTCCAACTTTTGTAGTAACTGTACCAGTTTTAGGGTTTGGCATTAAATTTCTTGGTCCAAGAATATTACCAATTTTACCTACCTCTGGCATCATATCTGGAGTAGCTACAACTACATCAAAATCAAACCAACTTTCATTTTTAATCTTATCTAGTAAGTCTTTATCTCCAACAAAGTCAGCTCCAGCAGCCTTAGCTTCATCAGCTAGTGCACCTTTAGCAATAACTAAAACTTTTTTAGTTTTACCAGTACCATGTGGTAGGGATAAAGAGCCTTTAAGTTGTTGATCTGATTTTTTAGAATCAATATTTAACTTAATAGCTACCTCAACAGTACTATCAAATTTAGTAACTGAAGTCTCTTTTACTAATTTGATTGCATCTTCTAAACTATATAGAGTATTTCTATCTACATTTTTAGATGCTTCCACATATTTCTTTCCATGTTTTTTCATTTTCTTCCTCCTTAACTGTGGTATTTTAAGCGGACAATAAATTTATTAAAATTAATTTTCTTCTTCAGTTGTTTCTTCTTCGTCTTCACCGTGAACTGGAACATCTACATTAGCGGCTTCAGCCATTTCTTTAGCTTCAGCTTCAAGTTCGGCAAGTTCAGCTTCTCTCTTAGCTTGTTCTTTTTCTTCTTCTAGAGCTTCGGCAGCTTGCTTTTCAAGTTCAGCATCATTTACGCCTTCAACTGCAATACCCATGTTTCTAGCTGTACCAGCAATTTGCTTCATAGCAGCTTCAACATCATAAGCATTTAAATCAGGCATTTTTGTTTCAGCAATTTCTCTTAAATCTTTTTGGGAAATTGTTGCAACAATTTCATTTGCACCTTTTTTACTACCCTTATTTACTTTAGCAACCTTCTTTAAAAGAAATGCTGCTGGGGCAGTTTTTAATACAAAATCGAAACTTCTATCATCATAAATTGTGATTTCACAAGGTACGACATCACCCATTTTATCACGAGTTGCTTCATTAAACTTAGAACAGAAATCACCTAGATTAATTCCTGCAGGTCCAAGTACTGTACCAACTGGTGGTGCAGGTGTTGCTTTACCAGCTTCAATTTGTAATTTAATTTTCTTTACGACTTCTTTAGCCACGAAAACACCTCCTATAAAATTTTTTCGCGTAAGTGGTTTGGGCAAAGTCCGCAATTTTTCCCCTCCACTTAACAAATTATATTAAAAATATAAATCTGCAATAACGATAATACCATAATTTTATTAAATTTACAATCATTTTACGGTGTTTTTTACAAAAAAGTGGTTTATTCTGATATTTTTATATTGGATATTTGGCGCAAATATGATAATATTATTATATGAATAGGGAGGAATTACTTTGGCTGGTAAATTTTTTAATCAAAAAGTAAAAGGCTCTTCCAATAGATCTATGAAAGCGTATTTGATTGTTGGAGGTTGTATTTTAGTAATTTTTATAACTGTAATTTTAATTGTAAGTATTGATGGCGGAGGTTCAGCAGATACTCCAGATCCTATAATAGAAATGCAGGATCGAGTATTAGTAGAAATTAACGGAGAAATACCAGATGTTTCAGCATTTTTTAGAGAATTACAAAACGTTAGTTCCGATGATATAAACCCTGATTATTCTGGTGTAAATTTGACGCAAATAGGAACTTATAATGTAAATATAGAAATTAATGGAACCAATTATCGTTCATCTATTGAGGTAGTTGATACTACTGCCCCAATGTTAGCGACAAGAGACGTTACAATTAATGTTGGGGAAAGTTATGATGCTGAAGATTTTGTAACTAGTTGTATTGATAATAGCAACGAAAGTTGTGAGGTTGCTTTTTATGAAAGTGGCTTAGATCAAGATGGTAATACAATAGATTATAGCTCATATACTGCTGAGGGGTCATATACAATTCAAATTGTCGCAAGTGATTCTTCTGGAAATGTTACACCCGCTCAAAGTGTTACATTAACAATTGGTGATGGAGGAAATACTGGAACACCAACAACCTGTCGTTATGGCGGTTCTGAATATGATTCAAATACTTATATTTTAGGAGTTAACTTAGCAGCAGCAAATAATGGTTGTGCATTAGATTTAAATCTTTATCAAGATCCTGGAATACAAAAAGCCGCCAGGGATTTAGCAGATGCTGATACTCAGAAATTACAAAGAGAGGTTTATAATATTAATGTTGATAGAGAAATACCAAGGAATTTGGATATAAATATTAACCCAGTATTAAATACTACTGGAAATGGTCTTGTTGGTTATACTGTAGAAATGGTTTTATCTTTACAATATAGTGATGGCACAGAAGAGGTAATTGCCCAATATTATTTGGATACTGATGGTAATAGAGTATATTCAATAAATAAATATAATTTAGAATAACAAAAAGAATGTATCAAACTGAAGATACATTCTTTTTTAATGAATTTAAAAAGAATTGGAACACCAATTCTTAATATTTAATTTTTCTTTTGTTGTCTGGAAAATAATACCAATGATCCAAAACCAACTATAATAACAGCAAATATTATTGCAACAATTGCACCATCACTTAGTCCTTCTTCTGATGTTTCCCCATCAGAATACCTAATATTTGATGATTGACAAGCTTCTTCTAGTGTTTCTGCAGTTAAACTATAATCACTTTCAGCAATTATCGGTGCTACTACATCTTCATATGAATCATCTTGATATGCATTAAGGGCTTGAGTAATGATTTCTTCTCCTGCGGCATCTGTATTACCAAATCCTAATTGATCATAATCACCAATAACTATATATGGAATTGAACCTAAAGCAGTTTCTTCAAAATAATCTTTAACATCATACATTAAATCAGCATTACCATCAGTTCTTACCTCATAAGATACTATTTCAAAATAATCTTGATATTTATAATAGTTTTCAGCAAAGTACATTAGAAAATCGTGACAATGTTGACAAGTACTACTCCTAAATAAATATACAGTTACTTTTTCATGATCAGTTAGTTCCGGTAAATCAACATCAGCTTTAACATTGGAAACTGTAACTAAGCTTAATGCCACCAATAAACTAACTAATAATTTTTTCACTATCTTCCTCCCTATCGTCAATTATACTTTTTTTGTCGTTATTTGTAAAGTACCCCTATTCATTTTTCGCAAAAACTTTGTATGCTTTAACTAATCTTACTAATATTTCTTTTTCATCTATCTTTATTTCATTGGTAGCAATTAATGTTGCTAGGCCATTTGCATATAACCAAAGGTTCATAAATAAACTTTTAGCTTCTTCAAAACTATAGCCGTGTTTATTAACTAAATTAATTATTGTTGATTGATTCCATTTTTCATCTAAGACATTTTCAAAGCTTTGCCATTTTAAATTATTGCTTAAAAATAAACTAATAAACAAATTCTTATATTCTTGAGCAAATTCAACATAAGCAATACATAAAGTTATTAATGCTTTTTTATTATCTACTCTACTTGTTATAAATTCATCATATTGCCTTGATATCTCTTTATATATATCACTTTTAATCTCATCCATATTATTATAAATACGATACAAAGGTTTAGTTGAGACTCCTAATTTTTTAGCTAAGCTTCGAGCATTAATGCTATCCCAACCAGTTTCATTTACCATCTTTACTGCAACCTTTACAATGTGTTCTTTACTTAACTCAATCGTAGCAGGCATATCATCACTCTCCTAACTATTGGTAACTTATGTTTCTATTATATCACATTTATTTTCAAGATAAAAGTAGTTTAAAAAAATTTAATCAAAAATGATTAAATTTCAATTCTAAAAGGATTATCAATTGAGCCATCACCCGAAGAAAATGTTACATCAGAGTTGAGGTAGAAGGTTGGTCTGACCGAAAGAGAATAAGATGCATTAGTAATAGATAATCCGCCACTTTCAACATTAAAGAATGCTCCTAATGCTCCATCATTACGATAACTAACTGTAATAGTCCATTCTTCAAATGCTAAAAATAGCCATGAATCATAGGGATTTGTTTTTTTAGAAGTCATAGTTACTAAAAATAATCCCCACCCAAATGATTCAGGATTTGTATCCCAAGTAGATGAGTCTGCAGAATAAAGATAATCAGAAAGATACATCAGTCCTATCTTTGAACTATAAGTTTCATTACTACTAAAAGCCCCTAATTCATAATCAAATGTAACACGAAGAGGATTAACACTATAAAAATCATCAATGTTTAATTTTCCAACTTTCCAATTATGAGTCGCAATCAAGTCAGACCATTCTGAACTAAAATTATTTAAATAAGTAATATTTAATGTATCAACTATATCTGATGCCTCCCAATTATAGGCATCACTAGCTAGGTCATCCTCTCTCCAGGGATATTCCCCAATACTAGTGCTTTTGATTAATTTTATTTCATCATTAAACACTCCAATTATTCTATACAAGTTATCATCAGGACATACTGTTTCATTACTGCCAAAGCATACATAATTGTTTATATTATTTCGAGTTACATAGCCATCATTTATTGTTTGTTCCAAAGCTAAATTATAACCGGATAAATAATCTATGTCTTCTACAGAGAAAAACTCATTGTTATAATCTAGTATAAAACCTCCCTTGATTGTTCCATTATCAAATAAAGAAATAAAATATTCCACAAACTCCTGACTTGGAATAATATCTTCGTAATAGCAATTGTTTATTTCGCAATAATCTTTAGCTACCACGTATATTAAATCATTATCATTTTTATAAGAATGTCCATTATATTGATATCCATAATATATTAAATCATTTATAGAATTATATATGTCTTGATAAGTAGAAGCTATTTGATAATCACTACCACTATATCTATAAGAACAATCACCCAATTCCAATTCTGAATTTGTGTATGTACCCTGACCATCATGATAATATAAACCATTTACTCCATCTTCTGTATATAAACTTAATATATAACTTGATAAAAGTGGATTTCTGCTTAGTATAATTTCCGCTAGTAATTCTTTTCCTCCATTTTCATATTGATTTGTATCTAAATTTATAAATGATACTGTAAATGTCCAATCTTGGACTGTCTCTTCTGTGCTCGAATTAGATGTTATTAAATATTCGTCAGCTATAATATATAATCCTATTTCAGTTGTTATATCAAAACCTCCGAGTGATTCAACATAAGTTAAACCATCAACAGATGTAACTGGACTACCAGTTGGATCTGTTATTGTAAGTATTATTTCTGGTTTTTGGTCTTCTGTTGTATAAATATAGTTATTAGAGTTTATTTGAAAATAAACATAATAATTATATGTTGCATTATTATCTGTGGAATTGGCTCTTAATATGGCTGAACCTACTGCTGTATCTGTTAAATTATTTCCACCTTCTACTACATTAAATTGATTGGGATTTAGAGTTATTTCTTTATCAATTTCAAAATTCAACATATCTACTGTATCTGACATCACGCTGGTATTACCTACTGCACTATCTGCTAGTTGGGCAATTATATATGCTACCGTTACTCCAATTGTTAAAGTTAACATGGCAATAATTACTATTATCGTTCTCTTTTTACTATCTAATTTTTCACGCATTATTTTCACTCCTCGTATATTATTTCAAAATTATTATATCACAAAAGTACACCCATTGGTAGTACTTTTGGAACATAAAAATATAAGATAATTATATATATGGTGGTTAAAACATGAAAATAAATAAAGATGATAACAATTACATTTATTATATAATAGGTAAAAATATTAGAAAACAAAGAAAGCTTAAAGGTTGGACTCAAAGACAACTGGCCGAGAAATGTAATTTTTCTGATCATTTTATTGCTGATTTAGAAAATGAAACTTTTAAAACATGTTCTCTTAATTCTTTATATCACATCTCTAAAGTTATGGGAGTTCCTATAAAAGAATTTTTTAATGATATAAATTAAAAAGATAGAATTAAATTATTTTATATTCTATCTTAGCATCAGGACATAATACATTAATATAACTAATTAATTTATTAATGGCATTTGCTATTATATCTTTATTAATATCTGGTACTCCAAATATTGGATAAATAACATGAGTACTATCTTTACTAGCACAAGTTCTAGCATCAGATCCAGCAATTTCACTAAATATTATTCCTCTATTATCCATAGCAAATAAATCGCCAGGATAGGTATGAGCTTCTCCTCGCATTCCCTCAAATGATGTTTTATTGTGACTCAAGCACAAATTAACTGGGCCTTCTATTTTGGTGACATCATGAGTTCCTGATAAAACAAGAGTAGTTAACTCCAATAGAAAGGGAATTTCAATTATAGGGTTATTTTTAGGAAATTCTCTATTTTTAAAAATTATTGATTCATATTGTAATAGTACAGGATAAGTTTTTTTAAATTTTTTAAAAAAACGATAATAGGAGTTATCTCCAAAAATTGATTTTCGATCATAACCAGTAGATAATTCATATAATTTATCTAATTCTTTATCTACTAATTCATAAAATGCCTTTATATCTAGTTTATTAGAATATATTACCTCAACTATACCAATAGGAAAATTATCGAGTTCATTGCTTTTCTTTATTTCTATCATAAAATCACCAATACAAGAATACTAAAAAAATATTTTAAAATCAATAGATTCAGAAATATTTATTGACTTACAAATAAAATATCGGTAATATAATATTTAAGGAGTTGTGATATATGAAAAGATTATTTAAATTACTTAGTATTGGTGTTTGTTTTATACCTATGGTTGCTAATGCCACTTTAGAGGCACCCGACTATGAAATAATGTGGGCATACATTGAAGATAATACTTGTGGAATAGGTTCTGTATCTGGTAAAATTGAACTTACTAGTCATTCTTGTGTTAATAAACCAAATGGGGAAGAAGAATTAATTGCTACATTTACCAGAGATAATAATACTTTAATATTTGAAAATAATAAAAGTACTTTTATTTATGGAGGCCCAGGGGAAGAAAGTACAATAACTACTAATGGGAATAATGAAATTGAGGTATTATATAGTGATAAGTATATTATTAATGGCAATGGTTCTTTAAAACTTGATGGACTTTATAGTAGTGAAAATACTTTAGATGAAAATAATAACCAATTATATTATGTGGTATTCAATGACATTGATGGTAAACAATATGTTGTTTTAAATGAAGATGGCACTAAATTTTTAGTTACATCAAAAGAAGATTTTGAATCAAAATTTGAAAGTGTTAAAGAATTTAATTCTCCACTAGCTAATATCGAATATGATGAAAATGCCTACTTTATAAATCCCCATTATCATGTAGTTCCTTTAGCAATTACCGAAGATTGGGTAGAAGAAAATATAACAACTGATTTAAAAGTTACTTATAATGATGATGGTTCTATATTAATCGGCGAAATTCAAACAAATACAGATAATGAAATAAAGGAAAATACTAATAATAAAGAAGAAAGTAATAATAATGTAAATATTCCAATAGCTATTGGAATTGGAGCAATAATTGGTATTGGAATAGTAGTAATTTTATTTAAGAAAAGATAAAAAACACATTAACTGTGTTTTTTATTTTTGAAATATTTAAATATTTCCATAACAAATATTATTATGGTAGATGCTAGGAATAATATTATCATATGGGTTATGGGAACAGTTGTTGTATTTAGAAAATTACTTAAGAATGGTACCTCCATAACTATAACTTGTAAAATAATAGCGCCGATAATAGTTACGATAATTAAGGGATTGGTTTTAATACTAAGTTTAAATATACTTGTTTTTTCACTACGACAATTAAGAACATGCATATTTTGTAAAAATACCATTAATACCATAATATAACCACGGGCTAAATGAATTTCAATATTCATAACATTGATTAAATAATACCAAGTTATAAATACAATTAAACCAATAAATAATCCGGCGATAAGTACCTCTTGCATTAATTCTTTATTAAATATAGTTTCTTTTGGACTCCTTGGTTTTTCTTTCATTGTCCCTGGTTCAGTTTTCTCAAAAGATAAAGCAAAGTCTTGCAAACCATCAGTTACAATATTTAACCATAAAAGTTGAATAGCTACTAAAGGCATTGGTAAATTAAAGATAATGGATAAAACGAAAAATAATACCTCTGCTAATCCACATGAAAGCAACATATAACTCACTTTACGAATATTATTATAGGCGGTTCTTCCTTCTTCGATACCACTAACTATAGATGTAAAATTATCATCTAAAATTATCATGTTGGCGGTTTCTTTAGCAACATCAGTACCACTACCCATAGCAATGCCAATGTTAGCACTTTTTATGGCTGGGGCATCATTTACACCATCACCAGTAACCGCCACAAATTCACCTTGTTTCTTCAACGATTCAATAATAGCTAATTTATCCATGGGAGTAACTCTAGCAAATACTTTTTTATCTTTAATAAATTCCGCAAAATTAGCTTCACCTTTTTTTAATTCCCGTTCAACCTCTTCACCTGTAGCTACCTCAAATTCACTAGTTACTAATTCTAAATCTTTAGCTATTTTTAAGGCCGTTAAAGGATGATCTCCTGTAATCATAATAACTTTTATACCAGCATTATGACAGTCTTTGATAGAATCTTTTGCTTCTTCTCTTATTGGATCAATAAAGCCAACTAAACCCAAAACAGTAAAATCTTTTAAATACTCTTCGCCATAACTTTCTTTTTTAGAAAAGTTAGTAACCTCACCATCACAAATAGCTATAACTCTATAACCATCTTTAGCTAAAGATTCATTTTGTTCTTGTAATAATGCTTCATCTAATTTTACTTTTTTACCATCAACTAACATGTATTTAGAAAATTCTAATATTTTTTCAAGTGAACCCTTTACTGTACAATGTGCTTTTTGATCTTTTTCATAAAATACGGCAGAATATTTATTTTGTGATTCATAAGGAATTTGATCAATTATTTTTAATTCTTCGATATTTACTTTGGCTTTTTTACTTAAGGCTAGAAAGGCAATATCAATTGAATCACCAAAACTTATCCATTTACCATCTTCCATTTTCAATTCTGCTTCTGTGTTAATAGCTCCTAGTAATGCTATGTTTTGGGTTTCTGCATTACTACCCTTTATTTCCCCTTTGTCGCTATAACCTATACCAGTAATTTCAAATTCCAAATTATTAGGTGTCACAATCTTTTTAGCCGTTTGTTTATTAATTGTCAGAGTTCCTGTTTTATCACTGGCAATAACTGTACAACTACCAAGGGATTCTACCGAATTCAATTTTTTAACTACAACATTCTTTTTAGCCATTTTGTTAGATGCTATAGTTAAAGCCATTGTTAAAGCGAGCGGTAAACCTTCAGGCATTGCTGATACCGCTAGGGCAATAACTGATAAAAATATTTCGGTACCTGATACTCCTTTAGTAAATAATATTAAGGCAATAATTATAGCAATAATTATAACAAGAATACTAATTTGTTTAGAAAATTTATTCATCCTTATAGTAAGAGGTGATGCTTCATCTTTAGATTTGGAAACACTATTAGCGATTTTACCTATTTCCGTATTTAGAGCAATAGCTACTACTACACCTTTAGCTCTTCCAGTAATTACTGTAGAACCAGCAAAAGCCATATTTTTTCTTTCAGATAAACTGGTATCTTTAGATAACTTTGAGGCACTTTTAGTAACACTCATACTTTCACCAGTAAGTACTGATTCATCTATTTGCAAATTATGAGTTTCTAGCAGTCTAATATCTGCACTAACTTGGTCGCCTGATTCTAATAAGACAATATCTCCAACAGTTACCTCACTAGAATCTATTTCCATTTCTTCATTATCTCTAATTACTCTAACTCGATCTTTAATTAAATTTTGCAAACTTTCAGCTGTTTTTTCAGCTTTCCATTCTTGAAATGTTCCTAACACTAAATCGATTAATATTATAAAAATAATAGCACAAGCATCAACTATTTCACCAATAATAAAGGAAAAAACAACTGTAACTACCAGAAGCATAACAATTGGATCTGTAAGTTGTCTAAACAATATTTTAAATATACTATCACTTTTCTTCTTAGGTAATATATTTAAACCATATTTATTTTGACGTTTCTTTATTTCTTGCGCACTTAAACCCAGTTCATTACTATCTAATTTATTTAATACATCTTCACCATCTAATAAATACCATTTATCTTCTTGCATTTATAACCTCACTATTTTAATATAATCGTAACATATAATGTACCAAAATGTAAATATTTATACACTTTGTTGACATTTACTTGTCTTATATATAAAACTTCTGTCGAGATATGTCGAACCTATTGCAAATATAAAAATAGTAATTATAATAGATAATTGTTACCTGTATTTAGGCGGCGCCGTGTTATCCAACTTTTCTTCTCCTTCTTTTTAGGGGGGGTAAGGAGGGTTATCCTACAAAGGAGTGTGGTAATGCAATGAAAGAAGGCATTTTTCTTCAAGTAGTTATAATTCTTGTTCTAGCAATTATTGCTGACAAGAAAAAAGACGCTGATAAATAGCGCCAAAACACTTTAGACGTTACCTAAGTATAGGTAACACTTACATTTATAATATACCAAATTTTCAAATAAATTACAATACCTATTCATAATCATCATAATAATTGTGTCTAATATCATAATCATAATAGCCCATTACTTGATTAATATTAATATTTTCAACACTTTTAAAGATATTATATTCAATATATTTATTAGTTTTTCTTAACTCTTTAATTAATTCTTTTATCTCTGCTCTTTTGGAATCTTCCACTTTTAATGGACAAGCACAATTAATAAATTTAAGTTCATTATAATTTACCCAATTAATTATGCTTGATTCTCTTACTAAATAAAGTGGTCTTATAAGTTCCATACCAACAAAATTTTTACTTTTTATTTTAGGTAACATAGATACTATTTCGCCATTATAAAACATCCCTAATAATATAGTTTCAATTACATCATTATAATGATGACCTAAAGCGATTTTATTACAACCTAAATCCTTAGCAATCTTATATAGGTGACCTCTTCGCATTCTGGCACACATATAACATGGAGATTTTAAATCCATGTTTTTTAAAGAAGCAAATATATTACTATCATATACTTTAATTGGTACACCCAGTAATTCAGCATTCTTTTTAACAATTTCAATATTTTTTTCACTATATCCCGGATCCATCACAATAAATTCTAAATCAAACTTTATTTTCCCATGCTTTTTTAGTTCTTGCATACATTTAGCCAGTAGAAATGAGTCTTTACCTCCGCTGATACATACCGCTATCTTATCGCCATCTTTAATTAAATTATATTCTGTAACAGCTTTAGTAAACTTACGCCATATATCTTTTCGATATGTTTTTATAATACTTTTTTCAATATCATTTTGCATTAATACCACCTTATTTTACAAAAAAACCACATAGAAAGCCAAAATTTCTTATTAAAAATCTTATAGGTTTATTGCGTTTAATATATCTCCAATCCGTACACCAAATTTTAGCATAAATACACCAAAAATTCAATGTGTTTCAAAAGAAATGCCATTTTTTAGAGGGAAAAGAAAAAGCATTAATTAATAATCAATGCTTTCTCTATTATCTAAATATAATTTTGATTTATGAGATATTATTCCTTCTTTTGCTAGTCTCGATGTCGCAAAGCAAACAGGAATATTATTTTTTTGACATATTTCTTTTACTTTATTAGGATTTTCTTTTATTGATTGCCAAATATTTTTATCAATCATCCAGTTTAATGCAATTTTATCTATTTCATCTTCATCTGATGCATCATCGATAATTATTTTATTCTTAGCCACATTATAATTTCTTTTAACATGAGCTAACTCATGATATAATGCAAAATAAAACGAAGCTTTTTCTTTAAACAAATTTGTTAAATATATTGCTGGATTAGTTATTTTTACCATCATACATCCACGGATTTTTGTGCCTTGTAATGCTTTTTCAATTACTAAATAAATACCATATTTATTTAGTAATTTTATTATATTATTAGCATTAAATACTTTATTTTCTTCTTGTTTTAATTCCTCTAATAGGTTATTTAAATTATCAGAAGAATACTCATTAACACTTTGATTTATTACTAATTTATCACAATGTTTAATCCATAAGTAAATCTTTTTTTGATTAGCATCGTCTCGTTTTTTATACAATACTTTATTATTTATATATTCATCAGATAAATCAAAACTACTAATATTTAAATATTCTAATAAATCAACTGCATTTTGAGTAATATTAGTAGCATTCTTTAATTTAATCCAACCAGCTTTAACCATATCTTTAAGATAAAAGGTACTTAAAAATTCTTTAATAGATTTTTCATCATTAAATTTTTCATATAAATAATTATGTACCCTTCTTTGCTTTTCAGCAAAAACAATTAATTTAATATCTATATCAGCAATTAAACTAATTGCAATCATTAATTCCTCACTAATACCAACTTTACCATTGATTATATTATTTAAATGTTTTTTGCTTATGCCTAAACGATCAGCAAAATCCGTTTGGGAAATTTTATAATAATCAAGATAATCTCTTAAAAGTGAACCAAATCCAATCATATTAACCCTCCCCATAATGTGAATCATCAATATTAACAAACTCTATTTCAACTATTTCTACATAATTATATGGATAACCAATTAAAGGTTTCATTATAAGCCGTAATTTGCTATTAACTCTAGCAGTAAAGAATTCTCTCAAATTACTTTTCTTCTGTTCAAAATTATATATATTCTTATAAGGAGATGCAAATAACTCTTGCATATTGCTAAAGGCATTTATAACTGTTTCAATATCTTTTATTCTATTTTCTTCTTTTACTAAATGTTTTCTTTTTATTAGTTTATCATAGTCTTTTAAATAACTTTTACTTTTTATTATAATCATACATCCCCTTTATGTATACATATTATAACCTATTTGGTTATAATATGTAAAGAGTTTTTTCAAAAAATGCATTAAAAAGAAAGAAAAATTACTATATTTTAATAGTTACTAATTTAAAATTTATTAATAAATCTAATCAATTCATCAAATGAAAATACAATGATTGTAAAAAAGTAATGTTTCAATTACAAACATTACTTTTTCATTTTCAAATATAGCCTTTCTTTATCTTTAGCATATGCTTCTCTTATATCTAAGTTTTCAACATAGATATTACCAAGTTCATTAAATAACTCATAAGCATGATAATATTCATGAATATTTATAAGTAAGCTTTTTTCATTAAGAAATTCCGGAACAATTATTCTTATATCTTTAATGCGTAGATTATCATCAAGAATTGGAATACAAGCCCAGGGAAAATCTTCTACAGGATATCTATGAACTTTTCCTTTGATAAAAGAGAAGAAGCCATTATTTTCAAAGCCTAAATTTAATAAAAGTTTTTGAAAAGATTCTTCATTCATTATTCAGCAATATTTAAATTATTTTCATTTAAGTGTTTAATAAATCTATCTTTAAATGTTGTAATATCTTTTTGTTCTAGTGTTTTATTATTGCTTCCTAATATATATCTTATAGTATATTTATTTTCATAAATACTTACTAAAGAATATTTTTTAATTAAATTACTCTTGAAATTATCTAATACATCTTTTAAATCTTGATATTTTTTATCATCTGGTAAAACAATTGTATAATCTAAATGAACAGTTGGATATTTACTTATTTCTGTTGCTAAAATATCAGATTTGTTAATATTAACATATTTATCAAAGTCTATATCAATACAAATAATTGATTTTTTCTTGGATATTTTATTAGTAATTCCTTTATTTAAAATATTTATTTCTCCTAGTTTTTCGTTATTAACATTAATTACTTTACCGAAAGAAGCATCATAATATTCTTTTTCATTAACGTTATTAGTAAATAAAACATCTTTATTTTTAAGAACTTTAAAGATATATTTAACTATTTCTTTAGCCTTATTATAATTTTTTTCTAATGATTTTTCTTCATCTGCTAAAATTATGCTTAATACTCTTTTATTTTCATTATTAACAATAATAGTTCCTATTTCAAATATATCAAATTTAGAATAATTTTTGAAATTTAAATTAACTATATTCATAAGAGAAAAACTTAAATCATCTCTTAAAATATTGTTTTCAGTTTTACCCAATAATTTAACACCAGTTTTTTCAATGCCAAATTCCTTTAGCATTTCTGAATCATACCAAAGATAACTATTAACCTCATGCATATCATATTTAATTGCTAATAATTCTTTGACATCATATTCTTGATTATAGATAGTTTCATGTTCTATACCATCAGATTCTACTTTTAATGGTGTTGCTTCAAAATTTTCCAAGCCATACATACGGGCAATTTCTTCAATTAAATCTTCAGCAATACTTATATCTTTACTATGTCTATAAGTTGGTACTACTACCTCATAAGTATCTTCAGTGGTTTTAACAGTAAAACCAAGAGATGTAAGCATTTCTTCGACAACTTTATCTTCTAAAGTTAAGCCCATATAAGTACTTAACAATGTTTTCTTTAAACTGACATGACCAACATCAAGTTTGGTTGGATAAACATCTGTTAAATTAGAGGCAATTTCTAAATTAGGATTTTGTTGGCGAATTAGATACAATGCTCTTTTTAAGGCAATCGGCGTCATATTAGGATCAAGAGATTTTTCATATCTAGCGGATGCTTCGGTACGCAACCCTAAGGCAACTGCTGTTCTTCTTATCGATCCGGCGTTAAATGTAGCTGATTCTAAGAATACTCCCGTAGTATCACTTAAAATTTCACTATCTAAACCTCCCATTACCCCAGCGATACCAAAGTATTTGTCGCCATTCTTAATCATTAACATATCACTTGTTAATTTTCTTTCGATTCCATCAAGTGTTGTATAAGTATCACCATCATTGGCTCTACCAACCTCGATACTTTTTACTACGCGGGAATCAAAGGCATGCATTGGTTGACCAAGTTCTAACATGATATAGTTAGTAATATCGACAAGTAATGATATTGAACGCATTCCCACATAATATAAGAATATTTGCATATCAAATGGCACTTTATTATTGGTTATGTTTTCTAGTTTTAAACCCGAATAGCGATAACATAAATCTGGATCTTTGATGGAAATCTTTAAATCTTCTTTATCATTTGGTACCTCTGCCAAAGTAAGGGGTAATAATTCATGTTTAGTAATCGCTGCAATTTCCCGAGCTATACCATAGTGTCCCCATAAATCTGGGCGATTTGTTAAAGATTTATTATCAATTTCAACGATTATATCATCAATTGGCAAGTATTCTTTAATATTCATACCAACTGGAGCATCATCCGGCAATTCAATAATTCCAGAGTGATCATCACTTATACCTAATTCCCGACCACTGCAACACATACCATTAGATAAAACTCCCCGAAGCGGTTTAGCTTTAATTTCAAAGCCATCAATATGACCACCGACCTTGATATAGGCGGTTTTTAAACCAACCCGAACATTTGGGGCTCCACAGACTACTTGAATCAATTCTTTTTCGCCGCAGTCAACTTGCAATATATGCATGTGGTCACTGTCGGGATGATCAACACATTCTTTAATTTCGGCGATAACAATGCCATCGATTTGATCGCCAACTTTTTTAACATTTTCAACCTCAGCAGTCCTTAAGGTAAATGTATCCCAAATATTTAACCAATCAATATCTTCACTATTTTTAATATGACTTTTTAATTTATTACATGATAATAACATTTTTATACCTCCTTAATGAATATCGAATTCTTCAAGAGCACGAAGGTCTCCAGAATTTAAAATGCGAATATCATTTATTTTATATTTCATCATGGCTAATCTGGTTAAACCTAAACCAAAAGCAAAACCATTATATATTTCATGATCAACTCCACCATATTTATAAACCATAGGGTGAGTCATACCACAACCAATTAGTTCAATCCAACCAGAATTCTTGCATGTAGGGCATCCCTTACCACCACAGATTAAACAACCCATATCTAGTTCATAAGATGGTTCTGTAAATGGGAAAAATCCTGGCCTTAAACGAACCTTAACATCTGTTTTAAAGATTTCTCTTAAAACATTTTGCATAATATAAATTAAATTACCAATCGTGATTCCCTTATCAATTACCATACCTTCAATTTGAAAAAATGTATTTTCGTGATTAGCATCTAAATCTTCATTTCTAAATGTTCTTCCTGGAGCAGCAATTCTAAGCGGAGCACCATAATTTTCCATGCTTCTTATTTCCATGGGGCTAGTATGAGTTCTGAGTAACATACCATTATCTAAATAATAGGTGTCTTGCATATCCCGAGCTGGATGATCTTTAGGAATATTTAATCCTTCAAAATTATAGTATTCCGATTCCATTTCAGGTCCCATTACTACAGTAAATCCCATTCTTTTTAAAATATCTGTAACCTCTTTAGCAACAATCGTTACCGGATGTAAAGAACCTTTAGTAATATCAAAATCGATAGTATCATCAAAAGTAATATTACTTTTATTAGCTAGTTCATCACTAGCTTTAGTAACTAATCCTTCCATTTCCTTTTTAGTATTGTTGATAAGTGAGCCATATTTACGTTTATCATCAACACTCATGTCTTTAAGACTAGCTAAAATTTCCATAATACGACTTTTCTTACCCACATATTTTGATTTGACATTTAATATGTCTGCTTCTTTTGTACAAGTTTTAAGATCATTTTCTAAACTTGCAACTAATTTTGTTAATTCTTCTTCCATTATTTCCTTCCTTCCTAAAAATAAAAATTCATAAACTAATTAAGGACGAGCTAAGCCCGCGGTACCACCTTAGTTTATGAATTATTTCATACACTTTAAATTATAAGGGGTTTATCCCAAAAAGCATTCATCAAGTGAAATTCATTATACGTTTCTTTTAAAATATTCTCAGCTCTATATTTTATCTCTGTTAAAGAATTATAGTATAACTACTAAATTTGAATCATTATGCTTTTTTTAATTTTTTCTTCAACCAGCCTTTACCTTCAACATTTCTAGCAACAAGCATTGCACAAGATGTATCTCCAACGACATTAAGCAAAGTTGCTGGTGCATCTATTATTGTAGCAATAATTGTTAAAATTGGCAAGGCCTCAAGTGGATAATTCATCATCGAAATGATTAACATCTCGGATATAGTACCACCACCGATAGGTACTGCTGTAACCAGTAATGTGGCAATTAAAGCAACACCTAATACTTGAAATACACTACCAACCGAATTTAAACTAGTGCCAAACAATGATACTAAAAACATTATTTTAAAGACGCTACCAATTGATGAGCCATCTTTATGGAAACTGGTTCCTAAAGAAACTGTTGTATCTGCAACATCATCAGGAATACCAATTTTTTTGGCGCATTCAATATTTACTGGAACACTGGCGGCAGATGAACATGTACCTAATGCCGTAAGACCGGCGGGAATAATATTTTTCCAAAAAACTTTAATTCCCATTTTACCGGCGGATATGTAAGCATATAAAGTGTAAAATATAAACATAAATAACAAACTAACAATTAGATACATTATGAATGTTTTTAAAAAACCTACAGCTATAACTCCACCAAGAGTTCCAATTAGGGATGCAAAGTAACAACCAAGACCAATCGGGGCATAATACATAATTATCCCAATTAATTTATACATCACTTCGCAGAAAGAGTCAAGTATTTCTGCAACTTTTTTCCCTTTTTCACCACTTTTATTAACGGCAATACCAAAAAGTAAAGATATTACAATTAAAGCAATTAAATTATCTGTAGAAAGCAAATTAACAAATTGATTAGTTGATAACACATTAACTGTTCGTTCTAATAGATTCAAATCTTCTTCTTCAGCCACGGTATCACTAAATACCTCTTTAATAGCAGTAGTATCATTATCATTTACTAAATCAGTAATATTAGTAGCAATGAAAGCAAAAATAACAGCAATTATTGAACTTATTAAAAATACTATTATTGTACTTATCAGTATTTTACTTAACCTTTTGGGTTGATACATTTTAGCAATAGAAGATGACACTGTAAAAAATATTAAAGGTATAATTATAACCAATAATAAATTTAAAAACAAATCTCCGAGAGGCTTAACTACCGCCGCTCTTTCTTTAAAAATTAGACCACATATGGCTCCGATGATTACACAACCCAAGAGAATTAAAGTGCTTTTATAGCTTTTTAAAATTTTTTTCACTTAGTTCCTCCTTATAAGCAAATCATACCATATTATATTTTTTTAGTCAAATTATTATGCTTATTTTAATTTTGGTAAATCTTCAGTATCAAAATCTTCATCATTAGCAAAAAACACTTTTGATAATTTTTGAGTTGATTCTTCAAAAAGCGGTTTTGGAGATTCTTCTGATTGATCTGAGGTAGGTACATCAATTGAAGGACTTGGATTATTGATACTTGCTCCAGCAGGAGCTGGGGTATATGTTAATAATTTAGGAGTTACTTTCTTTGTGCCAAATATTGGCCTGTTTAAAAATTCTCTAAGTTTCTTAAAATATTTTGGTTCTTTTTTAACATAACCTTTTTCCGCTTGTTTTAATTTATATAATTTTCTAAAGCTATTAAATATAATCATTAAAGCTATAACAAAAATAATAGTTAGCCATCCCATACTACTAGCTAAGAAAAATTGGACACGTCCTAATTGCGGAATTTTTAAAGCTACTTTACCCACAATTTTATTATAAGGTACTAAACTATCATCTTCAACCAGATTGTGATCTCCCTTAGTTTGATAGCTATAACCACCGTTTTCATCTTTAAAAATAGAAATAACGCGGTGGGTAATTGTTCCTCCACCAACTTGCGGTTCATCAGAATAAAAAGTTATAACATCACCAATTTCAATATCTTCTGGATTATCAACTTTAACATCAACTACTACATCATAGACATTTATATTAGGAGTCATACTACCACTTATTATTGTATATAAAGCAAATTTTGGTTCATAGCCATTACCTTTACTAGCATAAATTCTTGTAGCAACAAAATAATAAAGTAATAGAGCGGCGATAATTAAAAGCAACACAAAAACAGTCCAACTGATAATAGTTGAAATAAGCTTTAGAATTTCCCGAAATGTTATATTACTTTTAACCTCGGTTTCCATTACACACATCCCTTATTCTCTTTTTATTATAACCAAATATAGGGTAAAAAGCAACAATTCTTGTAAAAATATATGTAAAGAAAGAGACAATTATTACCAGAATAATTTTAAAAAAAGAAAAACTAACTATTTCTAGTTAGCAAATATTTCTTGGAGGGCCTAGTCGGATTTGAACCAACGACCCATCTTTGACACACCTTATCTTCAAATCCAGATAAAATCTGGTTTTTTTATGTTTTGTGCTTGCGTACCTATC
>CALVYL010000017.1 GCA_944372215.1 uncultured Bacilli bacterium | reverse complement strand
CTTGAAACAGTGCTTTTCAATTTACTTGAATCAATTAGAGTTGCAACTGTATATTTACAAGCTTATTTACCTGATACAGCAAAAAAAATATTTGAAGTATTAAATACAGATAAAACAACATACGAAAATAATACATTTAATAAAGATAATAAATATAATTTAAATGAACCAATTCATCTATTTGATAGAATTGAGGTAAAATAATGCTTATTGATACTCACTTACATTTATTTAAAGAGTATTATGAAAATATTCCTAGTATCATTAGTGATGCTAGGAATAATAATGTTATGTATTATATTAATAATGGTTGTGATACTCCAAGTAATAAAGAAGTATTAGAATCATTAAAGTATCATGAAGTTTATGGTGCTATAGGAATTCATCCGGAGAGTGTTGATAATTATACAAAAGAAGATATAAAATTTATTGAAGATAACTTAAGTAATCCTAAAATAGTAGCTATTGGAGAAATTGGATTAGATTATCACTTTACTAAAGAAAATAAAGTTGAACAAATAAAACTATTTGAAACACAATTATCTTTAGCAGAAAAATACAATATGCCAGTGATAATACATTCAAGAGATGCAACAGAAGATACTATTAATATTTTAAAAAAATATAAGGTAACTGGTGTTATTCATTCTTTTTCTGGTAGTTTAGAAACCGCCAAAATATATATTAAAATGGGTTTTATGTTAGGTATAAATGGAGTAATAACATTTAAAAATTGTAATTTAAAAGATACATTAAAAAGTATAAGTTTAGATAATATAGTTTTAGAAACTGATGCTCCATATCTTACACCAACTCCAAATAGAGGAAAACAAAATAGTCCAAAATATATTTTAGATATAGCTAAATTTATTGCAGATATATATGATATTTCTTTAGAAGAAGTATCTAAAAAAACGACCGAAAATGCAAAAAGAATGTATAGAAAATTAACTATTGAGTAGAAATATTCAATAGTTTTTGTTTGTCATTGAAGAAAAGTGGCAGAAACGGCAAAAATCTTCAATGAGTTTACATAATATATTTTTAAAGTAAATTGATTTTTACGAGGAAAAAAATTAATATTTTCCTCATAAAAGAAAATAATATATTGAAAATTCCTAGGTTAAATCTAGGAGTTTTCAGCATTTACTGTCAAAGGGTTTAATGTATTATTTTTTTACTTTTTCTAGGTCTTCTTGTGTTGATAACTTCATTTCTTTCCACAAATAATTCTTTTACATTTATTTCTAAAGTATCAGCAATATGACCTATATAATCTGTTCTTATATTTCTTTTAGCAT
Source organism: uncultured Bacilli bacterium (assembly GCA_944372215.1). Taxonomy (GTDB): domain Bacteria; phylum Bacillota_I; class Bacilli_A; order RF39; family UBA660; genus Onthocola_B. The sequence goes on along the minus strand of CALVYL010000017.1, from coordinate 18,955 downwards.
TTTCTAAAGTAGATAAATATACTGGTGTTGTTCCAAGCATTTCTGCAAATTCTTCTTGACTTAAGTTTTTCTTTAATCTAAAGTACTTTAGATTATTAGCAAGTATTTTTCTTGTATTTTCTTTATAATTCATAGATAGCACATCCGTTCGTAACTTACTAACATTGTATAAATATTAATAATTTTATACCATACTAACCTTGTAGTAAGTTATATCTTGATTTTTATCCTATTTATGCTTTATAATTATTGTAGGATGTGATAGTGATGACTAATTATCTTAAGAAACATTTGTTATTTATTGTTTTATTTTGTATTATTTTATTTGCTCTATTATTTATATTATTATTTAATAAATCAAATAACGATATAATAAGTAATGATAATAATATTGTTAATAATACAAATAATGGTATGTTTGCTATAATGCTTGAAACTGAGGCTAGATCAGGAGAATATCAAGAATCAAAAAGTAATACATGGCCGGGGGAAGGATATATATTTAATGAAAATTTGAGCGTTTGTGAAAACGGTAGTGAACTTACATGGAATGAAGAACTTGGTGCTGTTAATTTAAAGACTAATATTGCTGATAGATGTTTTGTGTATTTTGATATTTATATATTACCAGAAATATTAGAAGTTACAGCTTCAGATATTACTTCAAATAGTATTACTTTAACTGTTAATGCAGTTGCAGGAACAAATGCAATTAAAACATACTATTATTCAATAAATAATGGTTCATACACAAATTCAAGTTCAAATAGTTATACATTTAGTGGTTTAAGTGCGGGGCAAAGTTATAGTATAAGAGTATATGTAAGAGACACAAATGGAGTAGATTCAAATGTATATACAATAAATGCTGAAACATATTCATTAGAATATTATTTTGCAATTGGAACAAAACTGGAGTCAGATGGATATAATTGTGGTCCAGCTGGCACCTTGTGCTACTTAGATTATAAGACTTCTAATTTTCAAGTTGGGGGAACGCACGCTTTAACATATTTAACATCTTTCACATTTGATAAAGTATACGAAGTAAAAGAATCATATTATATCGATTTTACTCCTGTTGGTGATTTTTCATATGAAATGGGAAATGAGTATGCTTTGCGTCATAATTACTTAGTTTTAGATACACAATCAGGTAGTACGATATATAGCTATGGTTATAGATTAAATATGGGACCTGATTATTATGACCTTTGCATAGTATATAAGAATGGAGCAATTGTTGTAGATTGCAATACCGAAAATTGGTGGGATGCAAACTTATATTAAACTAGTCTTCCTATTTCTGGTAAATATTTATTTATTATTGAAAATGCAATAATATAATGCTATAATTAAGTTATCCAATTGAGGTGGATGTATTATATGAAAATTATAAATTATTTTATAAAATTGTCATTAATAATTATAGTATTAGTAGTTGCTAAAAGTAGTACTAATGTTGCAATAACAAAGGTTGAAAATGACAATATAAATAAGACAATTAATTTATCAACTATGGCACTTAAAGTGGTAGAAGTTGAAGAAGCTATGAAATTTACTGCTATTGATACATATACAGGTGATTTAACTGGTTATGTATATAATTGTCCAGCATGTAATGGAACACTTGCTTGTATGCCTAGTTATGATATTACTGATGGAACAAATACTTATATGGATGAAGAATATGGTGAAGTATATATTGTTGCATCAAGTGCTAATTTACCATGTGGATCAATTATAAGTTTTTATAGTAATAGAATAAGTGATGGTAGAAACTTAGCAATTGTACTTGACCGGGGAGTTAGAGGAAATGCTATAGACTTCTTGGCCCCAAATATTGAATTTGCTTATAGCAATGTTGGTAGAAGCAGTATTACTTATGATGTATTAAGGAGTGGGTGGGAGTAATCTCACCTAGATTTTTTTATGAAAGCAAAAAAGAGTTTAGGACAAAATTTTTTAGTTGATAATAATATAATAGAAAAAATAATTGGAGAAATTACTAGTGATAGTAATGATTTAATTGTGGAAATTGGTCCAGGAATGGGTGCTTTAACCAAAAGATTAAAAGAAAAAGGAAATTTTTTAATTGCTTATGAAGTAGACAAAGATTTAGAAAATATTTTATCTGAGTTTGAAGATGATAGAACTAAAATAATATGGCAAGATTTTTTGGAGTGTAATATAAAAGAAGATATTAAAAATATAAAATATAATAAATTATTTGTTGTTGGCAATTTGCCATATTATATCACTACTCCAATAATTGAACAAATTATAGATAGTAATATAAATTTTGATGCATTAGTTATAATGGTTCAAAAAGAAGTAGCTGATAGGTTTTTAGCAAATCCTAAAACTAAAGATTATGGCTATATTAGTGTATTGTTGCAATACTATTTTGATATAAAAAGAGTTTGTAATGTATCAAAGTATTCTTTTAATCCTGTACCTAAAGTAGAAAGTACTGTGTTATCTTTTGTAGAAAAAGAAAGAATAGATATTGATATAGAAAAGTATAAAGAATTTTTAAAAATGGCTTTTAGACAAAAAAGAAAGACATTAAAAAATAATTTAAGTAATTTTGATTGGGAGAAAACAAAATTAGTATTAGATAAATATAATTTAAGTGAAAGTGTTAGAGCTGAAGAAATAGATGGAGATATATTTATAGAATTATTTAATGTATTATATTTTCCTACAGGATAATATAACAATAAAAACTAGAATTTGTTTTCTTAAATTAAAATAAACTTGACATAGTCTAAGCATTAATGTATAATTAAATTGGTGATAAAATGCTAAAAAGAGAAAAGTATTTAGAAAAAGTTAGAGATTTTTATGATTCTGATTTAATTAAAGTATTTACAGGAATCAGAAGATGTGGAAAATCAGTTTTATTAAAACAAATAATTGAAGAAATAAAGAATGGAAAAGTAGATGAAGAGCATATAATTTATCTTAATTTTGAAGATATAAATGTTTCAAATGTTATTAAAGATTCTGTTGATTTAAATAAGTATATAGAAGCTAAAGTTGTTGATAATAAAAAGTATTATTTGTTTTTTGATGAAATACAATTGGTTAAAGACTGGGAAAAAGCCATCAATTCTTTTAAAGCAACAAAAAATGTTTCAATTTTTATAACTGGTTCTAATTCTAAATTATTATCTGGAGAACTAGCAACATTACTTACGGGGAGGTATGTAACTTTTAGAGTGGCACCGTTTTCATTTTCGGAAGTGGTTGAATTAAAAAAATTAAATACTAAAGATGAATTTGAGGAAGCTTTTAATGATTATTTAATTTGGGGGGGAATGCCTCAGAGGTTTGAGTTTAAAGGAGAAGATTCATTAAGAGTTTATTTGTCGGATCTTTTTGATGCTATTGTTATGAAAGATATAATAGCTAGACATAAAATTAAAAATATAACACTTTATAAAAGAATAATGGAGTATTTAGTAACAAATCCTAGTCAAACATTTTCGCCATCCAATATGATAAAAGAATTGGAAAAAGAAAATATTCCTGTTTCAACTAAATCGGTATATGAATGCTTGGATTATGCAATAGAAGCCTATATATTTCTTAATTGCGAAATTTATGATATAAGAGGAAAAAGAATATTGTCTAGAAAGGATAAATATTATTTAATGGATTTAGGTTTAGGACAAATTTATAATACTAATAAAAGACCACAATATGGAGCGTATTTAGAAAATATAGTTTATAATGAATTATTATATCGTGGATATGATGTAAGTGTTGGTAATAATAATGGTAGAGAAATAGATTTCATTGCTAAAAAGGGTAATATAATAGAGTATTATCAAGTTGCTTTTAGTTTAGCGAGCGAAGATACTGAAAAAAGAGAATTTAGTGCATATGATAATATTTTAGATAATTATCCAAAATATGTAATTTCTATTGATAAATTAGATTATTCTCAAAATGGAATTATTCATAAAAATATTATAGATTGGTTGTTGGGGGAAAAATGAAACCAGAGATTATATTAATAGTTGTTTGTAGTGCTTTAATATTTGCCAGTATTAAAAGTTTATTTGATAGGGAAAATAGTAATATGACAATAGATAATTTTTATGTTCGAGATGATTCTTCTTTTGTAGGGTTATTGTTTTCTTTAGTAGGAATTATGCTTGGAGTTAGTATTATAAGTTATTTTTATATAAGTGAAAATAAAGAATTATTTTTAATATTTATGAGTATATTAATGCTTATTACTTGTGTAATAGGGTTTATAAATGGTTATAATAAAATAATTGTTGTTGATAATAAGATAGTTATCCACAAAGTATTTAATCATAAAGTTTATGATATAAGGGATGTTACGAAAACTAAAACTAAATTAGGTAAAAAAGATAATGTGATTAGTGTATATGTTGGTAAGAAAAAGGTATTTAGTTTTAGTCAGTCAAAGACCGGATATAAGTTTATGTGTGAAAAATTAAATATATTGGATGTTTAAAAAATTAGGAAAGAATCCTAATTTTTTTCATATAATGTAATGGTGATATTGTGCAAATTAAAAAAGGTGATTATGTAACTAGAAATAGTTATGGTAATGATACGGTTTTTAAAGTAATTAATGTTGTAGATGATATGGTTTATTTAAAAGGAGTTGAGGTTAGGTTATATGCGGATGCCTTGGTTACAGATTTAAAACTAGAAGAAGATGTAGTGGAAGATGAAACATTAGATGAGGTTGATATTAAAGATGAATTATTAACTCGAGGTGATTACTTTTATTTGCCGGCGAAAGTATTACATATTGATGGCGATGAAGATTATTTAAATAGATGCTTAAAGTTTTATAAAAGAAATGGAATACTAGCTATAGGTAAAAAAATAAATGAAAAAAATGTTTATGAACAAATACCAATGCTTTTAAAAGAATATAAACCAGATATAGTAATTATTACTGGTCATGATGCTTATTTAAGGAAAAAGGGAAATATTAATGATTTAAATAATTATAAAAATTCTGCATATTTTGTGAAAGCGGTTCAAGCCTGTCGTAAGTTTGAAAAAAGTCATGAAAAATTAGTTGTTATTGCAGGAGCTTGTCAAAGTAATTATGAAGAGTTAATTAAAGCTGGAGCTAATTTTGCCTCAAGCCCTAAAAGAGTTAATATTCATGCCTTAGATCCAGCGATTATCGCTAGTACTATATCATTAACAGAAAGAAATAAAGAAATAGATTTAAAAAAATTACTTGATAAAACTAAATATAAAGAAGAAGGTATGGGGGGAATTATTTGTAATGGCCTTATGTATGTGGGGTATCCTAGATGAATATTAATATAGTTAAAGAGGAAATAAAAAAGAAAATAAATAGTAAAGTTAATATTAGTGTATTTGGTCTTAGAAATAGAGTAAATAGATATGAAGGAGTAATTTATAAAGTATATCCTAATATTTTTACAGTGTTAATTGATGGGGAGGAGAAAAGTTTTACTTATAGAGATGTAATAACTGGGGAAATAAAAATAAAATATTTATAAAAAGCAATAAAATACTTGCCAAAACAAAAAAAATAATATACAATGGTATTAGAAACACTGTAAGGAGAGAGATTATGGAAATTACAAGATTAGAAGTTTATCCAAGAGAAAAAGAAGGATCTAGGTTAAAAGCATTTGTAGACTTTACTTTAGATGATTGCTTAGCAATTAGAGGTGCTAAAATAATTGAAGGTAATACAAGATTATTTGTAGCTATGCCTGGTAAATTAAACAAAGAAGGTAAAGAAGAAAATGTAGTATTTCCAACTAATAAGGAAATGCGTGAAAAACTAGAAACTGCTATTATGGATGAATATAATCGAAAAATTAAAGAAGAACAAAAAATCAATGAAGAGTAATTGATTTTTTTCTTTTATTTGGGTATAATTTATTTAGCATAGGGTAATACTTATGTAGAAAGGAGTGTTAGTTTTGGCAACTACTAAGAAGAAGCAAATACTAAAGGAAAAAACAAGAAATGTTGCAATTGAATTATGGCGCTTTTTGATTGCGGTTGCAATAATCGGTTTTCATACTGGTTGGATCATAGCTAGATCATGTGATGGTTCTTTAGGTTATTATATGGAAACATCAAATTGGTTCTTTGGTTCTAGTGAGGTTTTATTAGTATTCACTTTAACTGCCGGTTATTTTATGGTTTCTCACTTTAAAAGACGGATGGCTGATAAAGAATATGCTAGTAGAAGCGCAGGTTCACGGGCTTGGGAATACACTTGGTCAAGAATTAAAGGTTTAATGCCAGTATTGATCTTAGGATATGTTTTAGGTGTATTAATTTCAACTAAATTCTTCTATCCAGATTATAATTTCCAACAAGTATGTACTATGATTATAAATAGTGCTTGGGAATTCTTAGGATTCCATTCTGTTGGACTTAGAAGCTTAGGTAATGAATTCTTCAACTTAAATGGTACATTATGGTTTATATCTGCAATAATCATAGTTGGTTATTTCTTATATTGGGCATTATGTAAAAATGAAGACGTTACATCTGGTTTCGTTGCACCATTCTTATTTATTTTCTTAAGTGGCTGGTGGAGTTTTACAGATACGAGAGCAGCACAAACTGCTTGGTCAACATTTGGTCTACAAACAACATCAACTAATGGTATGGGTGGATCAGCAACAAGTGCTACGGCGGTGATTGGTTTTAACAATGGATTATTATTTGTTATGCTAGGAATGCTTGGGGGCGTGCTTTTATATTACTTAATTCAAAAAGTTAAGGAACATAAATTCACAAATGGTGGAAAAGCTGCTCTTACAATTCTAAATATTGTCGCATCAGTATTGTTGTTATGGTACACAATTTATCCTGCTACTTGGTTTAATTTAGAAAGATGGACTGTTTCTTTATTATGTATCATTGTTATAGGTTTAACATTATTAAATGTTGATGGTTTAACTAAAGCATTGAATAATAAAGTTACTAATTCTTTATTTAAATATTTAGGTAGTATATCATTATATATCTATATGTTACATTATCCAGTAGCAATATTAGTATTGAGACTACTTGGCCAAAATACTGCCGAAACAACTTATTCATTCTGGTTAATATTTATACCAACAGTGATTATTACGATAGTCCTTTCTGGTGTAACAAAAGCCATTATGGATGCAACGATATTAAAAAAGAAAGAAGCAAAGTAAAAACCTATTTAGTAGGTTTTTATTTTGGTTATTTTTTGATATAATAATTACGGTGATAATATGCAAATAATAGATGCAAATGAAATAGGTAAATTAATTAATGATGGTGATATGGTGGCTATCTCCGGTAGTGGGGGTAGTGGTTCATGTGAAAATATTATTAGAGCCATAAGAGATTCTTTTTTAAATACAGGACATCCTAGGAATATTGGTGTAACTTGTGGAATAAGTCCAGGGAATTTGACGAAAGATGAGGTTGGGATGAATATGTTAGCCAAACCAGGTTTAGTAGGTAAGGCTTATTGCGCTCACCTTGGTATGGGTAAAGTTTTTGGTGAAGCTATTGGTAACAATCAATTTCCGGCGTTTGCTATTCCCCTTGGAGTAATAAATCATTTGTACAGAGCTATTGCGGGTGGGGAAGTGGGAGTTATTACTCATATTGGTTTAAATACTTTAGCTGATCCTAGATTAAATGGCTGTCGAGCAAATGAGGCTGCAGCGAGTTTACCTGATATTGTTTCTTTAATTAATATTGATGGAAAAGAACAATTATTTTATAAATCATTTAAAATAGATGTAGCAGTAATTAAAGCAACTTATGCTGATGAAAATGGCAATTTATCGCTTGAACATGAGGCTTTAATTGGTGAACAATATAATATGGCTATTGCTGCTCATAATTCGGGTGGTATAGTAATTGCTGAGGTTGAAAAAATTGTTCCTAAAGGAACTTTAAAAGCTAGAAATGCTATTATCCATTCCTCATATGTTGATTATGTGGTGGTGGCAGAACCTGATCTTAGTTTAGGAGATTACAATATGCCTGTGTATCGTCCAGAGGTTGTTGGAGATATAAAAATCCCTTTAGAAAGTGTGGCTATTAGACCTTTAGATAATCGTAAAATTTGTGGCAGAAGAGCAGTAATGGAACTAAAAAAAGGTGATGTCATTAATTTAGGAGTAGGTATGCCTGATAGTGTTTCTAATGTTGCTATTGAAGAAGATTTTGCTGATGATATATATTTATCAGTAGAAACAGGTCCAACCGGAGGAGTCCCTATCGGTGGTGTTGCTTTCGGTGGTTCAATAAATCCTGATTCAGTAGTTTCAACTGCTGAACAATTTGATGCCTATAATGGTGGTTCTTTAAATATGGCAATTTTAGGCTTAGCAGAGGTTGATAAAGAAGGAAATGTTAATGTTTCTAAATTTGGCCCGCGGGTTACTGGCCCAGGAGGATTTATCAACATTACCCAAAGTACTAAAAAAGTCGTATTTATTGGTACTTTTACAACTAAAGGGTTAGAGGAAGAAATTAACAATGGTAAATTAATAATAAAGCAAGAAGGTAATAAGAAAAAATTTGTTGAAAAGGTGGAACAAGTAACATTTAGTGCTAAGCAAGCGAGAATTAATAATCAAGAAATTTTATATGTAACTGAGAGAGCTGTATTTAAATTAGATGATGAAGGCATTACTTTAATTGAGGTAGCACCAGGAGTAGATGTTGTTAAAGATGTTTTAGAACAAATGGATTTTAAACCAAATATTAGTGATGATTTAAAGTTAATGGATGCAAGAATATTTAAAGATGAAAAAATGAATTTAGTTATTTAGAAATTATTAATAGTCCATATTTTATGGAAATATAAAGCAAATGAAAAAAATTTAGTACAAGAATATTCTAGTAATAATATTATTGGAAATTTTTGAAACTTGGAGGTGCAGGAATAATGGAATATGGGCAAATGGCCAAATATTATGATTTATTTTATAAAGATAAAAATTATACTAAAGAAATATATTTTATTAAGAATTTAATAGGTAATCGAAAAACTATTTTGGATGTTGGTTGTGGCACTGGCATACACATGCATTTATTAGAATCTATCGGTTATGAGGTTGATGGCATAGATTTAAGTAAAGATATGCTAGAAATTGCCGTTTCCAGAGTAAATGGAAAAGTTTATCAAGGTAACCTATTAGATTATAAAATAAATAAAAAATATGATGTTATAATCTCTATGTTTGCGGTTTTTAATCATCTAAAAAGTTATGAAGAGTTAGAACAGGGAATTATAAATAGTTATAATCATTTAAAAAATAATGGTGTTTTAATAATTGATTTACATAATGGAAGAAATGATGGGGAAAAAGAAACAAATTATAATAATTATAAAAGAATTATGAAATGGCAATTTGATAAAGACCATTTTATTGAACATACCGATATAGATTATATTATAGATAATAAAATATATCATGATACTCATGATTTTAAAATTTATGAAATAGATAAAATTAAAGATATATTAAAGAAATATAATTTTAAATATAAATTATATGAAAATTATAGTTTTATTTTCGCAGGTGATAATAGTAAAAATATAGAAATTGTAATAGGCAAATAAATCGTTTGGCGAATTATGTCGAACGATTTTTCTTGCTTTTTTAAAAGGATTATTATAGAATAGAAACCGTTATCCGTATTGGTGAAGCGTCGTGTTATCCAGCTTTTCTTCTCCTTCTTTTAAGGGGGTAAAGGAAGGTTATCCTGTAAAGGAGAATGATGCAATGAAAGAAGATGTATTTCTTCAAGTAATCATAATTTTGGTTATCATTATTTATGGTAACCAAAAGAAAGACGCTAACAAGTAAAATGTAGCGTCGCAACAAAAAACACGATGCTACCCAATACGGGTAACTACATATATAATATATCATATAATTATTAAAATTACAATTGTTTTTGTGTCGAATTATGTCGAATGGTTCTTTTTGTAATCTCTTGACATATAATAAATATATGTGTTAAAATTGTTTTCACAACCAAAGAAATGGAGATGATATCGTGGTAAGTAAAATTAATTATGTGTATGAAATGGACAAATCTAATGAAGCTCAACTTATTGGAGCTAAAGTTTCAACAATTGATGGTGCAATAGTGAGAACGTTTGAGTATTATGTTGGTTTAAAGTTAGATATAAATGATGTAATAAATAATACATCTATTCAAGAACAATTAGGGGTTAAAAATGTTGCAAGATTTGAAAGAAGATATTACGCTAGCAGTGCTAGTGGTATAATATATTTTCCTCAAACAGGCAAATATGGTTTTTTAACGGCATCAGATATTGTAATAGATTATCAAGATGATTTATCTGTAAATGAGGCACTTGATATGATGGTTGCTCCATATCACGAAATGGAGATATCAAGTGAAGAATTTAAAGAACAATTAGAAAACACATTTGATATTGATGATCCAATGGCTGAACTTTATGATTTGCCATATACACGAACAAGAATTTCAACAAAATAGTTTTTTCATTTTAAGTGAAAAAACTTTTTGTTTGGGCATATAATTAAGTGGTGATTATAATGGATGGAATTAGTTTTGGTAATGGTGAGGTAAAAATAATTGATAGAGCTAGTATAACACTTACTGGAGTTAATAAAATAGTTAGTTTTGATGATGAAGAATTTTTAATGGAAACGACAGTTGGTAATTTAAGATTACTTGGTGAGGGTTTAGAACTTTTAAAATTAGATACTAACGATGGTAATGTTAAGATAAAGGGTAAAATTAATTCATTTACTTATATTGATGGAAAAATGAAGAATAAAGAAGAAAGTGTATTAACTAAATTATTTAAATAATGAATAGTTATATCCAATTAATTTCTTTTTTAGTATCTTTTTTATATGGTATCTTTTTTTATTTACTTACCAGATTTAATAAATATATTTTAGTTAATAGAAAATTATTTTTTAAGTTTTTTATAACCTTAATATTTATAATAGATATAGTTATATTGTATATTTATATTTTATATAAGATAAATCATGGCTATTTTCATTTATATTTTTTAATAACTGTAATAATAGGATTCTTGGTAACACATGTTTTTTATCCAAAAATAAAAAACATGTGTAAAATGTATGTAAAAAAAATAAAGAAAAAGTAAAATAATAATAATTATTTTACTTTTTTTGATATAATGAAGGGTAGAAAAGGGAGAAGAAATGAAAAAAACCAAGAAAGAAAAGAAAAGATTAGTGTTTATTTCGTTTTGTATTATAGGGTTACTTGTAACCTTAGTTTCATCTGTTTTCAAAGATTGGCAAGAGATAATGGCTAATAATAGTGCTATCAAATCTTTAAGTGCCGAATATGAAAGTTTACTTAGTGAAGAAGAAAAATTAGAAAGTGATGTAACCAAATTACAAGATAGTGAATATGTAGCTAGATATGCTAAAGAAAAATTTATGTATAGTAGTGATGGTGATATAATAATAAGAATGGATTAACCATTCTTATTTATTATCTTATCAATAAGGCCATAGTCTAAGGCTTCTTGAGCTGATAAAAAATTGTCTCTTTCTGTATCATTATAGATTTTTTCTAAAGGTTGATGGGTATTTTCTGCTAAAATTTTGTTGATTTTTTCTTTTAATTTGATTATTCTTTCGGCAGCTATTTTAATATCGGTTGCTTGGCCTTGGGCACCACCGAGCGGTTGGTGAATCATTATTTCTGTATTAGGTAGGGCATATCTTTCATCCCCACTGGAAAGAAGAAAAGCCGCCATCGAGGCACACATCCCTAGACCAATAGTATAAACTTTGCTTTTAACAAAATGCATGGTATCATAGATACTCATACCAGATGTAATAGATCCCCCAGGACTATTGATATATAAATAAATATCATCATTAGATATATTATCTAAATATAATAGTTCACTAATGATAATATTAGCAACAGAATCGTTGATTTCTCCAGTTAAAAAAATGATACGATCTTTAAGGAGTCTAGAATATAAATCATAAGCATATTCTTTATTACTACTTTTTTCTATTACTGTGGGAATAATATTCAAAATAATCACCTAAAATAATAATAGTAAAAAAGTTAAGATTTTATTCAAAAAAAAATTAATTTGTGATATAATTTTAAAAGAATGAGGGATTGATATGACGAAAGTAAAAATTACTTTTCAAGATGATACAGAGCATTATTATGAAAAAGGAACACTTTTTTATGATGTAAGTAAAGACTATAATATGGAAAATATTATGGGATATAAAATTGGTAATGAGGTATTTTCTTTAGATACTAAAGTATTTGAAGATGAAAAAATAGAATTTATCAATACTAATGATATTATAGGTAATAAAATATATAAAGCTGGTTTAAAATATTTATTTGAAATTGCTTTGATAGAGACTTTTCCAGGAATGGAGGTCAGCTATGAACATAGTGTACCTAGAGGAATGCTAGGGGTTGTTCAAGGGGATAAGATTTTAAGCCAAGAAGATTTATCTAAGATTAAGGAAAGAATGGCCTTTATTGTTGATAGTAATGAAAAAATAGAAAAATTAAATGTTTATCCTAAAGATGCAATAAAGTATTATAAAAAAACTAATGAATTAGAAAAAGTATTAAATGTTCAAAGTGTTAGTGATAAATATGTTACTTTATATAAATTACATAATAAATTAAATTATTTTTATTCAATTATGCCTTATAATACTGGTAGTATTAATAAATATGAACTTATATATTTAGGTAATAATCGAATTATATTTATGTTTCCATCAACTAAGAGTAATGGTTGTGTTCCAGAATATGTTCATTATGATAATATTATAGAATCATTTTTTAAAGGAAAAAAATGGTTAGATAATTTAAATATGCCATATATAAGTGATTTAAATAAAACTATTGGTAGTGGTAAAATAAAAGATTTTATTAGATCTAATGAACTAATGTTTAGTTTAGATATTGCTAAAGTTGTTGATGAAATAATTAAAAATAAAGATATTAAATTTATCTTAATTGCAGGGCCATCTAGTAGTGGTAAAACTACCACTACTAGAAGAATAGCTTCTTATTTAGAAGCTTTAGGTTATGATACAATAAAAATAAGTTTAGATGATTATTTTGTTAATAGAGAGGATAATCCCAAAGATGAAGATGGTAACTATGACTTTGAGTGCTTGGAAGCTATAGATGTCGATTTATTTAATAAAGATTTAAATAGATTACTTAATGGGGAAGAAATAAGCTTACCAATATATAATTTTTTAACTGGTAAAAGAGAATATAATAAAGAAAAAATAAAATTAAAAGAAAATAGTATATTTTTAATCGAAGGGTTACATGCTTTAAATGATGAGCTTACAAAGGATGTTGATAAAAAATGTAAGTATCGAATTTATTTAAGTCCTTTTATTCCTTTAAATATAGATGAACATAACTATGTTTCTACAATTGATCTAAGGTTACTTAGAAGAATTGTTAGAGATAATAGAGTAAGGGGGTATGATGTCTTTAACACTATTGATAATTGGCAAAGAGTAAGACGAGGAGAAGAAAAATATATTTTCCCTTATATTCATCAAGCTAATGTGATTATCAATACGGCTTTAGCTTATGAGGTTGGAGTGTTAAAGGTTTATGTTGAACCATTATTACTCTCAGTTGGGGTTGATTCTATTTATTATGAGGAAGCAAGGAGATTAATAGATTTTTTAAAAACATTTTTCCCAATACCAGGGGAATATGTTACAGATGATTCAATATTGCGCGAATTTATAGGAGGAAAGTATAATGATTAAAGTAGCAATTAATGGTTTTGGTAGAATAGGGAGACTCGCTTTTCGTCAGATAGTTACACAAACAGATTTTGATATCGTAGCTATTAATGATTTAACAAGTGCGGAAGATTTAGCTTATTTAGTTAAATATGACACAGTTCATCGCTCATTTCATGAAGATGAAATAACTTATGAAGGTGATGAAATAGTTGTTGCAGGTACTAAAAGAATAAAGGTTTATTCCGAAACTGATCCTGCAAATTTACCTTGGAGTGAATTAGGGGTTGATTTAGTACTTGAATGTACTGGTAAATTTACAAAGTATGAAGATGCTAAAAAGCATTTAGATGCTGGAGCTAAAAAAGTTTTGATTTCTGCTCCTGGTAAAGGTTTAATGAAAACGATAGTTTATAATGTTAATCATAATGATTTAACCAGTGAAGATACTATTGTATCAGCAGCAAGTTGTACAACTAATTGTCTTGCCCCAGTACTTAAAGTTATCAATGATAATATTGGCATTAAAAAAGGTTTTATGACTACTGTTCATGCTTATACTAATGATCAAGCAACTCTTGATATTGCTCATAAAAAAGGTATTAAAGCAAGACGGGGTAGAGCTTGTGCTCAAAATATCGTTCCAGCATCAACGGGAGCCGCTAAAGCCATCGGATTAGTTATTCCTGATTTACTTGATAAAATGGATGGTAATGCCTTTAGAGTACCTGTTGCTGATGGTTCAGTTATCGATGTAACACTAGAACTTAAGAAAAATACCACAGTTGAAGAAATAAATAATCTATTTAAAAATAATCAAGATGACACATTAAAATATACTGAAGATCCAATTGTATCAAGTGATATTATTGGTAAAAAATATGGGGCTTTAGTTGATGGCCTTTCAACAAGTATTGTTGAATCAGATAATACTCAACTAGTAAAAATAGTAGCTTGGTATGACAATGAATATGGTTATACAGCACAAATGCTTAGAACTGCTAAAAAAATGTTTGAATAATAAATAATTTCAGCAGTGTTAGGTGAAATTCTTTTGTCTATAATCTCTAATACAGTCGACACTTTTTAAGGTTTTGAGTCGACACTTTTTAAGACTTTCAGTCGACACTTTTTAAATTTGTTCTTTATAAGTTGAAGAATTTAAATAAAAGTACAAAATATAACAAATTTTGAATTCAGTCAACGTGTTGACCAAATTTGTCCATCAATAACCAAAAATGAATTTGGCAGACGCGTCTGCCAAATTCAAATTATAAATTAAACTTATTTTTTATTCATCGTTTCTAAATACACTTTTTCTTCTTCTATAGTTTTAATAAGTTCTTTTTCTGTAGGAAGATGCAACATATATTCTGTTGCAAATATAGTTGCATTATCCTCCGGCAAAGTATATTTTATAACAGTTTCATTTTTGTTGGTGCACAATAGTATACCAACAGTTTTATTTTCATGTTCATTTTTAATCTCTCTATCATAATAATTAACATACATTTGCATTTGACCAATATCTTGATGTGTTACTTTTCCTATTTTTAGGTCAAATATTACAAAGCATTGTAATATTCGGTTATAAAATACCAAATCCGGATAGAATTGGTCATTTCCTATAGTTATTTTAACTTGTGAACCAACAAAAGTAAAACCTTTTCCTAGTTCCAATAAAAATTCTTTTAGGTGTTCTAATATATTTTTTTCTAAATCATATTCATGATATTTATCATTATCTTTTAGGTCAAGAAATTCTAAAACTAAAGGATCTTTTATTATATCTTTAGTTTCTTTTATTTCGTGGCCTTTTTCAGCTAATTGTAAAATTTTATCAGCATTAGCAGTAGATATAAGATTTGTCTTTGTAATTCTCTTACGCTCCAATTAGAATTAATACATTCAATTAAATAAAAGTTTCTTTTTTTCTCATCGTTGATTTGAATTAAAAGCAAATAATGAGACCAGTTTAAATGTAAATTTATAAGATTGTAATTAGGAAAAGTTAAATAGTATTTTCTCATTCTTTCTAAATTTCTTTTAGAAAATCCGTTGCCGTAGTTGGTAGTTAACATTTGAGATAAGATGGTAATAATATTATCGCCATAAGTTGCTCTTTCATCACCATCTTGGATTCTAACTATTATTTCACCGATTTTCCAATATATATAAAGCATTTCAGCATTTGCGGTATAATATACCTTTCTTCTGGCATCATCAATCAATGTACTAATATCATTATAAATGTTATTAACTATTTTTTCTTCGCTAACAGGTTTTGTGTTCATAACCAAAACCCCCTTTCGATGTATTACTATAACACATTAAAATTAAAAAAATTGTCGAAAAATATCGAAGATGTAAAAAATGTAACTTTTTTTGCAATTCCCTCATTTTTAAAGTTGGACAACGCATTGTCCAAATATATCATGGTGTAATAATATATTTAATCAGTTATGAATTGCGTCAACATGTTGACGCAATTCGTCCAAAATAGTCATTAGTCATTAGAATAACGAAACATCCCATAAAATCAAGGAAAAAACGATTTTTTTAAAAAACAAATAATTGAGATTAATGTTATATTATTAGATTGCGTCAACATGTTGACGCAATCTAATAAAAGTTTTATCTTCCTTTAGTATTGTTTTATAATGATAACTTGTTTGGATTAATTCCAAACAAGTATCATCATCCAATACTTGTTCACTATTTATTATTTCTCTCAAAGTAAAAGGATCAATATATACTTTAGTATAGTTTATTATATTAGTTATTTCTTCTGCAATATTATATGTTTCATCTATTATTCTATCTATTTTTAATAATCTATAAATACTATTAATTATATCTATTAATTCATTATTAGATTCAACACTTGAATCTAATAATGAATAATATATATTATTTCTTTTAATTAATTCAAACCCCTTTTTCTTTTTTTCTAATTCTTCATAGGCTAAGGGTGTTAAGAAATGAGTAATCCGCTCATTTCTCAATGAATCCCAAGTTACATCTATAACATAAATACCAATTATATTATATTTAGAATCATTAACAAAACACATAATAGATACATGTCCTTTATTATTTTTCCACCTTATATAAGTGGTATTAATACCTAATGAATCACATATAGCTTTAAATATATTACAAAATCCTGTGCAAACTATTTTTTCATTAAATAAACAATTAATTAATGTTCTACTAACACTAGGTGATTCATTAGGGTTTTCACATATATAAGGTCTTTGTTTTAACATATTATAAATACTATATAATTGTTCTAATGGCGATTTATTTATTAATTTATTAGCAATAGAATTAATTTTAGTATATATCTTTTGCATTTCTTCTAAAGATAATATTTCATTTATAGTATAAGAATAAGTATCTCTAAAATAAGTATTGCTATTAGCAATATTATTAATTATATATAATTTATCATTCCATGATAAATTACTTATATCAAGTATAACATTATCTATTTTTTTGATATCATTGATATCAAAAATTATATATGTAGGCATAGTATTATTAACTAAATTACTAAAAGTAACTATATTATTTCTTAAGTAATCTATTCCATTATCTATATCATTTTCAAAATCAGTTAGATATAATGTTTTTCTTTTTAGAAAAGCATTATATTTTTCTTCTCCAGAAAAATATAATGTATATAAATATTTATCTTTTCTATGACTAACATTTATTACTAGTTTTCTTTTTTTTTCTCGATCTTTAATTATTATTATGTTTATTTCCATATTGTATAAACCCCCGTTTAGATATGTATTTTAACATATTTAAATGAAACTAGCAATAAGCTATTTTAACAAGTGGTCAAGTCAGTGGACATGTAAGTGGACATGTAAGTGGACATGAAATTATTTTATATTATATATTACTTAAATATGTATTTTAACATATTTAAGTAAAACTAATAATAAATTACTTGAAAATTTAAATTAGACATGATATCATTTTAATAGTAAGGATAGATGAGTATGGAAGAAAAGAAGATAGATAGAAAGAAATTAGAGATAATAATTATTACAGTTGCTACTATTCTAATAGCTATATTCAGTGTTACTTATGGTTTCTTTCAAGATCAAATTGGGGCACCAACAAATGCCAATGTTAATATTGGTACTGGTACTCCTGATGATTTGAGATTTAATGTAAGTAAAGATATATCTATAAATGTAAATCAATTTAATTTTGGTGTTGGTGCCGGCAATCAAAGTGATAGTGCTGTTGCTATAGCTTCATTAATAGCTAATAGTACTTATAATACGGCAACTTATACTTATTATGTTTATTTTAAAATAAATACTAATGAATATATTTATACTACTACTGATAATAAACCAGAAATAATTTTAACAGTTACTGATCCTAATGGTAATCCCGTAACTGCTATTGATGGTTTAACATATGTGCAAAATATTCAAACTACAACTAGTAGTGGAACTACCCAAACAGTAAGTGGTTTTGATATTACAACAGCAACAGGAACTTTTGCTGTTGCTAGCAATTATACCATAACATCTAATTCTAGTACATCAGCTACTACTCAAAATTGGAACTTTACGGCAACATTTATTAATTTAGAAACAGATCAAGCCGATAATACTGGTAAAACACTGGATGCAGAAATATTAATTCAACAAAATGAATTACAAACACTTGCCGATTATGTAATAAGTCAATATACAGGAGTAGATGGAGAGAATGGATTATATTATCATGATGCGGATTTAGCTAATGGAGCAGGAGACAACTCATACAGATATGCGGGAGCAAATCCAAATAATTATGTATGTTTTGGGTCAGATGCAGCAAGCTGCCCAAGTGCAAACTTGTATAGAATTATAGGAGTATTTGGTTCGGAAGTAAAATTAATAAAGAGCACAAGTTATGGAAGTTATGTATGGAACAGTGGAAAAAGTAATACCTGGGATGATAGTACAAAACCAGATATATATTATACGTTAAATGAAACATTTTTAAAAACTATAAATAATACATGGCAAAATAAAATAGCAACGCATGCATATAAAGTAGGAGGAATGTCTTATAGTACAACAAATACAGCAAAACAATATTACAATACAGAAGTAGGAAGTAGCTCAAGTAGT
>CALVYL010000016.1 GCA_944372215.1 uncultured Bacilli bacterium | reverse complement strand
TAAGGCAATCGCATAAAAATTTGACGTAAAGTAATTAAACACAAGGAATGACATTAAATATAAGATTTTCAATATTATTGAAATTACTTATATAACGTGTCATTTTTTGCTTCATAGTAAGTTTATTACCCATAGAATTATCTAATCTAACAAGATTAAATACAATTTTTCTAATAGTTGCTAAATTTTCAATAGATTGTCCAACTTTATTTTTGGAATGATCCTCATCTAGTATAACGTCTAATCTCCAATGCAAGGAACATTCAATATTCCAATGATTTCTAGTTGTATTTATAAAAGTATCTAAATCAAATTGTTTGCTTAAAATATAGTAGTGAGAAGTATTTGATATAATACCATTTTCTTCACGGTAAACATCAATTTTACCAATAGCCTTAACAGATTTCCATTTTACTTTATCGTGAATACAACTTATATCATAAGATAAATAGTATTTTCTTTTTTCTATTCTTCCATGATCTTTTTCATAATTAGTTTCAGCAATGGCTATATCACCCGAATCGTTTTTTAAACCTAAAGTAAAATATGTTTTTATATCATCACACAAATCTTTTTGATTATCTTTTGCTTTTAGTATATAATTGCCTTTTTTAGATACAATTAAATTACAAATGTTTTCTTGAGTTCCGATAGCATCAATCGTAATAATTTTATTTTTAATATCAATTAATTCTAAGAGTTCTGGAATAGCAGTTATTTCATTAGATTTATCATCTACTTTTACTTGCGCGAGAGATATTCCAATATCACTTAGAAATGCAGAAACAATATAAGGTGTATTACCACCATTTATTTTATCTCTAGCGCTTTTGATCGCTTTACCATCTATTGAAATATGCATTCCTTTTTCCTTAGTTATTTCTTTTATCCAAGTAATAAAGATTTCCATAAATTTTTTTGAATCAATGCTTGCAAAAACATTAGATAAGGTATCATGAGATGGGGTTCCATTTTCTAAATTTAAAAGTTTTATAAAATAATCTTCATGTACTTTTAGAAAGTCTGCTAAATTAGTAAAGTCAGTATAACCACATAAAATACCATAAATAGTCATGATTAAAATGTTTATTAATTCATGTCTTTTTCCTCTAATATCTCTTGGATCTTCTAAAATTTCAAAATGATTAAATAACGTTTTCATATATCACACATCCTCATATTTTAATAATACACGATTATTAATATTATGAAAATACTATTTTATCATTTTTTCAATATTATTTTTTATGCGATTGCCATATCAGTAAAGAGATTTACTTGTCAAAAACAAATTTTTGTGTTATTATGTATTTGTCAAGGAAACTTGCATAAAATAAAAAAGGGAATACTTAACGCTCGAAAGTTGAGTACTGCCACTAATTAGTGTAAGCACTTAATTTACTGAAATAAATTGAGTGCTTTTTTCTTATTATAGATTACTATTTTACAAAAGTAAAAAGTAAGGCTATGAGTAAGAAGATAATTAGAATAAGAGATAAGATTAAAAAATCTTTCTTATACAATTTCATCAGCCTCTTTTCTTACGAAAGTGGGCAAGCACTCAACCGTTAGTATTCCATATAACAAGTATACTATTAATAAACTTTAAAAACAAGCGAACAAAGAATACTTTATAAAAAAATAACCTAAAAATAACAAGAATGCTTAAATTTAAGTGTTCTTGTTATTTTTAGTTAAATTTGTCTTTTTAATAATTCTTCGTTGTCTTTATATGTTTTACTACTTATTAATTCATCATTAATAAATCCTTGAATTGTAACGAAACTCGCATCAGTTACAACTATTTCATAAATACTACCACTTTCTAATCTAATACTTTTATCATCGGGACTATCTAAATAATATTTTATTAAATCATCTGTATAATCCTGTTTAAAAGTATTACCATCAGTAATCAGTTTAGTACATAATTTATTACCTTTATATATTCCATTATAAATGTAATAAGTATTATTGGGATTATTATAAATTATTTGCGTGTTCATTTATATTACCCCCTTGAATATAAATATATGTTAATCTTCCAATAAAAAGGTATTAATATTTTTAGAATTATTACTTTGTTTTTTATCCCATGTTTTAATTTGTTCTTTTTTAATAAAATTGATTAAAGGTTTTAATTCATCGAGAGTATCAAATTTTTCTAATGCTTCATAATATTCTTGTTTATCCTCATTATATATAATAACTGGAGCAATATTATGAATCATGAAATAATAATTCATTAGGGTTCTACCAGTTCGACCGTTACCATCAGCAAAAGGGTGAATATGCTCAAAACGAGCATGAAAATATACTCCTGCAATAAAATGGTCGTTGATTTGGGAATTATTTAATTCATCTAATAGTTCATTTAGGTCATTTTCAACATCTTTCGGATTACTACCAACCTCATTTACTCCGGTGACATAATCATGAATTTTAAATTCTCCTGGTCTTTCTTTGTTTATATTGTAGCGATGTTCATCATAAGTGCCTTTAGTTAATTCATATTGTACTTTTTTTATTAATTTTATATCTAAATCTTTTTTATCTAATATATATGGTTTCAAAAATTCATAACATGTTTTTTGATTTTCTATTTCAAATAAAGTTTTTAAATCTCCAGTGTATCCTGTAACTTTACCATTTTCAAAAATATCTCTAGTATCATGAAATGTTATCTTATTATTTTCAATTTTCCCAGAATGATAAGCAAAAATTATTTTAAAATCGTAAAGTTTTTGCTCAAAATCATTGGGATTATTAAATTGCATTTTAATAATATCCGTCATATAACCACGTCCTTGGTATAATTATATCATATGTTTTGAGTAATTTAGTAAAATTTCCGATAAACCATAGATTTTACTTTAATATTTTGATACAATAGATAGTAGGGTGGTAAATGTGGAAAACATTAATAAACAAAGAAAAGAATATTTATCTTGGGATGAATATTTTATGGGAGTTGCTAAATTATCAGCTTTAAGGAGTAAAGATCCATCAACTCAAGTTGGAGCTTGTATAGTTGGTGCAGATAACAGGATTTTATCAATCGGCTATAATGGGACACCGAATGGATTTCCTGATAGTGATTTTCCATGGGATAGAGAAGGAGATGCTCTAAATACTAAGTATTTTTATGTTTGTCATGCGGAATTAAATGCAATTTTGAATTTTCGAGGTAATCGTAGAGATTTAGAAGGAGCACGTATTTATGTAGCGTTATTTCCATGTAATGAATGTGCTAAAGCAATTATTCAATGTGGTATCAAAGAGGTAGTTTATTTAAGTGATAAATATAATGGCACTGATGGTAATGTTGCATCTAAAAGATTATTTGATAAATGTGGTGTAATATATAGAACAGTTGATGTTAAAAATAAAGATATAACTTTAAATTTAGAAGAGTAGTGATTATATGGTTAAAGGTAAGAATGATAAATTATTAGAATACTTGATGCCAGATGATATAGAAGATGTTATTCTTCCAATGTTAAAGGCCGAAAAGGCCAAGAAAAAGATGTATCAAAAAAGAATAGTAGAAAAAAAACTATCTTTGATGAAATGTGTAGTATTTTGTATATTTTTAATATGTTTAGGTATTGCATCATTTTCAGGATATCAAATTCTTGCTTGGAAAATTGATTCCGATAAAACTTATGCGCAAATGGAGTTAATTGCTGATAATGCGGTAGTTGAAGAAGTAGAGGATACCGAAGCAACAGAAATAGTTAATCCTCCAGTAGAAGAAGATCCTGCTAATCCATATTGGGATTATATCAAAATGAATTTAATAAACGTTGATTTTTCTAATCTCTTAGAAATAAATAGTGATACTAAAGGCTGGCTGCAAGTAAGTGGTACCAATATTAATTATCCATTTGTGCAAACAATTGATAATGATTATTATTTAAAAAGAGATTTCAACAAAGAATATAATTCCGCAGGTTGGGTATATTTAGATTATCGTAATAATATAAATGAACTTGATAAAAATACTATCATTTATGCGCACGGTAGACTTAATGGAACAATGTTTGGTTCTCTAAAAAATATTTTTAATAGTGATTGGTTTAATGATATAAATAATCATGTTGTAAAGTTATCAACGCCAACGGAAAATACCTTGTGGCAAGTATTTAGTGTTTATCATATACCTACAACTAGTGATTACTTACAAGTTAAATTTAGTAATGATACAGACTTTTTAGATTTTATCAATATGTTAAAGGCGAGAAGCCAATATGATTTTAATGTTGAATTTAGTGCAGAAGATAAAATTCTTACTTTATCAACATGTTATAATGATGAAGAAAGAGTAGTGCTTCATGCCAAATTAATAAAAAGAGAGGTAAGAGAATAATGATTGAAGATTTAAAAACAAAAAAAGGTTTTATAGCAGCTATGGATCAAAGCGGAGGATCTAGTAAAAAAACTTTGGTAAATTATGGCATAGATGAAAGCGATATTACTAGTGATGAAATAATGTTTAATTATATTCATGACATGCGTTCAAGAATTATTAGTAATGATGCTTTTAATTCTGATTCCATCATTGGGGCAATTTTATTTTATGATACTATGAAAAGAGATATTAATGGTATAAATACAGTAGAATATTTAAAAAATAAAGGAATATATTCTTTTTTAAAAATAGATAAAGGTTTAGAAGATGAAAGTGATGGGGTAAGATTACTAAAAGATATTCCTGATTTAGATAAAGTATTAGATGAAGCTATCAGATATGGGGTAATTGGCACAAAAATGCGTTCAGTTATTAATGAATATAATGAATATGGTATTAAAAAGGTTGTTGAACAACAATTTAAGTTTGCGAGACTTATTATTGCTAAAGGATTAATTCCGATTATTGAACCAGAGGTTAGTATTGATGCTAAGAACAAAAAAGTAATAGAATCATTTTTAAGACAAGAATTATTAAAAAATTTATATAAATTAAAAAAAGAAGATTATGTAATCATAAAACTTACTTTACCAGATGTACCAAATTATTATAATCCATTATTAACTCCTAAAAATGTTTTGAGAATTGTTGCTCTATCTGGGGGTTATTCAAGAGATATTGCATGTGAAAAATTAAAAGAAAATAAGAAAATGATAGCAAGTTTTTCAAGAGCCTTACTTGAAGGTTTGAATATCAATCAAAGTGATAAGGAATTTAGTGAAGGATTAAGTAAATCAATAAAACAAATTTATAAAGCATCAGTTAGTAAAAGGTAGCAAATTTGCTACCTTTTCATTATGGATTTAGGATATGGTTTTCTTTCATCGGTTAAATACAATATATAATCAATGCTAGTATTATAAAATTCTGCTAGTATTTTTAAATATTCTAAAGGTATATTAACTTTTTCCAATTCATATTTACTATAATTAGATTGATCAATCTTTAAATAGTCGGCGATATCTTTTTGAAATAAATCTCTGTCTTCTCTTAATTCTTTTAATCTATTCATATTATCTATCTCCTTGTCAATATATTACAACAGTTATAATTTGACTATTGACAAATAGGTATATTTTGCCTATAATTTTATTAGAAAGGTAAAATATGCATATGAAAAAGAAAGTATTGTTATTAAGTAGTGTGTTACTAATATTAATTATTATAGTTAGTATTGTTTTTATTATTAATAAAAGTAATACTAATGGATTAGTTTTAGAAAATAAAGAAGAAGCAAAAGAACAAATAACTGGTTCTAATTGGCTTTCAATGATGTATGAAACAGGACCAGGAACTGGAGAATATTCTGAATCAAAATCTTCTTTATGGCCAGAATCTGGTTATATATTTAATGAAAATTTAAGCGGTTGTGAAAATGGGGGAGAATTATCTTGGAATGA
This sequence comes from uncultured Bacilli bacterium, assembly GCA_944372215.1. Lineage (GTDB taxonomy): Bacteria > Bacillota_I > Bacilli_A > RF39 > UBA660 > Onthocola_B. Next base: position 14,649 of record CALVYL010000016.1, on the reverse strand, counting down.
TGATCTTGGTGCAGTTACATTACATAGTAATAAATCAGATTCGTGTTATGTTTATTTTGATGCATATATAATACCAGTAATAAATAGTGTAACAACAAGTAATATAGAAACAGATAGTATAACATTAACAGTTAGTGTTACTAATGGCAATAATCTAGTAACAACATATTATTATTCAAATAATAATGGTACAAGTTATGTATCAAGTAATAGTAATACATATACATTTAATGGACTTGATATAGGTACAGAATATAGTCTTAGTGTATATGTAGAAGATAGTGAAGGTTATAAATCTGAAATTTATAACTTAAGTGAAACTACAGATGATGCGGTATTACTTGCTAATTACATCAAGGGGCTTTATACTGCAGATGGTGTAAATAATCTATATTATCATGATGGTCAGGGAAGTTACACAAATGCTAATCAAGAAGCTCAAGATAATTCATACAGATATGCCGGAGCAAATCCAAATAATTATGTATGTTTTGGTAGTGATGCGTCAACATGCCCAAGTGATAATTTATATAGAATAATTGGAGTATTTGATAATCAAATAAAATTAATTAAGAACACTAGTTATGGGATTTATGATTGGAGTCCAATAGTAACTCCTCTGAATTCAATTTTTTTGAATTCATTTAGCGATATATATAGAGATAAAATATCATTAAAATTGTGGAATTTAAATAGCAGTACTACCTTAAGTTATACCGTGAAAAGTTGGTATAATTATGAAATTAAAAATGAAAATGAAAGTTATAAAATTGGTTTAATGTATGTTCATGATTATGGGTATGCAGCATCGCCTAACTATTGGAATACTGGTTTAGATAATTATAGTACAGCTGCAAATTCTAATTGGTTATATATTGGAATAAGAGAAGGAACCATTATTCAGAGTTGTTGTTGTGGTTTTGCTGCTGTTGAAATAACATCTTCAGGAAATGTGGATGATGGTGGATATTGGTTTTGTGAACAATATAGTTATAATATTCGTCCAGTTTTCTACCTAACCTCAGATGTTCAATATTCTAGCGGATCTGGAACAATTTCTGATCCCATAAGAATAGCTTAATACTGGACAGTTTTGATTAAGACTAGGTAAAACCGAGTAAAAATTAGTATAAAAGTGCGTCCGATAATAATAAAATCCACTGATTTTATCAAAAATCAGTGGATTTTTACATACAAAAACAAGGTAATGCTAAATTACCATTTGCAATAAGTTATAGAGATAAAAATATATTAAGTATCATATAAAGTAAAAGTAATGGGGAGTCTAAATCTTCTTTTACAATTAATGGCCATTTTAAATAATATCAAACCAGTTCTAAACCTAGAGATAACACGATATCTGTTATTGGTTTTAGAATTCTTACGAGTTATAACAATGCCAATGTTTTTATAACATCTGGAATTTTTAGAAACATCGGTGCCAAGACAAGTAAGATAAATATTAGCAATACAAATTAAAGCATATAGATTGCGAAAAGCATGAATTTTTTTAATACCACATTCTTCAAGATAAAAACCATTAGTTTTTTGAGATTTAAATAAAAATTCGATACTACCAAAACGATAACCATAATGTGCTTTAGCAACTCTAGGATTACCATTAGTAATAAGTAGCCAAGCTTCTTTATGATCTTTGCTTTTGCAATAGGCAAGGTTAAAAACATATTTTTTTCTAGTAAATTCTAAATTAGTATAAAGTTTAGAAGCATGAACTAAATGAGGAAGTTCAGTAATAGGAATCCAAATTTTATGTTTTTCAGGATATTTTTTATAGAAAACCTTAAGGTTTTGTTTGCAACGAAAAACAAAAACATCCCCTAAAGAATCGATATATTGCATTAAAGGAAAAAGATTTCCAAACCAACGGTCAGCTAAAAATATAATATGAGCATCAGGAATAACAGATTTAATTAATTTATGACAATATAAAATCCCCTTTTTGATGTTTTTGTTTTTAAAGGCATCACCATGACCTTCTTTATCAGAGCCTTTAAAAACTTCAAAATAAATAGGAACCCCTTGTTTACCAATGCGAAGAGTAAACATTAAAACAGTAAAATTACATTTATCATACATATGGTCAAAAGAAATATGGATGTTTCTATCAGAATGAGATAATTTAAAACGAGATAAAACATCAATAACAATAGCATCAAAAAGAGAATGGATGTTATATTTAGGATTATGTAAGAAACGATAAATTCTTTTAGAATGAGAATCAAGATTAATAGAATCATTAATAGAATTAAATAAAGAAAGAGAGATTTTCGAAGTAGTGGTAGATTCTGCATCAATAAGAGAACAAAAGAACTCTGGTAAAAAGTTAAGAAGAGTCTTAGAATTACAAAAATTTGAAAAATAATCACGAAATTTATTTACAACAGAAGAGTCTTAGAATTACAAAAATTTGAAAAATAATCACGAAATTTATTTACAACAGTATCAATTTTATTATATACTAAATACATAAACAACCACCTTTTTTTGATTTTTTGATAATATAATAATAACATAAAGTGGTTGTTTATACAAATAAGATAGCAAAACGGAAGGAATATATAAAAACCTTCCGTTTTTAAGGACTAAAAACTGTCCAGTAATAAGATAAGAATAGTGGTATAAAAAAGAATAATTCGTTTGGAATTATTCTTTTTCTTCTGGTACAGGATATGGTTTATTGACATCTGTTTGATAAAGAATATAATCAATTGAAGTATTATAGAATTTTGCTAAATCAATTAAAATATTTGCAGGCATCTTATCTTTACTAGCTTCATATTCATTATACTTTTCTTCATCAATGTTTAGATAATCTGCAACATCTTTTGCCAATAAATCTTTACTTTCCCGTAATTCTTTTAATCTATTCATTTTCCATCCTTTCCTTTATTATCATAGACAGAATTTGTCTATATATAATATAATAACATTTTTTTGCTTTTTTTTATAGCGTTTATGTCAAAAAAATTAGTTTAATCTTTATTTATTGGGAAATATTAATTATAATAAAGATAAGGAGGATTGATAAATTTGAAATTAGAAGGTAAAGTTGCTCTTGTAACTGGTGGGTTTAAAGGCGCCGGCAGAGGCATAGTAGATGTATTCTTAAAATATGGTGCTAAGGTTATAGTGCTTGATTATGATGAAGAAGTGACTACTATGAATAGTGATAATGTAATTGCTAGCCATGTTGATATTAGAAATGTTGATGATGTAAGAATGGCTATTGATGAAGCAATGGAGAAAATGGAATCTCTTGATATTTTAGTTAATAATGCTGGGGTTTGTAAGCTTGTGCCTTTTGAAGATATGACTGATGAAGAAAGAGATTATCACTTTGATATTAATATTAAAGGTACTTGGAATGTAACTAAATGTGTTCTTCCATATTTAAAAGAAGGCTCTGCTATTGTTAATATGTCTAGTGTAACTGGTCCAAATGTAGCTGATCCTGGAGAAGTTGCTTATGCTACAAGTAAAGCTGCAGTATTGGGATTTACTAAATCTCTTGCGGCAGAACTTGCTAGCAAAAAAATAAGAGTTAATGCGGTAATGCCTGGTTATATTCATACACCAATGGTTGATAATATGGCTAAAGATAGTAATCCTGATAACCCAGAATCTGTTATCGAAGGTATAGCTAGTGCAGTTCCTTTAAAAAGACTTGCAACACCAGAAGAAATTGGAGAATTAGTAGCATTCTTAGGATGCAGTGAATCTAGTTATATTACCGGTCAAGGCATTATAATTGATGGTGGTTCAACCTTACCAGAAACAACTACTGTGGGAGTGTAAAACAATCAAAAAAATGATTGTTTTTTTCTTTTAATGATATTAAATATAATAAAAGTGTTGTATAATTAAATGGGGATAATATGGATAAAGTTATAAAAAGTGTACTTGATGAATTAAATAAAGAGTATGAGGCATATCTCGTCGGAGGATATGTTAGAGATTATTTACTCGGAATTAAAACTTATGATGTAGATATATGTACTACCGCTTTACCTAAAGATATTTATAGTATTTTTAATATTTGTGCCAATAATTATGGTGGTTCTAAATTAATTGTTGATAATTATAATATTGATATAACTACTTTTAGAAAAGATTCCCATTATAATAAAAGAAGACCTATGGAAGTAGAATATATTACTGATTTAAAAACTGATTTAATGCGAAGAGATTTTACTATTAATACTATCTGTATGGATAAAGATGGCAAAATTATTGATTTGTTAAATGGCGTTAATGACTTAAATAACCGAACTATCAAGATGATCGGAGATAATATCGAGAGATTAGTTGAAGATCCTCTAAGGATACTTAGAGCTATTCGTTTTGCTACAGTTTTGGATTTTAATTTAGATGAAGAGTTAATTAAAGCTATAAAGAAAAAATATAAGTTAGTTAATACATTATCTAAAGATCGTGTAAAGAGTGAATTTAGTAAAATTTTAATGAGTTCAAATTATAGAAAAGGCTTGAAATTGTGTACTGAATTTAAAATAAGTGAAGAGTTAGGAATAGAATATGAAGATGTAGTTTATACAAAAGATATTATTGGTATGTGGGTTCAAGTGAAAATTGCTGATATCCCATTTACAAATGTTGAAAAAAGCAATATAATAAATATTGCCGAGATAGTAAATTATGGCACTGTAAATAATGATACACTTTTTAAATACGGTTTATATGCTAATTTAGTTGCAGGATTAATTCTTAATATTAGCAGTAAAAAGATTAGTAGTATGTATAAAAAATTACCTATCAAGGATCGCGGAGATATTGCTATTAAAGGTAATGAAATTAGTGATTTATTAGATGTTCATGGCAAAGATATTAATAGGGTATATGAAGATTTAAAAGAATTAATATTGCATGGTAAATTAAAAAATAAAAATGGGGATATAATTAAATATTTATTAAAAAGGAAGTGAGTAAAAATGTTTAAAGATAACAAAAAGTTTGTTTTAGAAAGTATTTTTATTAAAGAGGCATTAAAACAGGACTTATCTTTAAACGAATTTTTACTTTTAATGTATTTTGATAACTCTTTTGATTCCGTTTTTAATATCAAAGTAATTGGTAAATCTTTATCTATGAGTGAAGATAAAATTTTAGAGGCTTATTCTAAATTAATGAGTAAGAAATTAATCAAGGTTAAAGCTGAAAAAGATGATGAAGGTAAAGTTGTTGAAAGAGTTAGTTTAGATAATTTTTATAATGAAATAAAAAGTGATAATAAAAAGGTTGAACTAGAAAATAGTAGAAAGGATATATTTAGTGTATTTGAAAGTGAATTTGGTAAAACTTTATCTGCTATGGATTATGAAATAATTAATGCTTGGATTGATAAAGGTTTTAGTGAAGATGTCATTATAGCAGCCTTAAAGGAAGCCGTTTATAATGGGGTATGTAGTTTAAGATATATTGATAAAGTTTTATATGAATGGAATAGAAAAGGTTATAAAACCATCGAACAAGTTAATAATCGGTTTAATGATGATGCTAGAGAAGATAAATTATTTGAAACAAGTATACTAAATTTTGATTGGTTAAATGAAAAGTAAAGATGTATTAGAAAAATTAGATTATTTGTATCCGGATGCTAGATGTGAACTCGAATATAACAAAGATTATGAACTTTTAATTGCAACAATCTTATCAGCTCAATCAACAGATAAAAGAGTTAACTCTGTAACTAAAGTGTTATTTGCTAAATATGATATTTTTAGTTTAAAAGATGCAGATTTGCAAGATATTGAAAAAATTATTTATCCAGTGGGAACATATAAAAGAAAAGCTGAATATATAAAGAATGTTGCTACTAGATTAGCAGAAGATTATAATGGTACTATACCAAATGATAGAAAGTATTTAGAAAGCCTTCCGGGAGTAGGTAGAAAGACTTGTAATGTTGTTTTATCAAATATTTATAATGTTCCTGCTATTGCTGTAGATACTCATGTATCGCGGGTTGCTAAGAGACTTGGTTTGACTAAGAGTGATGATGTGAATATTATTGAACAAGATTTGATGCAATTTTTTCCCGAAAATAAATGGAGTAGAGTTCATCATCAATTAGTGTTATTTGGTAGATACATCTGCAAAAGCAAGAATCCTGATTGTAATAATTGCCCATTTTATAAATGTAAGTATTTAAAAAGAAATATAAAATAAATAAAAATCAAGGAATTTTCCTTGATTTTTCTATTCTAATCCTGTATCTGGAGTTTCTTCATTATCATCATCGCTTGGAGTGTTCGGATTACTTGGATTATTTGGATTATCGGTTGTTGTGTCATCACCTGGAGGATTAACTATATCTCCCACATTAGAATCCATTCCGAGATTAACCTCTATTTCCAAATTGTCTGATGCATTAGCGGTAAATATTGTATATGATGCTCTTATTACATAGGTTACCTCTCCAGTTTCGGTAGGACGTAAAGTATAGCTTGTATTAGCAGTTTCTCCCACTAATGTAAGGGTACCATTGTTTTCTTGTTTATAAATATGGTATTCTACCGTACCTATATTTGCCCTGTTATAACTTAGTCTTTGTTCATAATATTTACTAGCTTGATTACCATAATAAGTATTAAAGTAATCTTGTAAATAAGATGAATTTATGGCATCTGGTGTAGCTATAGCATCCCAAGTTAAATTTAATGTAGTTCCATCATATGTGTAATCGCCATTAGTTGGAGTAGCTAATTTTTGATATCTTGTTGATACATCTGTTGGTTCGGTTCCTTCTTTAAATAATTCAGTTGTTCGCATGTTTTCTGGAGTATATTCACTAGCAAGTTGTAATGGGAATGTTTCTCTTTCGATTTCCACCTCAATTACACCACTAGGTTGGTCAAATGTTTGATTTTTTGAATAAACTCTGGAACCAACAGCACTCATGACTCCTGAACGAACTCGGTTACCGACGGATACTGTTAAGTAATTTTCTGATGATGTACTATCATAACCAATCCATAATGCTATAGCATATTCTGGTGAGTATGTAACATTCCAAGCATCTCTAGTAGCTGATGTTGGTACATCATTATTTTCTGCCCAGGTTCTATCAACATTAGTCGTTCCTGATTTAGCAGCAATATCTGTGCCACTTACCTCAACACCACCAACGCCAGATTCAGCAGCTGATACTAACATATCGGTTATCATGTAGGCGGTTTCTTCACTCATGACACGGTTTTGTTCATATTTATGTTCATAAATTTCGCCGGTTTGTAAGTTTTCAGCTCTAGTAAATGAATAAGGTTCTATGTAATAGCCCCCGCGACCAAATGCTGCATAGGCAGCACTCATTTCAATTGGAGATATTCCTTCAAAACCACCAATTGAGGCTGATTCATATAAATCTGATCCATAATCAATTCCCAAACTATGAACAAAATTAGAAATATAATCAGGATCCTCGTTGTAAACGGCTTGGAAAGCTTTAAGAGCTGGAATATTTCGAGAATTAATAAGCGCTGAACGCATTGTAATTAGTCCCATATACTGTCTATCCGAGTTATTAATTGTTGTACCATTGCTATATGTATAATGCTCATCTAGAAAGTATGTTCCTGGCGAACCATTTAAATATTCAATATATGGACCGTAGTCAAATAATGGTTTAGCAGTTGATCCGGGTTGTCTTTTAATTGTTGCTCTATTAGTACCTAAAGCTGTGTAATTTCTACCACCGGATAGGGCAACTATTGAACCATCTTCAATACTAGTTATTGCTATTCCTTCTTGAATTGAATCATTAGGAAAATCATATAATTCGCCACTTTCAAGTTGATTTAGTACCTCTTGAACATCAGGATCAATGGTAGTAACTATTTCCATTGGTACATAAAATGGATCATAACCAGTTTTTTCAGTAACCTCATCAACTACATAATCGATTACCGACTGATTTGCAGAACTACTAGAATCTTGCGGAGCTAATAATGATTCAATTGGAATAGCTAACGCCGCATTTTTTTCTTCTTCTGTAATATATCCGTGGTCGACCATAAGTGTTAAAACAGTTTCTTGTCTATCTCGAGCATTTTCTGGATAATTATAAGGGTTACGAGTTCTGGGATTTTGGAACATACCAGCAATAATTGATGCTTCAGCTAAAGATATATCTGATACTGATTTGCCAAAGAAATATTGACAAGCTTGTTCAACTCCATAAATTCCCGAGGTATTAACACTGCCGGCGTTACCCAACCATTGGGAATTAACATAAAATTCAATAATTTCTTCTTTAGTATAGTTACTTTCAACTTTAAATATAGCCATGTATATATCTGTAAATTTACGAATTATACCTGCAAGACCTTCATCTTCGGAATTGGTATAAACTTGCTTGACAAGTTGCATGGTTAGGGTTGATGCACCACCAGCAGAACTATTACCTAAAAGTTGGCCAAATGCGGCTTTAACAAAACGTAAAACATCCATTCCTTTATGTTGGAAGAATCTGGAATCTTCGGTGGCAATAATAGCATCAACTAATACTTGAGGTAAATCATCATATGATACTAAAACTCTATCTTCTGCTCCAATTCTAGCGAGTTCGGTAACTCCATCATTATAATAAAGAACTGTGGATTCTTTAGAATATAATTCATCTCGATCAAAATTTGGGGAAGATATAATTATATATAATGCAAATATTAAAATAATGGAAATGACAGCTATACCAAATATCAAAATACCCGATAAGACAATAGTTTTAGTTTTCTTTGGTTTGTTAGTATTTTCATTATTTGTTTTCTTCTTTAATTTGGGTTTTTTAACTTTTAATTTACCAACATTTATTTTTTTCATTTATTTCCTCCAATTAATTTATTAATTATTTCTAAATAATCTAATCCTTTTAAACTTAAATGCATTTCATAAGCATTTTCTTCTAAAAATTCATAAGGAATACTTTTTCTGGTATTATTCTTTATAAAATCCAAGAAAGTATTACCCATTAATAAAAAATATTTATTATTCATCATAATTATTAAAAATACGATACCTCCATGTTTGTTTATATTATATATATGTTTAATTTGATGATCATGGACATTACTTATGGGAAAAGATGTTTTATTTTCAGTAACCTTAGCATCAAACTCAATATAATATCCTTTATAAAGTCCATTAAAATCTAGAGTTGATGGACTTTTATAATAACCATCTTGGATTCTTTTGCCTTTATTACTATACGCAACTTTTGTAACTCCAATAGGAGTTGGCTTTTTATAAATATATGCTATATCATTATCTCGATAGTATTCATTGGTATTTTCAATTATACCTTCTAAATCCATACCACGATTACTATATATTGTAGTTTTTTGATAATCTTTTTTTATGTTGTTTGGATATAACAAAATAAATCACCTAAATAATTATACCACATATTGGAATTTTTAAAAACCTCTATTGAAAAATTAACTGTGATTTGACAATAAAACTTTTGTTGATATTTGTCGATGTTAATGCAAAAAACTAATCTTTATAGTACAATATTTTTGGTGATAATTATGGATATAAATTATTTTTTAAATGTCATGCTAGAAAAAATTGATTGGGCAATTCTTAATACTTATTTAGTAGATAAGAAAAAGAAGAAGAAAAAGTAAATTTTTGGTATATTGACAAACATATCTAAAATAGTATATAATTTTCTTGTTAGAAGGTGATATTTTGTATAATGATAGGTTCTATTTAACACCACAAGAAATATTGGAAAAAGAATTTAAGGTGGATGCCAGGGGATATCGACCTCAAGAGGTTGATAAGTTTTTGGATATGGTTATTAGAGACTATACAGAATATGCAAATATTATTAAAAAATTAGAAAAAGACATTAAGAATCTAATGGAAGATAATTCAAAATTAAAACAAGAAATTAGAAGATTACAAAGTGAAGTTGATTCTACTAATAATGCCCCATCAAGGAGCATTAGTAATGTCGACCTTCTAAAAAGAATTAGTAATTTAGAAAAAATTGTTTATGGTAATAATGAATAATTCTTGGGCAAATGCTGCATATATTGTAATGTAGAGGAAAGTCCATGCTCACACAAGCTGTGATGTTTGTAGTGTTCGTGCCTAGGGAAAAAATAACCTAGGGTAGCTTAGGCTAACGGCGTTGAGGAAACCTGTCAAATGGTTTTAGTAAACATAAAGTGCCATAGAGACGAGTTAGTTTGGAAACAAGCTAAGTGGAACGCGGTAAACCCCACGAGTGAGAAACCCAAATTATGGTAGGGGAGTTCTATTTCGGGAATCAAACTGAAATAGGGCCTGCTTGCAGGAGATAAATATTTGCCACTTTCGTAAGAAAGTACAGAACATGGCTTATAAAGAATTATTTTTTTATTTTCATAAAAAAGGAGTGAGATTTTGAACGAGATTGGTGAGATGCTCAAAGAGGCTCGAGAATCATCAGGTGTTAGTTTGAATGAAGCAAGTAAAGATTTAGGTATTAAAGTAGAAATGTTAGAAAATATTGAAGATGGCCGGACTGGAGCATTTAAAGATATTTTTGAGTTAAAAGAGTATATTACAAGTTATGCCAAATATTTAGGTTTAGATGACAAAGCTATAATAGATGAATTTAATGAATATATGTTTGAATATACATCGAAAATACCAGTTAAAGATATTGAAAAAACTATTGAATTAAAATTAAAAGAAGAAAAGAAAGAAAATCATGATGAGATTGCCTCACCATATACTAAAGAAAGTAAAAAATATAATAGTTGGGTATATATTGTAATTTACATTTTTATATTTTTAATGATTTGTATTGCTGTATTTTGGTCCGTCAAACAAGTGACAATTAATAAAAATGTAACTGATACAATAAGTTATGGAGGAAAGTAGTATGAATTTACCAAATAAAATAACAATAGCAAGAATTATAATGGCAGTATTAATTTTAGTAATAATGTTAGTGCCATGGTATTCTTTAGGTGTTGAGTGGCCGGTTTATCAAGTAGGAAATGTTTCGCAAGTGGATTTAAAATATATAGTTGTAGGAATTTTATTCTTAATTGCCTCAGTATCAGACTTTTTAGATGGTCACATAGCTCGTAAGAATAATTTAGTTACTGATTTTGGTAAAGTAGCAGATGCTATTGCTGATAAGGTATTAGTTAATGGTTTACTCATAGTTCTTGCATATAACCGTGTTATCTCGGTAGTTATACCAGTAGTTATTATAACTAGAGATATAGTAGTAGATTCTTGTAAAATGATTAGTGGTAATAAAGGCAAAGTCGTTGCGGCTTCTATTCTGGGAAAACTTAAAACCATTTGTATGATGTGTGGATTAACTTTAACTTTATTTTACAATTTACCATTTGAACTTATTGGCTTGCCTATTGCTGATTTATTTTTAATCGCTGCAACTATTCTTTCTGTTGTATCTGGTTGTCAATATTATTATAATTCAAGAGAATTCTTATTTCCAAAAGATTCGAAAAGGGCAAAATAAGTTGCCTTTTTTTGTGCGATACCCTAGACACATATCTAAATTACTCATAATATACACTAGAAAGGAATGTTGATAATGAATTATTTTAATGAAAAAAGTTATGAAGATGGAAAACAAACTTATGATAAAAAAGCTATGGGAGAAAATACGACATGTTCTAGTGGTATGAATATGGGTATGGATATGGGAATGAATTATGGTTGTGGATGCCAACCAATTTATGAATGTCCTAGGGAAAGAGTATGTCACAGATATATTTGTTATAATGTACCACATATTATACCATGCAACACAAGAATTATAAACCATCATGTATACAGACATACATATGAACCAGCTTATACTTGTTGCGAAGAAAATGTTTGTGAAAATGTCTTTGATAGATGTTGCTAAAAGGGTATGAAAAATACCTTTTTATTTTGGAAATTTGCATTTTTCTAAGAAATATGTTATCATATATCTCCGTTAAGGGGGAAAATATGCAAAAAATAAGTGATTTAAATGTTGTTAAAAATCTTTTAGTGGAAATGTATGATAATGGTATTGCAGAAAATGATACAGTTAGGAAAATGGATATATTAGATTATTATGCTATAAGTGATTTAGATATTCGTAAATTAAACATTGCTTTAAGAGAAAATGGTATTCCTAAAAGTAAACATGAAAGTAGTGTTATTAATCAACTTGCACTTAAATATGGTGGTATAATTCTATCTAAAGAAGACTTTTTAAAAAGAATACTAGGTGAAAAACAAACTGTGAGTGGTATTGAAATCACCGATGATATTAAATTTGAAACGGTAAATTATTTTGCAGAAAATAATATTCCATTTACTTATATAAATTATCAATATTACATAAAAAGATTAGTAACAAGTATTTTACAAGAAGAATCCAGAGGTCGTTAAGATCTCTTTTTTTCTTCATTTCACAATTTTACCATGGAAATATAGACTATTTTATTATATAATTATTATGGGTGTTAAAAATGATTTTAGGAGATAACTATATAACTTATATAAAAAAATTAAAAAAAGAAGAATTAATTAATATAATAAATGATTATAATTCTTTAAGGAAAATATATGGTGGCATAAAAATAGAAATCAAAAAAGATAAGAAAGATACTATTGTTGAAAAAATAGTGGATAATATAGGTAATTATCTTAAATATATAATTATGTCTTTAGATTTAGAAGATTATAATATCTTAAAACATTTAATGACTAAAAAAGTAGATAATGATTATTTATTAGAAAATAGAAATTTTATTAATTATTTAATTAGTAAAGGCATATTAATTCAAGAACAAGATTTAGTAATACATAAAGATATTAAGTTAATGATAAATAATTTGTTAAAAGATAAAGAAATTATAACTTATATTAAAAAATGGGATCGAATTTATAAATTAGTAGATGGAGTAATTATTGCTTATGGGGTAGTTGATAGAAAATATTTTGATATAATAGTAAGTGGTATCATGGATAAAGAGTTAATAATACCTAAAATAGAATTTTATTATAAAAAAGAATATAAAATTGATAGTAAAAAGATTGTTAGTACTAAATTATCGAATAAAAAAAGAATTGATAGTTATTTGAAAAATAAGAAATATAAATATTTTCCAAACAAGGATTATGCTTTAATGGGTAATTCATTATATCATCATAATATTAAGAGTTATAAAAAATTTATTAAAATGTTAAAAAGTAATTATGTTTTTAGAAATAAAGATATAGAATTTGTTGATAAGTTTATAGTTATTCCTTATTTATATATTTCTTTAAATGAAGAAGATATGGCTAAACAAAACTTAGAGGAAACAGTAACTAAGTATTTTGAATTTAAAGGGGATAAATTAAAAAATAAAATGTTGAGTGAAATAATGAAAATAAGAGATGAATTTCCTTTATGGGAATATCGGGGATTTAGTAAAATGGAGGTAAAAAATGAAGAATAATAGGGGTGCAGTATCAGTAAGTTTAATTATATTATTAGCAGTATTTACAGTTGGTTATTTTATGCTCGCTAATAGGTTTTCTTATGATTTTGATGTTAATTATGAAGACGATTTATATGATTTAAAAATTGCATCTATTGAAAAAAATGCTGCTATTTATGCCGAAGAACATGAAGAATTATTTGCGGAATCTAGTGATGTTTATATGACAGTGGAAGAACTTGCGTTAGCAAATGTTATAATTTCTAATACTGAAGGGGTGGTAGATGATCCTCGTAATAATGAAGATAATCTCAATGATTTAAGAGTTAAAATTACTAATAAAGACGATGTAATAACAGCAGAGGTTTTAGCATAAAATGGCAATTACTAAGACTAATTTTATCAATTATAGCCGTTGTCCGAGATATGCAGCCTTAGAAGAAATAAAGCAAGAAAAATTAGATGCTGATATAACTTATAAAGAGTATAAACATGAAGAAGAAGGAGAACAATTAAAGGAAATATTGGGTAGTATTTTTGAAGATGATACTTATGAGGTAGATCTGACAGAAAAAGTCAATAAACAAATGGAAGCAATGATGCCTTATTATAAAATGGTCGAAATTGAGGCAGGACGACTTACTAAAAAATATTTTGGGGGTAAAAGTGTTTATGCTGAAGATACATTTTCTCAAGAATCTTTTGAATTTAATAAAAATGGGATTAAATATATTTGTTATGTCGATATTTATAATGAGGTTAATAATGATATAAATATAATCGAGGTAAAAGCTACAACCTCTAATAAATATGTTAATTTAAAAGCTAATCATAAAAAAGGGGAAAAATATTCCATATTTCATTTTGACAAGAATAAAAATTGTTATTATTTAAAAGATGAAATAGATGGTTATCCATTAGATGCTGAAATGCCAATGGATGCTTATTTAAAACAAAAAGAAAAGTTATTTGATAGATATAGTTCTGTTGGTTCTTATGTCTTTGACTTAGCCATTCAAAGATTTATTTTAGAGGGGGAATACAAAGAATCACATAATGAAAAAAAACTGAAAGATATTCATTATTATCTAGCGGTTTTAAATCATAACTATGTTTTTGATGGCACTTATGAAGGTAAAAAAGCTATTTATAATCCTGATAATGAAGGAAATGAAATAGTAGT
>CALVYL010000015.1 GCA_944372215.1 uncultured Bacilli bacterium | reverse complement strand
TTCAGCACTGGGCGGACATTTAGCCTATTTTTCCCTAGATTTCACCGATGTTTTTTTAAAACTGTCCGTTAATCAGCTATTATATATGGGTCACTTATAGATCCATTTCCATCGATTACATAGACAGAAGAGTCTAGATATAAGACAGGTCGGACCGAATAGCCGCGGACCGCGATATCGTTGTTCAGATTGCCGCTGTAGCTCAGAAAGAACACATTGACACTGCCCGACGAATACGGAGTAATTGTCCATTCGTATCCCTGACCATATAACCAGCTTTGTCCGGCGCAGGTTGCTGTATCATAATCACCTAAATTTGTTGTTCTGGCACATGAACTCGAAAGCACACTATATCCATAATCACTTGGATACATTAAACCAATATATCCAGTAGCTGTTGTTGGTCTGCCACTAGATACTGTTGTTCCGCGTTCATATCCATAAAAGGCCTCAGTTGTGGCACTTGTACTTGAATATCCTCCAAGATGCCATGTTACATTCTCTATCATTGGTCTATATGTATCATTTATTCCAGATTCTGTGTAATCGCAATTTCCTGGAGTAGTTGTTGAATATCCATAACAATATTCTCCTCCAGTACCATTTTGTGAATTATAATATGCTCCATTTAGCAAATTCATTAAACTTGATGCTTTCCAATCATTGGTATTTGATTTATGCCATGCTAATCCTCCGATTGAATTTGCTCTGATTATCTTGACTAAATTTTGTCCACTTACTTCATGTGTTGCTTCATCAAATACTCCTATGATTCTCCATAATTCATTATTAAACCAGATATAATTATTTGGATCTTTTCCTTCATATCTATATCCATTTTCATTAACCACTTGTCCTGTTCCTTGGGTTGTTCCACTTAATCCTATGATGTAGTTATTTAGGTAAGTTGTAGAACTTGGTTGTTCATAAGTTAAATTACATGATGTATACCTATTTATCTGTGATATTTCTATTCTTTGATATTTTTGATTATATTCAGCGGTTGCTCCGGTACAACTAAGGGATGCTGATGTACTAAAACTATAAGAATTATCTATATTATTAGTATTTATTGTTACATCAGGAGGAAGAATCACATCAAAATACAAATAACATTTATCAGCTATACCCGTGCTAAGATTAATTGCATTTGTTTCTTCGTTCCAAGTTAAAGTGCTACCATTTTCACAATATGATAAGTTTTCGTTATAAATATAACCAGAACTTGGCCATCTACTAGATGTTGATTGTTCATACTCTCCTGTATCAACATCTGTTTCTAACATTATAGCAAATGTATTAGGATCTAGTTTTATATCATTATTACTTAATATATTATTGTTATTATTTTTATTTATAATAAGTAAAAATAATAAAGTTATTATGACTGTTATACCTCCAAGAGCACCTATAATTATTTTTTTATTCTTCATACCACACATCCTTTTAAATAAGTATAGCATTCAAAGTGTAAAAAATATGTCAAATTTTGTATGCTACTATAATAATTATAGACTAATTTTATCTAAAACACAATAGATATTTTTTATCTATGATATAATATTTACAAGAGGAGGTACATCATGGCAAATAATCGTCTTAAAGAGTTAAGAGAAAGTCACGACTTATTGCAGAAGTAGCTGCTTCTTTGGGTATTACCCAAAGAAATTACAGTTACTTTGAAACTGGTCAGACACTATTAACAGAAGATATACTGATTAAAATTGCTAATTTCTATGGAACTAGTATAGATTATATCTTATATCAAACTGATAATAGAAAAAGATATAATAAGTCAGTAATTAAAGAAGAAATTAAAGCTTAACTTACAAAAGGCTTAAAAATAAGCCTTTTATTAAGACTTATTCATTTACTTTGGGTAAAATCTATGTTATGCTATTTACTTTATTCATTAGTGCATTAATAATATTAATATCACTTATTAAATTAATAGAAAATGTTTTATACCCTATCCTATTTATACTGGCACCACAATGATAAAGTGTTGTATCATCCAATATAAAATATCGGTCATGAAAAGAATTATCATATTTTACTATTAAATTACTATATTGTTTATTATATTTATTTATATCTTTGCTGGTTAACAAATTATTTGGTTTAGTTATAATTAATACTTTTATTTTTAATCTTTTAATAATATCTAATACAGTATTATCTGCGTAAGAATCAATTATAATCAGTTTATTTTTTGCTTCTTTAAATATATCGAATATCTTAGAATATGCATCATAAATTTGACCATCAAAGTATATTTCATTTACTTTTCTTTTTTCTTCAAATTTTTCAAAAGTTTCTTCTAATGATTTTATTTTTTCATGATCTTCTAATACCAAATTATTTATATATTTTTGTTCTAATAAATTTGAAGATATAAATTTTCGCATAGCAATAAAGCATCCATTATTTTAATGCTTATTTCTTCTGCAACTGGAGTTCTAAGGACCGTTGCAAGCATTGCTACACCTTGTTCAGTAAATGCAAATGGCAAACTTCTTGACATGTTGTTTCCAATTGCGGTTTCAAATTGAAACCGCAAATTATTTAATTCTTCTGCAGTTAGTTGAAACATAAATCTTTCTGGGAACCTCTTAATATGTCTTTTAACAGCTAAATTTATCGATTTCGTACCATTAGCACATTCATAAAGTTTAGCTAAATCTGAGTCTAGCATTACTTGCACTCCCCTTATTTCGTAAATTAAGTTTTCAATTTGTTCATCCTTTTTTACTGTAATTTCATTCATAATATGTTATTAATCAATCATTAGCACAGCTACGATTATCTCCTTTGTAATTTATTATACCAAACAATTTATCTTGTGTAAATTGCAAATAAAACCAACTTAAAGCATTATGTAGGGCTTTAAGTTGGTTTCTTGAACCTGGTATATTGCTATATCTTGAGATTTATAAGTAAATATTACTTTATCTTGGATATTAAAAGTATTCATAATAGAATTACCATTTAATACTTTATTAATTAAAGTATCTGGTAATTCTATTATGGGGTAATTTAGAAATTCTTTTATATTTAGTAATTTATAATTACCATTTTTGATATCATTAATAGTATAAGAATCATTAATAGAAAAATTACCTTGTTTAGTTCTTATTAAATTATTCATGGTACCTATAGTATTTAAATTGGAACAGATATCTTGAATTAAAGAACGAATATAAGTACCTTTAGATACTTTAGTTTTAAAAGTAATAATATCATTAGAAAATGATATTAATTCTAAATTATAAATAGATACTTTTCTTTTAGGTAAAGTAACAGGAGTATTAGTTCTCGCATAATCATATAATCTTTTACCATTAACATGAACACTAGAATATATAGGAACTGTTTGGTTGTATTCTTTAGGGAAATTATTAAATACCTTTAATATAACATCTTTAGTTATATTAAAGGTATTTGTAGATATAACATTACCTGTTATATCTAAGGTATCAGTAAGTACTCCTAGTTTAATTTCAGCAATATATTCTTTAGTTTCACTAGATAGTAATTCTACTAATTTAGTATATTTACCAATAACACAAACAAGAACTCCCGTAGCTAGAGGATCAAGGGTACCAGTATGACCTATTTTTTTAGTATTAAATAGATGATTAAGAGTATTTACAACATCTCTACTAGTTTTGTCTTTTTCTTTGTTGATTATTATTAGTCCGTTCATAAATATCCTTATATAAGATATAGGTTTTAAACATTGCTGCTGTTTGGGGATTTTCATCAATAAATTTAAAGCCATGATCTAAAACTAAATTTATAGCATCTATATTACCTTTAGATATTTCTATTTCTAAAGTAGTATAATTATTAGCTTGCGCATATGTTTGTAATTCATCTAGTAATGAATTTATGATAAATGGAGCATCTTCAAAGCTCGGAAATAACATTTCCCCAAGATGTAAGATATTATCATGATGATATAATCTACCAAAAGATACTAAAGTATTATTTAAATAATAAAGATAAAATGATACATTATCTTGTTCAAGAGAATTTATAGCATTAATTACTGATTTTCTAATTGGGTTTTTAGTAGATTTTTTAAATAATAAATCTGCTAGTAAACCCTCCATATGTAAGAAGAAATCATAATAAGTTTTATACAAAGTATTATATTCTTCTTCCGATAAATTATCATTTACTATTTTTAACATAATATTCCCCCTTAATTAAATGAATCGATTATTTCTTCAATCCTTTTTTCATATTGTAATGATTCATCATAAATAAATTTTAATGTTGGTGTATGTCTAATATCTAAGACATCACTTAATTTACCTCGTAAGAATGAAGAAGCCTCATTTACTTCTTTATTTAATGTTTCTTTATCTAAATTAGATAAAGATGTATAGTAAACCTTACAATAACTTAAGTCTGTAGATAAATCTACAGCAGTTATTGTAAGAGTTTTTAATAATTCATCACTGGCTTCATTCATTAAGATATCACTTAGATATCTTAAGATATCTGATTCAATTCTTTTAATTTTTTTACTTTTCATGAGGAACCTCAACCATTTCATAAGCTTCAATGATATCTCCTTCTTTAAAATCATTGAATTTATCTAAAGTTATTCCACATTCAAAGCCTTTTTTAACCTCTTTGACACTATCTTTTTCTCTTTGTAAAGTTTTAATAGAATCATCACTAGCTATAATTATACCATCACGAATGACTCTAGCTTGAGCATTATTTTTGATAATGCCATCGGTAACATAAGAACCGGCGATATTACCAATTTTAGAGAATTTAAATATTTTACGAATTTCTGCTGAACCTAATATCTTTTCTTCATAGATTGGATCAAGAAGACCTGTAATGGCTGATTCGATATCTTCTACTAATTTATAGATTATAGTATATAATCTTATTTCAATATTTTTATCTTTAGCTAATTCTTTGGCGGTATTACTAGCAACAACATTAAAACCAATAATAATAGCATTAGAAGCACTAGCTAAAATTACATCTGATTCACTAATAGCACCGATGCCACTCCGAATTACATTTACTTTAACCTCATTAGTAGTTATTTTTTCTAGTGATGAACGAACAGCTTCTTCACTACCACGGACATCAGCTTTAAGTAAAATGTTAATTTCTTTATCACCAGAATTAATGCTATTAAATAAATCATCTAGGGATTTGCCTTTTTGTTTACCTTCATTCATTTTAGCTATTCTTTCTCTTTTTTCGGCGATATCTTTAGCTTCTGCTTCGGTTTCAAAAGCCATGAATTTATCTCCGGCGGAAGGGTTTTTAGTAAGGCCAGTAATTTCGACTGGAGTTGAAGGGCCCGCTTCAACTATTGCTTCACCACGATCATTTTTCATAGTTCGAACTTTCGCATAGCTAGTACCAACTACAATTGGATCGCCAATTCGTAGAGTGCCATTTTGAATTAAGAAGGAAGCAACCCCACCGACATTTTTATCAACACGGGACTCAATTACTGCCCCTGAGGCATAACGATTAGGATTAGCTCGTAAATTTTGCATTTCTGCAACAGTTAATATAGTTTCTAACAATAAATCGATACCTTCCCCAGTATGAGCTGAGATATTAATAAATGGTGTATCTCCTCCCCACGCTTCAGGTGTAATACCAGCTTCATTCATTTCGGCTAGAACTTTATCGACATTAGCATCTTTTTTATCTATTTTATTAACAGCTACAATTATTGGGACATTGGCAGCTTTAGCATGGTCAATTGCTTCTTTCGTCTGAGGCATAACCCCATCATCTGCTGCCACAATAATGATAACGATATCGGTTACACTAGCCCCTCTTGCCCGCATTTCGGTAAATGCCGCATGGCCAGGGGTATCAATGAATGTTATAAGTTCCCCATTATACATTGTTTGATAAGCCCCGATATGTTGGGTAATACCACCGAATTCTTTATCAACAACATGAGTATGTCTAATATAATCAAGTAATGTTGTTTTACCATGATCAACATGCCCCATTATAGTTACTATTGGTGGCCTTTTAACTAAATCACTTTCATTATCAATTATTTCATATTCTTCAAAATTAGATACATCTTGGGTTTCTTCTCTTTTTAAGGTTTTACCATAATCAAGAGCAATTATTTCCGCATTCTCAAATTCTATGCATTCATTAATATTAACCATTAAACCCATGCCAATTAACTTTTTAATAATATCAGCACCACTAACATTTAAAACATTAGCTAACTCACCAACAGTCATATTGTTTTTATATAAAACAATAGAGTCATCAGTACTAGTATTACTCATTAACTTATTTTTATGTTTATACATTTCTTTTTTTAACATATTAAAGTCATTTTTATTATCTTTATTATCTTTTTTCTTAAGTTTTTCTTTAGTGATACTTTCTTTTATTTCGCGATCAAATGAACTAGAATCAAGTATTTCATCTACTTTATCATCAATTACATCTTCTTCTTCAAAAGTAGTTTCGGCATCAGTACTAATTAAATTAATTAAATTATCTAGCATAATAATATCATCATCTGTTAAATAATCATCTCCGCTAGTTACATTAATAGCTAATTCTTTACATTTTTTAAGAATTTCTGCAACTGATAAATTTACATCTTTGGCATATTCTTTAACTGTCATATTATCACCCTTTCTTTTTTTATTTTAGCATATTTATTAATTCCTCATATATACTTTCTGGTATACTAACATTTAATGTTCTTTCTAATATTTTACTTTTTTGACACTTTTTTATTACATCAATATCTTTTTTTAAGTAAGCTCCCCGTCCATTTAATTTACCAGATTCATCAATTACCACATTACCATCTTTATCTCTAACTATTCTAATAAGTTCTTTTTTAGGTAGTGATTCTCGAGTAACTACACAAGTTCGCATTGGTATTTTTTTATTCATTGCTATTTCCTTGTTTATTTATTTCTTCCATAGTTGTAAGTTCTAAAGTGTATTTAGTTAATTTACTAGCCAGTTTAATATTACTACCACTTTTACCTATAGCTAGTTTCTTTTCTTCTTCTGGGACAATGACTAAAGCATTGTGCTTATCAGGATCTGGTATACTAACAATGACATTTTTCGCTGGTGTCATAGCGCTCTTAATATATTCAATTGGATCTTCACTATACAGCACTACATCGACTTTTTCCCCATTTAATTCTTTTAGGATACCAGCAATGCGTGTTCCTTTTTCCCCAATACAAGAACCAATTGGATCAATTCTTTCATTGATTGAGGAAACAGCTATTTTCGAACGAATACCCGCTTCACGAACTACGCGATTAATAATAATTGTACCATTAGCTATTTCTGGTATTTCATGTTCAAATAATCTTTTAACAAAACCAAAATTATTACGAGATAATTTAATTACTGGGCCTTTTGGACCATTAATTACTTTGGTAACATATACTTTAATATTTGAACCCATAATGATATTTTCACCCGGTATGATTTCTGATTTAGGTAGTATTCCTCTTGTTCTTCCTAAATCAATGTAATAATTCTTTTGATCTTCCAAAGCCACCATACCAATCATTAATTCATCTTGTTTATCAGCAAATTCATCAATGATACTGGCTTTTTCCGCTTCGCGAATTTTTTGCATTACTACTTGTTTAGCAGTACCTGCTGCAACCCGACCAAAATCGGCAGGAGTAACCTCTTTTTCGATTGTTTCACCAACTTTTATACCTGGAACAATCTTTTCGGCATCTTCTAGTAATATTTGGGCATCTCTATTTATAGTTGGTTCAATATGCTTAATATTACCTTCTTCATCTTCGACGTCTGTTCCATCATCATATTCAGAAACTACTACTAAATAAGAATATACTTTAATTTCCCCAGTATCTCTATTAATATCAACTTTAACATTCGTTTTAGAATTAAAGTTCTTCTTATAAGCAGTTTGCAAAGCAAGCTGTAATGCTTCAAATACAACGTCTGGACTAATATTTTTTTCTGCTACTAAATTATCTAGTGCTTTAATTAATTCTTTACTATTCATATTTTAACCTCTTTCCTTACTTACTACATCCATTATAAAACTATCATCAGTTATGTTGGCCGCATCAACAACTTTATCCACAATCTTTGTGGCATCAACAATAGTCTCTAAGTCTATACCACCGACTTTATCTAAAGTAATTGTTAAGAAATTATAATTTCCCTTCTTTTCAAAAGTAACATCATCAACAATGATCTCTTCCTTGTCTAATACTTTTTGCAAATCATCTTTTAATTTTTTTAATTTTTCTTGCATAAACACCTCCATAACTAATAATAAAAGTGGGATTTTCTGCCCACTTAAATTTGCAACTTTATTATAACACACTTTTTTTCTAAAAAAAAGCCCTAAATTGCTACAGTTTCAACATTACTTATATCCTCAAAATCTTTTTTCAATTTTTCTTTTAATATTTCCATAGCTTTATCAAAATTATAATCTATTACAAATAATGGAAAGGTACTCAAAACATATAATTCATTACAAGAATTTTTTAATTTTATTTGCTCTTCAAGAATTCTCATGTGATTTATTTCTTTATTATTATCCCCAATAATAAATTTAGATTTTTCAAAATTATGTAATATTATATAACATAAATCTTTTTGGGAAATATTATTTTTCTTTAAACAGGTAGTAGTATTAACTAATTTTTTATAAGATTTACCGTTTAAAGATTCCAAAGATATTTTTCTAGTGTTAAAGCCACTATCTGGTAAACTTAATAAATGGTAATATGCTTCGACCATTGGATAATTAATATATAGTTTTCCTAACTCCGTTTCATTATTAAATGTATTTAATAAATCTTTTATTTTCTCGTCGCTATATTTTTGATACTGCGGCTCAAAATCAAATATTAAATAAATAGCCGCAAAGGCATTTTTTGACAAAACATTATCATCTATTTTTAATCCTTTTTCATATCTTAAATATGATACTAAATCATCATATTTTCCCTGTTTATAATCATCATAAAGTTCATAAATAGAGCTAGCAAATGGAACTATTTTATAATTAGAATCTATTAAAGATAATAGACCATAGCTAGCATCTCCCAAAATGTTCAATTCAGTTTTTTCGCCTTCAACAATAAGTAATATTTCTTTATTATTCAAATTCACCTCCGAGCATCATTTTTTCTAAATTATGTGCTTGTCTAATTGTTTTATTCGTTCTATCTGCTATATTTGTTATTTTGTTATTTTTAAGGATCATATAACAATCTGGTCGCATTAGTTCATTTGACATTAAAAAGGTATTATGGGTTGTCAATATAGACTGAAAGTCATTTCTACTATTAATATATTTTAATATATAAGTTGATAATTCATAATGATAAAAGGCATCAAATTCATCTAAGAATACAAAAGAAATATCCTTAGTTCTATTCATCCAATAAAAGAACAGCCATAAAGATAAGGTACCAGTGGAAGCTACATCGGCAAAGCTAGCTTCACTACTTTCATACTTTACCCCTACAATCTTTTTACCACCTTCGATTAATTCACACAATTTATAATCTTGACCACATTCTCTTAAAAATTGTTCAAATTCTTTTAATAAATGCTCATTGATTATAAAATCATTTAAATTTTCACCATTTTGCATAATACCAATAAATTCATTTTGTCTTAAGCTTCTAAACCGCAACATATTTTTAACAAAATTCATCAATAAAGATACGGCGCTATCTTCTTCCCAATAAAGAGTATTTGTATAAATAAATTTTAAAACGGACATATCGCTATTATTTCTTTTTGATATATCTATTGTTTTAGCTTCTACTATATTATTTATAAAATCATTGGTCTTGTAATCATATTTAAATAAAAGAGTATCATTTTCCCTTAATTCCTCTTTTACCAATTTCATTTTAGGACTTTTTTCATATATATAGACAACATCTTTATTATTAAAGCTAAATTCATATTTAAATTTAACATTTTTATTAGCATTATCACCATTAACATAATAGTTGTACAATTTATTTTCATTACCTTTATTATCAGTTAAATGCATAGTTATATCCATTATTGCTGCCCCAAGATTGCTTTTTCCAGAATTATTAGGTCCATAAATTAAAGATTTATTGATTAAATTATTCTTAATTAAAGACTTATTAAACTCATAATCTCTAATTTTGGAAAAATCCAAAATTAATTCTTCTTTAAAATTTTTAAAATTTTTAACACTAAATTTTTTTAACATCAAAATTCTCCTTCCTAGTAAATATTATATCTAAGAATTCTTAAAATATCAACATTTGGTGTAAAAAAATTACACTAAATGTCGATATTATTTAATAAGACCATTTTGAACATATTTTGTTTCATTAATAACTACAAAGGCATCGGGGTCATTGGTCCTTATAATATGAGTTAAGTCTTTTAATTTCTTTTTATTTAACTCAATTATTAACATATCTTTTTTAGTATTATCATTAGTTTTCTTTAAATTTAAAACTGATACTCCAAAACCTTTATCTCTAATTTCTTTTAACATTTTGTTATTGTTTTGTTTAGTTATTACTTGAACTCCAATAAGACCATCGACTAATTTATTAGTAACAAATGTACCAATATAAGTACCGGTTGCGTAACCAAGAGCATAGAAAATGGGAATTAAAATAGAATCTAAATCGGTATTTAAAGCTTCTCTAGCTACTACAAACCAAATTAAAACCTCAAAAAAAGCAACAATAG
The DNA here is from genome assembly GCA_944372215.1 of uncultured Bacilli bacterium. Taxonomy (GTDB): domain Bacteria; phylum Bacillota_I; class Bacilli_A; order RF39; family UBA660; genus Onthocola_B. Next base: position 10,920 of record CALVYL010000015.1, on the reverse strand, counting down.
CAGGGGTTATGTTTTTTCCTTTGACAACTAGAACTGTTCTAATTGTTCCTAAACTTACATCTACTATTCTTGCTAAAAATATTTTTAAACATGTTAGAACCATTATTATCACCTTTTAATTCATTACATTAATTATTATGGCCAAAGTAATTAAAATTAATAGTACAATAACGATTATTATTAAACCTAATAATTTATTTTCTTTAGGTTGACTATATTCAGGAGTTTTATTATTAGCATATTTTTTTGTTAGCATTTGCAATCTTTTATCCTCTTTAATAGCCATTTTTCGTTGATAATTTAACTGTTCTTGGTTCATTAACATTCCACAAAATTTACAAGCCACACCATCACTTGGTAATGGCTTGCCACATCTTTTACATCGCATTTATAATCCCCCTTATGGTAAAGTTTGACCAACATAAGTCACTTTAGCATAACCATTTTCACTATGACCAGTTTCTGTATCTCCATTTGGTGCTGCAAAAGAAGTATTGCCAGCATAAGTACTTGCTTGTTGTAAATAATATGAAGCGTCTAATAAACATCCACTAGGATAATATGATGCAGTCGATTCAGTATATACATATCCTGAACCACCGCCACCACCAGTAAATCTTACAGACGATTGTCCATTATAATGACCTGAACCACCACCACCATACCAGCCGCCGCCGCCAGCGCCATTAGCATATGCAGTTCCACTAGAATAATGTTTACCTGTATTACCACCTACACCAAAAGTACCAAATTGACCTTCATACGCAGAGTTACCATCTGCAGTACCTCCAGCACCACCACTGCTTTGAGTTCCACCCAATCCTTTATAATAAGAATATGTAGAATTATTATGAGCACCATCCAATCCAGCAGTACCACCACCAGCACCACCAGCAGCCTTAACAGATGACGATTGATAGAATGAACCACCACCACCACCAGCAACAATTACTCTTGCATATAAAGAATCTTCATTAATTCTTATATCTGTACCGCCGCCACCAGCACCACCGCGATATCCGGCATTACCGCCACCATTAGTACCGCCGCCACCAACTGCAGTATCGCTTTTTGTAGTTCCATATGAGCCTTTACCACCAGTATGAATATAAAGAACATCATTTTCATTTAAATATACATAGCCTTTAGAATAACCGCCTTTACCACCTGGAACAACTGATTCATTATATGAACCTCCTTGAGCCCCCCAAACTTCAAGTAAATAATATCCAGTTTTAGGAATTGATAATTCCTGTACTTTATTAGAATAACTAAATGTTCCATTAAATATAAAATTGTTAGTTTTCAAAATTGCAGATGTCTTACCACTAGAATCAATAGCATAAGCTGCAAATTGATAAATCTTACCATCTTCAAGATTGAAAGTATAACTTGGGGATGTTGAATTAACAAAAGTATCTCCATTATCACTAGAAAAATAATACATTGTAGGAGTTGTTCCTATATTACTATTTATCAAATCAATTGTAAATTGACCATTATTATTAGTTACATTCATACTCTCAAGGATTGGTCCACTTGCAACATCAAGATAAGCAACACAACTTGTTCTACTTGTAGCTGCTACGACTACTCTTTGATTATCTAAGCTTAAAGTAGATGTTCCCGTACAACTAGATTTTTCGGAATTTATTTCATAATAATAGTTTGTTGGAATAGAATCAGCTTCATAATACTCTGATGAACCACTTTTATCTTGTAAATATACTTTTAGAGCAATATCCACATTTAAAGCATCCATATAAACATCACATTCAGCCTTACCAGTTGCTTCAACACTAAACATATTTTCAGCCGCAAGATAAGATACTGTTGCATTACTTGTACAAAATGTTTTTTCTTGATTTAATTCATAACCAATTGATGGCATAGTTGTTGTTTCAAGTTGGGTATAATTACCAGTTCCTTCACCAGATACAGCATCAACATTTTCCGCATAAACTCTTAAAGTAATATCAAGGTTAGCTGTGGAATCAAAATACATATAGCAGACATCATGCCCATAAGCGGTTATATCAACCTCATAAGTATTAGGATCATAACTTAAAGTCGATCCATTAGTACAATAACTTTTTCCAGCATTATATTCATATCCGGCTTCTGGTATGTAAGGATATAATACATATTCTCCTTCTATAGCAGTACCATAATTCTCACTATTTATATCATCAGTATTTCGGTCTTCCACCATTACTCTTAGTTCAATATCAGCGATGTCTCCAGTAGAACCACCTACAATTGGAGTTACAGCTTCAACTTGGTAAAATGCATAAGTAACAAAAATAGAGATGCACGCCAAAAGAATTACCACAACACCAGCCACTAAAGGAATACGGTATTTGGTAACTTGTTCTGTTATATCTTTATTAAAAAACTTTTTTATATCATTAACATATGTATTTATTTTATCTTTCATATGCATCTTACCTATCCTATACTAATTTTAATGTATTATCCCTACAAAGTCAATTCATTTAATAAATTTTTTAAAACATTTTACTATTTTTTTGTTATAATATATAATATTATTAAAGGAAGTGATTGTATGTTTAATGGTAAATTGGTGCATTTTATTGGTATTGGTGGTATTAGTATGAGTGGTATTGCTTATATTATTCACTCACTTGGAGCAAATGTTACTGGTAGTAATATTGTTTCTAGTGATGTTACCGATAAACTTATTAGTGATGGCTACAACGTGCAAATTGGACATCATCCGGAAATGATTAAAGATGCGGATATCATTGTTTATACAGCAGCTATAAAAGAAGACGATCCGGAACTAGTAGAAGCAAAAAAATTAAATAAAGAAATTTATGAAAGAGCAGTATTTTTGGGTAAACTTTCTAAACATTATGAAAACTCTTTGTGTATCGCCGGTACCCATGGAAAAAGTACTACAACTGGTATGGTTTCTTTAATATTTTTAGAAGCCAAACTTAATCCCACCATTCAAATTGGAGCAATGCTTAGTGAAATTAACGGTAACTACTATGTTGGTGATACCAAATATTTAATCATTGAAGCTTGTGAATATGTTGATTCATTCTTACATTTTTATCCAACGGGTAGTATTATTACTAATATCGATGATGATCACTTAGATTATTTTAAAAACCTAGATAATATTAAAGCATCTTTTAACAAATTTGTTAATTTAATGCCTAGTACTGGCATACTTGTGAAAAATAATGACGATGCTAATTCTTTAAATGTTGAAGAAGGTTTTAGTGGTAAAGTAATAACTTATGGAATTAATAATAATGCTAATTATGTTGCTAAAAATATAAATAAAAATGATTTAGGACATTATTCATTTGACATTTATAAAGATGAGGCATTACTTACGCACATCGATTTAAAAATTAATGGCAGACATAATGTTTATAATGCTCTAGCAGCTTTTGCTTTAGCACATGAATACATTGATGATATAAATATTATAAAAACGGGATTAGAAAAATATCATGGCGTTGATAGAAGATTTGAATACTTAGGTACCTATAATGGCGCATATTTATATGATGATTATGCACATCATCCAACGGAAATAAAAACAACTGTTGAATCTGTTAAAAGTGTTAAACATAATCATGAATATGCTATATTTCAAGGGCATACTTATTCGAGGACTAAAGAACATTTAGATGAATTTGCAGATGTCTTAGCTAATTTTGAAAATGTTATTATTGCTCCGATATATGCCGCAAGAGAAATTAATACTTTTAATGTTTCAGAAGATATGTTAGTAGATAAAATAAAGATTAAAAACAAAAATGTAATTTATTTAGATACTTATGATAAAATAAAAGAATATATTAAAAATCATGCTCAAGAAAAAGATTTAGTTATATCTATTGGGGCTGGAGATGCCAATAAAATAGTTAAGGAATTAGCTTCAAACTAATTCCTTTTCTTTTAAAAACATACGATATTCTTCTAAAATTTTAATTATTTCGGCACTACTTTTACATTTACAAATATTATTTTTAATTTCTTTATTTTCGGGTAGTCCTTTTAAATAATTTAGGAGATGGCCCCTTATTTCTAGTACCGCTTGGGATTCATTTGTATTTTCTATTAATTTATTTAAATGATATTCCATCATATCTATTTTTTCATTAAAATCTGTTTTTTTAGGTAAAGTGCCATTATCTAAATAATCTACACATTCTTTGATTAACCAAGGATTTCCCATTAGAGCTCTACCAATCATTACAGCACTGCATTTAGTATCATCCAACATTTTTTTAGCATCATAACAATTTAATACATCACCATTACCAATAACAGGAATAGATACACTTTTAACTACTTCTTTAATTATATTCCAATCAGCCTTACCACTATAGCCTTGAGCACGCGTGCGAGCATGAACACTAATTGCTTTAGCTCCAGATTCTGCAATTATTTTGGCCACCTCTACTGCATTAATGTGTTCACTATCCCAACCACTACGAATTTTAACTGTTACAGGAGTATCTACTGCATGAACAACTTTCGTAACAATTTCTCTAATTAAATCTGGATTTTTTAACAGGGCTGAACCTCCACCAGATTTAATTGCAATTTTAGGAACTGGGCACCCCATATTTATATCAATAAAAACATTAGGATACAACTCTGTAATAATTTTGGCAGCTTCGGCCATAGTATCAGAATTAGAACCAAAAAGTTGCACTCCAACAGGAATATTTATTTCATCAATTCCTTTTAACATTTCTAAAGTTTTAGCATTATTTCTAATAATTGCTTCGCTACTAATAAGTTCAGTAAAAGCTAGACCTACTCCCAACTCCTGTGCAATAGAAATAAATGTCGGATTAGAAATACCCGCCATTGGAGCTAAAACTATCCCATTTTTAATCTCAATATTTCCTATATTCCATTTCATATTAACCTCTATGGTTCTACCCTATTTGGTCCTCGGAATATAAACATTGTTTCTTTTAAAGATCCGGTTTCTAGTAACAACATAGTTAATCTATCAACACCAAAAGCAAAACCACCATGCGGAGGACAACCATATTTAAAAAATTCTAAATAAAATTTGACATCTTCTCCTAAACCTTTTTCTTTAGCTTGATTACATAGTATTTCATAACGGTGTTCTCTTAGAGCTAGAGTTGTTGTTTCACAACCTTTCCAAATAAGGTCTGCACCTTGGGGTATTTCATTTTCTCTTTTATGATAAAAAGCTCTTTTCTTAGCACTAAAATCCGTAACAAAAACAAATTCATGACCATATTTTTTCTTTATATACATAGAAGCTAATTTTTCAGATTCGGCATTCATATCGCCGATGTCTTCATAATTCATTTTAAAATTATATTCACTCTCTAACACTTGATATAATTCTGCTAATTTAATTCTTGGAAAAGGTTTTTGAGGAATAACAACATCAACATTAAATACTTTTTTTATTTGTTCTCCATATTTTTCTTTTACTTTTGTTAAGCCAGCGATTATTAAATCTTCTTCAAAATCCATTAATTCCTCAAGAGAATCTATATAGCTCATTTCAATATCAAATGAGGTAAATTCTGTTGCGTGGCGATAAGAATTAGAATTTTCTGCTCTAAATGCTGGGGCTATTTCAAATACTTTTTCAAAACCACTGCACATGGCCATTTGTTTATAAAATTGAGGACTTTGAGCAAGATATGCCACTCTATCGAAATATTTTAGTTCAAATACCTCAGACCCCGATTCACTTGCAGCACTAATGATTTTGGGAGTATGAATTTCCAAAAATCCACAATTTATTACAAATTCTCTAAAAGCATTAATTAAACAAGTTTGCACTTGAAACATTAAGGTATTCTTTTCGCTTCGCAAATCTAAGAAACGATAATTTAATCTAGTATCAATTAAGGCACTATTACTATCTTTATAATTTATTGGTAGCTCTTCTAAACATTTGCTAGTAACCAAAATATCTTTAGGTATTAATTCCATACCATTTAGTTTTACCTTTTCATTTTCAATTAATATTCCAGTTATTTTAACTGTACTTTCAACAGTCAAATTAGAAACAATTTCATTTAATTTACTATTTTCCTCATTCTTTTCAATAGTTACTTGCACTTTACCCGTAATATCTCTAATAACTAAAAATTGTACATATTGTAAGTCTCTGATATTATCAACAAATCCTTCAATTGTTATTTCTTCATTAAAATAATTGTGTAAATCTTTAAAACTTATCTTTTTCATAAATCCTCCATAAAAAAACAGTTACTTTCCCCAAGGGACGAATAACTGTTAATCCGCGGTACCACCCTATTTATTATATAAAAATATAATCACTTTCTAAGATAACGGTTTAACCGACTTATTCTTTTTCAAATAAGTAGCTCATAGGTGTCTTTCATTTGTCAATTACGTTATTTTCCACCAAACAATAACTCTCTATTATAATTTAACAAATTACTCTTCCTAGTCTTTGCTGATAAAAAGATTATAGCATATCAATTAATCTTTGTCTAGCAAATGTTATAGCTCATTTTTCAGCTTCAATTAATTTTTCATTATCTACATATTTATAACCTAAATTGTTTTGCTTAGTAATAACTGGCTTTCCTAATTTTTCTTCAAGGTTATCTTTAGCCACTTTGGCAACATTACCACCAGCTTTAGCCATTTCTTTATTTTCCTTTAAACCATGTGGTTTGTGTGTTTTTACAAGCTCTCTAGTAGCAATTTCTCCTAAATCGGTAAGAGCTACTTCTAAATCAGACATATTATCTCTTAAAGATTCTTTTCTTAAACCTTTAAAATTTTTATACTCTTTGGCAGTCATACCGGACCACTCTTTGTATATTTCATTAGTTAGTTGAGCATATTCATAACCTTCAGTAACACCAGCATCCTTCCATGCATCAGTGAGCTTTTTACGATTAAATATTCCCTTTATTCTTGCTTCAATTCATTCATCAACATAGCCTTTTTTGCGATAATAATTTATGGCCCTGTCTATAGCCAACTCTGGATTAAATACCTCATCAATCCTCTCACTACCCAATGATGCCAACCACAATTTAAACGGTTCTGCTTTAGGAGATGGCACAGACTCAATAAGCCTTAATATATCTTTAGTATCTAAAGTATCGGTAGCATACATTTTTCCATCTTTAGAAGACTTCATTTTCAGTTGTACACATTTTGTGTACAACTCACTCTTCTCTTCTTCTGAAAGTCGTTTTTTTAACATGTTCCAATAGTTTCTTGGATTATTACTACCCGTTAATGCACTAATTACATCAACCACGCTAAAAAAATAGTCTTCTTTCTCACTATCCCAAATGCTTCTTATTTGGGAACCTTCAAATAAATTTGTTATTGTTTCTAACTTATTATTGTTCATCTTACCTCCATTTATTTTACTTGTTTAAATCAATAACAATTGATCATAGTGTAATGTGTTGTTACTATGATTTAACTCTGTTGCCAAAGTTCTTCTCCTTTCCATAAGTATTTCGCCCTAAAATAAAATCATAAATAAAAACTAAAATCTCGGAAGGCCTTAATATCATTTAATTAAATTATACCATTTTGTTTATTTTAAGTAAAGAAAAAAGTGCTACTTTTAGTAACACTTAATTATTTGTAATTTTTTATATTTTTTCTTTGATAAATCTGTCTATTGTTCTAGTTTTAACTAAACCTTTTTGGGCTTCTTCTAAAGTTACATAATTTCTTATTACATCAAATAATGCATTCAAATCTTTACTACCATATTTTCCTTCTTTTGCCATTTTTGCCATAGTATTTAATCTTACTTTTTGTGAATCAGTAATAGGTCCCCAAATCATTTCTGTTGCAGTATCTAAAATGTATTCTAAGCTATAACTAATTGGTTCAAAACCCACAACTAATTCATCCGTTTTTTTATCAATATTATATTCAAATAAATTATTAACGGCTGCTTCATCATCAAATGCAGATTTTGCTTGTCTAGCTACTTGAGCATCATAAAATAATACAGCATTATATATTTTATTAATTGATAAATCCCCAATACCATATACATAAGTTAAAGCATTTTTACCATCTGGTGTTGCATATGATAATAAATGTTTAATTGTATTTATATCCATTTTAGCTACAGTAGTATTTTTAGATGGAATATAAATAGGATTAGCAAGTATTAAAGATTTTCCTTTTACCTCGGCATCAGTGTTACTAAAAAAAGTATTAGTTAAATAAATTTGGGGTTCAATACCTAATTCATTAGTTCTGGCTACTCTTTTTTTAACACTTTTTAGTTTTTCTTCTACAATGCTATAATCAATCCCATTTATAGGTTTATATTTAATAAAAAAATCTAATCTTTGATAATCGTATACTTCATAAATTTGTAAAATTTCCCCTAAAGCTCTTTCATTTTCATTTTTACTAAAGAGCAGATAAACCAAAAAATCATATGTTGACACATTTTCTAATTTTAACATAAACATTCCTCCTTTTGTTGTGCATTAAAAAACACGAATAATTTACTCGTGACTCCAATTTATAATTGTGTAGGCATAAGCCCGAGATAGCTCACAAATATGCTTATATCTCCTCACTTGTCTATATATTATACATGTTTTTTTAGATTTGTCAAATAGTATTAATCTTTTGTAAGGACACCTATATCTCCAGGTGTTATTAAGAAAGCATTAGAATCATCAGTATCAAGATGTACTTCATAATATCCGTCATCTGATACTTTAGCTTTAATATCAATTACTCCTGGTTTTTCGCCATTGATATGAAGTTTTAATACTTCATCATCAATAACTCCAAGTTCTTTAGCCTTATCAGGATTCATATGAACATGACGATCTGCTATAATAGCGCATCTTTCAGTAATATCACCTTTAGGGGTAGATATTGTTACAACTTCTGCTCCATCTAAATGCCCACTCTTTCTAACTGGTGGCCTAATACCTAGTTTTCTCGCATCAGTCATTGATAATTCTACTTGATTATAGCTTCTTAACGGTCCAATTATTCGAACATTTTCAAATACACCTTTTTCAGTTTTAACTGTAACGGTTTCATTCGCCGCAAATTGACCTACTTGATTTAAAGGATTTCTTACTGTTAAATCATGATCAAATAATTTAGCGTGAGCTTCTTTAGTTAGATGAACATGTCTTGCACTAATATTAATACTTACTTCACTTTTCATTTTCTTCACCATTATTAGTATACAACACTTTTAGAAAAATAAAAAGAGTTTTACTTAAATAGCAACTCTTCTTATATGTTCTTTTGGTTGTTCTAAACGATTAAGTTGTTCTAACATTAATGCATCAGTTCTAATTAATCTTGATACATATTCTTTTTCAGTATCAGAAAAACTTGGATTACTTAAGATTTGATAACGAAAATCTCTGGCATCTTTTATTCTTGGTTCATTAATAATATTAAAATGTGAATTATTATTTATTGAGTTATATTCATCTTCCCTTAAACTAACACTAAAATCACCATTTTGATAATTAAGTACTACATCACCATTACTAGAAAGAGTATTATAACTAACTAAAGGCATTTGTTCATATAAACCATAATTATTTTCGATTCTGTCAAATATTATTCTTTTTCCTTTATCAGTTATAGTAGCATCATTATTTCTAAGGATAAGTGCCATGTAATCTACAACCTCATTATCTATAGCTATACCAGTTGTTAATCCTGGATTATTAAATATTGTTTTAACTAAAGCATCATAAATATCTTTTGATACAATACTTGGGTTATTAAGTATTAGAAAAACAATTGTTGGAGCTAAAAATGATGCCCCATTTTCCTTTTCTTCTACTCTAATTGCCATATTTAAAAAGACAGGATTATTAACAACTTTTTGCCAAACATTTTTAGATGTTTCCAAATCTTTTTGAACAAATAATAATTGATATAATTCATAATCTAATTTTTGTTCTAAAAATTCCATAAAAAAACCCCCTTTTTAAGTACGGAGATTATTTTACTACATTTATTCAATAATGTCAATATCTAAAATTTTGCCATGATCTAGTTCAATTTTTACAATATCAATGTCTTTTTCAACATCATCAAGGATTACTTTATCATTATATGTAAGAATTAATCTATCATCTAAATTAAATCCTTTATCTAAATATTTAAGTAAATAGCCCATTATTGCTCTTTTATGTGTAAATATAACTATATTATGATTACCATATTTTTTAAGGATTTTATTTATAGCAATATTCATTCTACTACTAGTTTCATTTAGAGATTCTCCCCCATTGAATTTAAAATCAAAATCTCGTTCTTGCATAAATCTAAGCATCTTGATATTTCTATTGCCAAGTTTTCCAATCCTCGAATCATTCAAAAAAGAATTAATATATATTTCTGTATTTTTGTAAGCCGCATAGTACTTGGCGGTACTTAAGGCTGATGCATAATTTGATGAATAAATTACATCAGCATCAATCTTTTTAACCAGTTTAACCGCAGCTTTTTCGCCTTCAATAGATAAAGGACGATTTAGTCTTTTTTCTTCTACTGATTCATCTGTTTCATAAAAAATATTTTCTAAAACCATATTATTACTTACTAAATATAAAGTCATTACTACCATACTCCTTATATCTATTTTAACACAAACAAATATAAATTAGAATAGATTTTTTATTGAACAAATTAAAACAAATAAAAGACACAGGTCAGAAGGTCGTAGATATTTAATCTAAACCCATAACTGACGGTTCTGTGTCTTTCAATAATATTAATATATATCTATTTTCACAAATTGTCAATTATTTTTGTTAATAAATTCCTTTTTTTGTATTTACAAATGAATAAAAATTAGATATAGTTAAAGTATGGGTGGTACTGATGAAAGATAAAATAATATTAATGCTTGCAGATGGCGAA
>CALVYL010000014.1 GCA_944372215.1 uncultured Bacilli bacterium | reverse complement strand
AATATTTACCATAATACCATCCTTTCTTTTTAGAGTAGGATAGTTTCTTATAACACAAAAAAACTAATCCATTTCTGGATTAGTCATTTATCAAAACTCGAAAAGTTCGAACAGATTTCACTATGGAGCGTATAGAGAAGAAGTTGAATAACTTTTCTCACACCAATAAATTAGGTAGTAATAACTACTAACTAGTAAAATTATATCACAACATTTACATTTTGAAACAAAAAAAGTCTAATTTTACATTGAAACTATGAATTTCTTTAGGAATGTGTTATAATTATAATTGAAATGGAGGTTATTGTAATGGATGGTAATGATATGTATAATGATAATAACAATACATATAATTTAAAAACAAATCCCGTGAAAGGTCCAAATGGAGAAATCATTGAACCATCAGTTTATTTAGATTCTGAAGTTCCAGTAAACAAAGTTCGTAAAAGCCCTGAATTAACAAAAGAGCAATTAGAAAAAATGAAAGAAACAATAGCAACTGAAATAGACAAAACTACAAAAGCAGTTTCTTATGATGATTTAATTGAAGTTGCTGTTTATAATTCAAGCGATGCTGTTAGAGAACAAGCAAAAGAAGAGATCAAAAGAAGAATTTTATCTGGAGAAGTAAAGTATGATTTTGCTATTGGGCACGAAAAAACACCTGAACAAGTTGTATTTCAAGTTTTAGATGACCTAGAAAGAACTAGAAGAGAATATTTACAATCAGTTGCACAAAGTAAAGGTAATGTTAGATAAAAGTCATGGCACGTTATGAAATTACGAAGTAATTTTGTAAGTGGCGATAGACTTTTATAAATATATTTTCATTACGAAGTTTTGAAAATATATAATTGCAATTTATTGCAATTCAAAAAAACATAATTACTGCTTGAACGATGAGTTCTTGCTTAATTATGTTTTAGGGTTTCAAAAGGGAATATTCCCTTTGCACACATCTATTGGCAGAGCCAATAGAGAAGTGTGTTTTATCTATTGGAAATAGATATCACTGACAAGCGAATGCTTGTCTTTTTATATGTCTATATCTCTATCATCAAAATCTTTATCATAACCATAGTTTTGTTCATAAATATAATCATTTATTTCATCTTCTCTAGGTGTTCCATCTGCTATGTCGTGTAAATCTTTATCATTATAATAATCTAGTTGATGATATGAAGTAATTTCTTTAACTACATCATCTTTATCTTTTTCAGTTCCAATATGTAATAATTTATTAAAGAATTTTTTTAAGGTTTGGAGCATTACATTTAAGAAGTTATGAAGTCTTCTATTTTCTTTTTGTAGTTCTTCGTTTTTATGTTCTAACTTTCTAACTTCAACTTCTACATTATGTTTTTCTCGTTCCATTTCACGATAGTTTTTAGTATAATCTTCAAGTTCTTTAAATAATGCTTGATTACTTGGCATATCTTTAATAACTCTTTTTGAAGTATTCATAAAGTCTTGTAAAGTATCATAAGTTTCTTTATCTATTTTAACTTCTTTACCAGTAATAGTAGGTTTAGAAGTTTTTAATTTTTCTTCTAATATTTCATAATCTCTAGTCATTAAATAATTTTGTTTTTCCATACGATTATCTAGTTTTCTTGTTAATTTTTTAAACTCTTTAATAGAGATATGTTCATTATCACTATTTTTAATACCTCTTTCTAACTTAAAACCATTATCATTCATTCGTTTCCAATACTTATCTTGAAGTTCACTGATATATTCTCCAGACTTCATATAATGTTTTTTAGAAATGGTGTATTTAAGAGTATTAGTTCTTTTATCAAATTTCTTAATTAATGGAACAACTACGCAATGCAGATGAGGTGTTTTTTCATCCATATGAACAACACTATGTAAAACTTGTTCTTTGGTATAACCTAAATCATTATAAACAAATTCCATACAAGAATCAGCCCATTTTTTAATATCTTTTCTACTCATATTTTTAAAGAAGTCATTATCACTAGTAAATAATAATTCATCAGCAACAACACTATTTGAATCATCTAACATTTTATCAAATGATTTTCTTCGATCTTCACGAGTTGTTTTTTGCTTTTCTTCATATTCTTTTTTATATTCTTTAACTAATTCATAATAACCTTTAGAGTATCTTTCATTAAGAGGCACAATTTCTATATTATTTTTTGATTTAGACATATCTATATCAGGATTAGACTTATAAGACTTTTTATCTCTTTTGTTATGAGCACCAATTTCGCCTAAATCTTTAAGTGTATTTATTGATTCACTTCTAAATATTGCATAACTCATTATCTTTTAAAACCTCTCTAACTTTTTCAAAATAACCTTTATAAACTTATTTTCCATTAGGAGCAATTACATTAGTTAAATCTATTGTAATTACTGCAAGTTTTAAGTTTTTATTTTTATCGAATTTATCTTTGTCTAAAGCTATAAGTCTTATTATCTTTTCTATTTCACAAGTGCTTGAAAATGTTATATCTTTTAAATCATCATCTGTATCTACTTCATAATAATTAAGTTTATAATCACTTCCTAGAGTAGTGCATAATTTATCAAAATATTTTCTAGCATTTTCTTTAGTTTTTGCTTCCCAGTTTAAACGAAGTGGGTAGCCATAATCATCTTCAAAAATATTAAAGTTATAAGGCGTTCCATACATAACATGATTATTTCTCATATCTGCTAAAAATGATTCTCTAAAATTACCACTAGTTATATTTATTTCTTTATCTTTCTTTTCTATTTCGATAAAGTCGATATATTTAGCAAATAACTTTTGTTTCTTTTCTCTAGGTGTATTTAACCATTTATTTAAGTTAATAAAGAATAATTCAGGTTTAACAAACTCATCAATTTGTTGTTTATCTTGTAAGACAAGCAAATCATCAACTGTAAAACTTAAATTTTCAAACTGTTTTTGTTCTTGATATTTTTTAGTTAAGTCATTTTTATTAAATTCAATTTGTTTTATCTCATTTTCAAAATCTTCTATTTTTAAAATACCTTTAATATAAGCATTTTTTATTCTATCTAGTTGTTTATCTAACTCTTTTATTTCTTTATCATAATCAATTTGCTTATTATCTAATTTAGATTTAATAAAAGGTGTGTAATAATCATTGATTAATTCATCTTGTTTATTTAATTCAATTAAGAAACCTTTTAATTGTTCTTCAATATCAACTTCGCTAAAGTAGGTTTTACATTTTTCGCATTTATAGTAATAATATTTATTGCCATTCTTTTTAGTAGTAGCACTTCCCCCTAAAAAGCAACCACATTTAGAACATTTAAGTTTATTAGTAAATAGATAAGTTGCTGTTCTTTCATAATGTCTTGCATTTCTTTGCTTTTGATATTGGCAATCTTCCCATTTTTCTTTGCTAACTAATGGTTCAACTACATTCTCATAATATGTAGGGTGCTTTGTACTTCTTCCATGTACATAATCGCCTTTATAAATCTCATTTGTAATCATTCTACTTATTGTTGAATCTAGCCAATTAGTTTTACCTAAAACTTGTTCTTTATTATAAATATTTGCAATAGTTTGATAACTTTTACCTTCTAAATATAAATCATATAATCTAACTATTATGTCTTTTGTCAAAGGATCAGGTATCATTTTTTTATCTATTCTTTTATATCCTAAAGGTAAAGGTCCAGGAATATGACCTGCCTTAATAGCACCTACAAGTCCAAACTTTGTTCTTTCTGAACATTTCTCAATTTCATTTTGTGAAACACTAGTCATTATTCTCATAACCATTCTACCATTTGAAGTAGTAGTATTAGATTCATCAGCCATACAATCAATATCACATTCATTGTCATTAACAAACTTCATTAATTTTTCAATATCAAACACACTTCTTGTTAATCTATCTAATTTAAAAGCAACAATTACATTTATTTTCTTATCTTTAATATCTTGTATCATTTCTTGATATGCTGGTCTTTTATCATCTTTAGCACTTATTCCTTCATCTGCATATACTTTATAAATTTCATAACCTTTAAATTTACAAAACTCTCTTAATTTTTCTTCTTGCTCTGGTAAACTAAAACCTTCTCGTTTTTGGTCTAATGTTGAAACTCTTTTATAAATACCTGCAATTTTCTTTTCTTCATTCATAAATTATCATCTCCTTTTCTTCAAAAAAAGAGGTGTCAAAAGTATTAAGCAACTAATACTACTGACACCTCTTAAAATCTAATTTAGAATAATATTTACTTTTAAACTTGAATCTCATACTATTTAACCCCCTAAATAGACATAAGTCTTCTTGGTAGAATATTCTATCACAAAATTAAGAAATGTCAAATATTTGGCTTAAAAATGGCTTTTAATGTAGGTTTCAAAGTCTTTAAACTTAATTTTCTCATCATAACCATTAACAAATATGTCATCACATTCATCAAACATTAAATAATCAATATTATTAACTTTAATAATATGTGGCATTACATAAGCAATATTTGTTTCCCTAATACTTTTGATATTTCCATTTGTGAAAGTAGGTTTAGCACAAGCAAACTTACATATCATTTCAACCTTTCTTTTTAGTTCAATACTTATCTCTAATTCTTTAGTTTCTATTGTTAACATATAATCACTCATCCCTTCTTAAATAACAAAAAAACTAACTATTTCTAGTTAGCATTTATTACTCTCGAAGTCTATTAGTTCGAGTTTCCTATCATATTGGAGCAAGTGAGCAGAATCGAACTGCCGTCTCAGCCTTGGCAAGGCCGCATACTAACCGCTGTACTACACCTGCGTAAATAAATTGTATCAAATTTCTACTTTTTTTGCAACAATAATTGATTAAAAATACAAATATTGCTATAATATTGTTTGTAAGAAGGGAAAATATGAAGGAAAAAATAAAAAAAATATTAAAAACAATTCGTAAAAGCATTGTTGAATATATAATTACTAATCGTTTATTTATATCATATGTAATACTTGCAATAATTGGTACAATGTTTGTAAGATATTTTACAATTGGTTCTTTTTTTAGCTTTAAACCTTTTATAACTGATTTAGGTATAGTTTTAATTATTGGGGGTTTAGGTTATTTTGTTAAACCTAAAAATCAATTTAAATATTATTTTATATGGTTAATTATATTTAGTGCTATAAATATTATTAATTCAATTTACTATAAATTCTATGTTAATTTTGCTTCTATTGGCTATTTAGATACTGTATCCCAAGCAGAAACAGTAACTGGTTCAATCTTTGAAAAACTAAGTGTTTTTGATATTATGTATGTCTTAGTACCAATAATATTTTATGTAATTCATAAAAAATTATTATCATCTTCATATTATTATTTTATAGATAAAATAGAAAAAGGTAAGAAGATGGTAGTAACAACTCTTTTGGTAGGAGCTCTATGTCTTGGATATAGCTTTGGTACTGCCGAAGGTCAAGATTATTCAAGACTAGCTAAACAATGGAATAGGGAATATGTAGTTGAAAGATTTGGTATTTTAATGTATCAAGTAAATGATGCCATTCAAGTTGTTAGAACTAAACTTAGTAGTTTATTTGGGGTTGAAGAAGCAGAGGCGATTTTTGATGCTTATATTGATCAAAAAGGAGAATATCAAGAAAATGATTATTCGGGTATTTTAAAAGGAAAAAATATTGTATTTGTCCATATGGAAGGTATGCAAACATTTTTGATGGATTTAGAGTTTAATGGTGCAGAGGTTACTCCAAATTTAAATAGACTAGCAAGTGAAGGAATGTTTTTCTCTAATTTCTATCCGCAAGTAAGTACTGGTACATCATCTGATACGGAATTTACCTTACTAACAGGACTTATGCCTGCTGCAAGTGGGGCAGTATTTACCAGTTATTATGATCGGAAATATTTTACAATACCTAAATATTTACAAGATTTGGGATATTATACATTTAGTATGCATGGCAATTTAGTTGGTATGTGGAGTAGAGATAGAGCACATCCATCCCTTGGTTATGAAGGCATGTATTTTGAAGAATCATTTACTTATGAAGATTCTGATGTTATTAATCTAGGTATTAATGATAGATTATTCTTTAGACAAGCGATACCAATTATCGAAAATATAGAAAGTACATATGAAAATTATATGGGGTATATTATTACGTTATCAAATCACTCACCATTTTATGAAGCGGCACCATATAGCGAACTTGATTTATCAAGTCATTATACGGAAATTGATCCCGATACTTTAGAAGAAATAGATGTTAGTGTGGATTATTTGTCAGATACAGCAGTTGGAGAATATATTAAAAGTGCTAATTATGCTGATGTTGCTTTAGGTGATTTCATTAACTATATAAATGAATCTGATGCTTTTGATGATACAGTGTTTGTCTTCTTCGGAGATCATGATGCTAAACTTAATCGGGGAGAAATTAATTATTTATATAATTTAAATCCGGAAACTGGTGAAGAATATGAGGAAGGTGATCCCGAATATGTGGAATATGATTATTATGATCATGAATTAAATAAAAAGACACCACTCATTATTTGGACTAAAAATGCAGAATTAAGAGATGTATTTAGTGGAGAAATTACTTATTATACAGGTATGTATAATGTAGCTCCAACCATACTAAATATGTATGGACTATATAATAAATATGCAGTTGGAGAAGATATCTTTAATGCTAAAGATGATAATTTAATAGTTTTTCCAAATGGAAATATATTAACTGATAAAGTATATTACAATAATTCTACTGGAGAATATAAAGTATTAGAAGATGGTGCTATAATTGATGAAGATTATATAGAAAATGTTAGTGCAATTGGGGAAGAAAGACTCGATATATCTAATTTAATTATAGTTTATGATTTACTTGATTCAGTATCCATGACAGGAGAATGATATGAAGAAAAAATATAAAAGATTATTAATAATATTTATAATAATTGCGGTACTAGCTATTATATCTTTTGTAATCTATAAAATACTATTAAATCAAACGGAAGAAGAAATAGTAAATGTTGTTGATAGTATTGCTGAATATGGCTATACTTTAGATGATAGGGATACTGATCTTATGAAAAGTACCTATGAAGAATTAAAAACCACTTTAACTAGTGAGGAAATAGATTATAAATTATATGCGGAAAATTTAGCTAAATTATTTGTAATTGATTTATTTACAATGAATAACAAAATTAATAAATATGATGTCGGGGGTACTGAATATATCTATCCTGAGGCGTTAGAAAATTTTAAATTAAATGTGGAAGATACTATATATAAGCATATGGAAAATAATTCTAATGGTAAGAGAAAGCAAGAATTGCCCGAGGTATCAAATATCAACGTAGTAAGTACGGAAGAAAGTGAATATACCATCGGGGAAAGTGATACCTATAATAGTTTTGTTGTCAATTTATCTTGGCAATATGTAAGTGACTTAGGATATGATGATAATGCAGTTGTTACATTAATTAATTTAGATGATAAATTATATGTTGTAGAATATGCAGTAGGAGAATAATTAGGGATGAAGAAAGTATTTAGAAAATTAAAAAGATCAAAAGGAGTATATCGATATTTATATTATATAATAGGGATTCTTTATATAATTTCTTTATTTTTCTTTGTAAAAAGTTTACTTAGTTTAACAGGAATAGAAACTGCTATTAGAATAATATTTATAATTTTCTTTATTTTATATCTTATTTTATACTTATTTATAAATTTACTAAATCTTCTTAGAAGAAAATATAAAGTAGTAGTTATTACCTCAATTATATCATTTATATTTATAATTATTTTTGGAATTACATCATACTACATCAATATGATTTATAATAATTTAAGTAATATGACAGATAGTGAGAATTTAGTATATACAAGTTTACTCATTTCGATGACTGATACTGAATTTGCTAATGATTCTGTTTTAGGAATGATAAGTGATGAATCAGAAATTGAAGGTAATGTCCTTGCTCATAAGTTATATAGTGAAGAAAAACTAGTTAATACTATTGAAGAATATAATGATTATTATGCAATGTTGAGAGATTTATATAGTGGTGAAATTGATGCTATATTTGTACCAAGTAATTATGTAACGCTATTTAATGAAGAAGAGGAATATCAAAATATTGCGAATGTTACTAAAGTATTATATAAATATAGTGAAGAAAGAGAAAACCAAGATTTAATTTTAACTAGCAATAAAACTTTTGAAGAACCTTTAACTTTCTTACTTTTAGGGGTAGATTCTGAAGATTATGGTTTGAATGCTAATGCTGCATTTAATGGCGATACATTAATGCTTATAACCTTTAACCCCGATACTTTACAAACAACTATGGTAAGTGTTCCTAGAGATACTTATGTTCCAATTGCCTGTCGGAATGATGCCTATGCTAAAATTAATTCTGCTGCCGCCTATGGAACAACATGTGTTATAGATACAGTTAGCAATTTCTTAGATGTTGATATTGATTATTATGTTAAAATTAATTTTAAAGGAGTAGTAGAATTAGTTGATGCTCTTGGAGGTATCGAGGTTGATGTTGAAGCGCCAACCTATAATGCTGATGCTTATGATGGAATGATGTGTGAACAAAATTCTGATAGATTATTCGGAGAGAATTTAGTATGTGTTGAACCGGGATGGCAAACGCTAAACGGCGAACAAGCTTTAGCTTATGCCAGAAATAGACATTTATATATTGGTAGCGATTTAGATAGAATTAGACATCAACAACAAGTAGTTGAAGCTATTGCCAATAAAGCTTTAGGTTTTAGTAGTGTTACTAATTTACAGGATATTTTAAATGCCGTAAGTAATAATATTGCAACAAACATGGATATAAATACAATTTTGTCGGGATATAGTGTTATTAAAAATATGGTTAGTAACGTTTTAAGTGGTGAAGATTTACTTAGTATTAATAAAGCTTATTTGGAAACTTATAGCCTACCAGTATACGTTCCAAGTATGGGTACAACTACATCAGCTCAAGGGTATTATGAAGATTCCTTAGAAGATATAAGACATGCCCTAAAAGTAACTTTAGGAGAAGAATCAGAAGAAGATATTAAAACCTTTAGTTTTTCTGTAAACGAAACCTATGAAACTTACAGCCCTGGCAAAGGATTAAGACAAGTAAGATCAAATGAGGTTTTACCAAGCTTTATTGGTAGAACTGTTACTGAAGCCGAAGAGTATTGTAATAGCAATGGCATAATGTGTAATATCGAATATGTTGAACCTGGAAGTAGCCATTATAATAGTAGTGTTAATGTTGGTTTAATCGGTGATCAAAGTGTGCCAATTAGTACTTTAGTTGCCAATATTTCGGAAATAACATTCTATGTTTCAAATAGTAGGGTAGCTACTAGTGAAGAACCAACTGGTGATTCTTCTGAGAATGAAGAAGATAATGAAACCAACGAAGAAGATGCAACAGATAATACGGAAGAAGAACTACCAGAAATTATAGAAGATATGATATTTTAACAATATGAAGAACAAATCCTTCATATTGTTTTTTTCTATATTTATGATATAATCTATGTATCGGAGTGATTTATATTGAAAAAAAAGATATTATTTTATTTTTTAGTTATATGTACTTTTTTAGCAATTGATTTTAATATATATAATTTGTATTTAGGAGAAACAAGAGAATTATTTAAATTAGGACTAGTTGGTAGTGTATTATTATTTTATTTTGTTTATGTTTTTTTTAAAAAAAGTACAATTATTTCTAAAAAGAAATCTCTAAAAGTATTAAGTTTAATACTTGCCTTTTTTATGATTTTTGGTAATAGTTTTATGTGTGTAGGTAGTACTACCTTAATATTTAAAAATATAGGTTATTTTTTCTTATCTTTATTAATGTATATTGGTTACTATTATTTGTTTTTAATTATTATAAGTTATATATTTAAAAAACTAGATAAAAATAATTATACTGAGGAAACAGAAACAAAGAAGGAAAACAAAATTATTAAAATTTTTAAAAAACATCCATTTTTATTTAGTTTTGTTTTTATAATTATTTGTTGGTTACCATATATTATTTCATATTATCCAATTATATTATCTCCGGATCCTAGTTTTCAAATTCGCCAATTTTTTGGTATTAGAACTAAGTATGCGGATTATGCAATATTACTTGATGAAGATGTTGTAATGACTAATCATCATCCTGTAACTCATACGGTTCTTTTAGGTAGTTGCTTAAAATTAGGCACATTAATTGGTAATGATAATTTAGGATTGTTTTTTTATAGTATTATTCAAATAACTATTTTAGCAGGAACATTTGCATTTAGTATTTATTATATGCAGAAAATGGGACTTAAAACTAAATATTTAATTGGTGTGTTATTGTTATTTTCTTTAGTACCCATGTTTCCTTTATATGCCATGAGTGGTGTTAAAGATGTTTTATTTGGAGCTTTTATCTTTCTTTATTTAATATTTTTACATAATTATATTAAAACTAAAGGTGAAAATTATCAATGGTGGAAATATTTATTAGTAATTTTACTACTTATATTAATTTGTTTGTTTAGAAATAACGGGGTTCATGTTCTTATATTATCTTTACCATTTTTATTATTGGTGGTTAGAAAAAAATGGAAAAATATTTTATTGATTATGATTTGTGTTTTTGGTTTCTATGGTGTTTTTGATAAAGTTGTTTTACCATATTTTAAAATTACTCCAGGCAGTATTAGAGAAATGTTGTCTGTACCTTTTCAACAAACGGCTCGCTTAGTTAAATATCATGGTGATGAACTAACCGCTGAAGAAATAGAGGTTATTGATAAAATATTAGGCTATGATGATTTAGCTAAAAGATATGATCCAGAATTGGCGGATGACGTAAAAAATGAATTTAATAAATATGCAACCTCAGAAGATTTGGCATCCTATTTTAAAGTGTGGTTTAATGGACTAATTAAGCATCCAGGCACATATATTGAAGCAACAATGAATAATACTTATGGTTTCTTTTATCCGGAGAAAACCAAATGGTATGTATATTATAATTTTGATGATAGAATAACAGAGAATGGCTTTCTTTATCACTATAATTCTTTAGAATTACCAAGAGATATATTATCAGGCTTTGCTGTAAGTTTTCCTTATATTCCTATTGTGGGTTTAATATCTAATATTGGCTTTAATGTATGGATTATTTTTACATTACTTGCTTATGCTATTTATAAGAAACTATATAGTAAAATAATTATTTTAGCTCCAGCATTAGCCCTTATATTAGTGTGTGTAGTAGGACCCGCCAATACATATTTTAGATATGCTTTACCATTTATATTTGCAATGCCATTTATTATCGGCGTGTTCTTGGAAAAAAGAAAAGATAATGATTGATTTTAAATATATATACGATATAATATAACTAGTGATTGAGGTGTAGTAAAATGAAAGAGAAAAAAATAGCGGTTTTAATACCATGTTATAATGAAGCAGTAACAATTGAAAAAGTTATTAAAGATTATCAAAAAGTATTACCTGATGCAGATATTTATGTATATGATAATAATTCTACTGATGGTACAGATAAAATCGCCAAAAAGGCTGGAGCAATAGTCAGATATGAATATCGTCAAGGTAAAGGAAATGTCATTAGAACGATGTTTCGCGAAATTGATGCTGATTGTTATTTAATGATTGATGGTGATGATACCTATCCTGCGGAAAATGCTAAAGAGATGTGTGATTTAGTTTTGTCAGGTCGTGCTGATATGGTTATTGGTGATAGATTATCAAGTACTTATTTTAGTGAAAATAAAAGGCCATTTCATAATTTCGGCAATAGAATTGTTAGATGGTTAATAAATCATTTATTTAAAAATAAAATTAAAGATATTATGACTGGGTATCGAGCTTTTAGTAAAGAATTTGTTAAAGGTTTTCCAGTCCTTTCAAAAGGATTTGAAATAGAAACAGAAATGACTATTCATGCTGTTGATAAAAACTTTAAATTAGTGGAAATACCTGTTGATTATCGTGATCGTCCGGAAGGTAGTGTATCAAAACTTAATACTTATAGCGATGGCTTTAAAGTGCTTAAAATGATTGCCACTCTATTCAAAGAATATAAACCATTTTATTTCTTTGGTATTGTTGCTATACTATTTTTAATAATTGCTTTAATCTTCGGAATTCCCGTAGTTATTGAATATTTTAAGACTGGTTTGGTACCAAGATTTCCAACTTTAATTGTATCTTGTATTTTTGTAGTATTAAGTATGCTTTTCTGGATAACAGGAATTATTTTAGAAGTAATTGTAAAAAAACATAAACAACTATATGAGTTATATCTAAATTTGAGGAGTAATAATAATGATAAATAAATTTATTCATAGTAAGTTATTTAAACAACTATTTCGTTTTGGAGTAGTTGGTTTTACAGCTTTTTTAATTGATGCTGGATTATTATATGTTTTAACTGAATATCTACATATATATTATTTAATATCCTCAATTATATCTTTTATTGTATCTTTAGCTTATAATTATATTTTAAGTATATTTTGGGTATTTGATGTTAAAAAGAAACAAACTTATAAAGAGGTTTTATTATTTGCAATACTTAGTGTTATTGGTTTAGGAGTAAATCAATTAGTAATGTATTTAGGAGTAGATTTACTTAATATTCACTATATGTTATGTAAAATAATAGCTACAATTATTGTCATGATTTATAATTTTATTACTAGAAAGATTTTTATTGAAAAATAATAAAAAAGGTGATATAATAACAAACATTAAATGAAGGGGGAGATTATAATGCGTTTAATACCAGATCATTATTTACAAATAAGAGATTTAATATTATATAATGAAAAAGTTAAAAATCCTTTTAAAATAGTAGCTCTTGGAGATATTCATTTAAGCAGATTAGTTGATGAAAGAAAATTAGATCCAATTAAATACCAATTAGATTATGAACAAGGTAATTATATTGTTTTCCTTGGAGATTTAATTGATACACCAAAAGAGTTAGATAATCCTGAGAAAAGACAACAATTGCTTGATTTAATTAAAACAGCTGCAGGGATTGCACCAACAATGGTTATTTTAGGTAGTCATGATTATGTAGAAGAAGCCCATTTTAAAAATTATGATGAATATACTGTAACTTTTGATAAATATTTTTGGAATGAGGTTGCTAATATAGACAATGTTTATTTGTTAATTGATAATATTTATAAAGATAATCAAGTGTTATTTATGGGATATGTAGAAACTTTAGAATACTATTTTAATAACAAAAATGGCCATTGTGAAGATTTAGAAGCTTTTTATGAAGATTTCTCTAAACATCCTGAACTATATCAAAATTTACCAAAGAATGTCGTAAATATTGGTTTAATTCATTCTCCAGAGTATGCTAAATTAGCTAAAAATGTTGAATTATTAAAGGAATATGACCTGTTAATTGGTGGTCATGATCATGATGGTTGTATACCATTTGGTATAGGTAATTTTAGAAGGGGTATTATTAGCCCTAAAAAAGAATTGTTTCCTAAAGATGTTAGAGGATATAGAGAATTAGCTACAGGAACAAATTTACTTATAAGTGGTGGTATCGTTAAGATTCAAGATTGTGCTCCACAAATAATTCATCCTCTTAATCATTTGTGTCCAATGCAAATGGATACGATAACTTATACTCCAGATGAAAAAGAAAAAGGTATGAGTAGAAGACTAATATATACTAAAAGCACTAAAAGATAGCAAAAAACAAAAGTAGATTGAAACAAATCTACTTTTTGTTAGAGCTTTTTTTCTTGCGTTTATTATTGTTACTTTTTCTTTTAGTTGGTGATACATAACCTGTAGTTCTTTTTGATGAATTGTTAGGTTTCTTCTTTGTAGTTGTAGTTTTCTTTGGAGCCTTTGTTGGTGATACGGCTTTTTTATTAGAGGTAGTTTTTTTCGGATTGGTAGTTTTCTTTTTGGTAGTTGTAGTTTTCGCTAAATTTGTCTTATTAACAGGTTTTTTAGCTGTTCTTTTAATGCTAATGTTTTCTTCTTTTGCCTTATTTTCAAGTGTTACTTTGTTATTTACCCAATACTTTTTTTCTATTTTATTTAAAACTAACCATAGTATACCAATAAATAAAGTGATTAGATAAATAGATATCAAGATTATAAAAATAATATCAATTCTATCAAATTGTTTCATACTAAAAACCACCGTTTCAATCATATTATATTATAATTTATCAAAAAATAATAGCTGTTTACATATTTTTTACAAGTTTTTTTGTAAAAATTTGTCGAGTTGTGGTGTAAAATGGTATAATTATTATGAATCTAATATAAGGAGAATAGCATGAAAAACATTTATTATATATTTTTTAGTATATTTCTTATGTTTTTATTTGTAATTGATGTAAATGCCGCAACAACAGCGCGAGCATATATCAATTCTACTTGTAATGTTAGAACTGGTCCAGGCACCCAAAACAAAAAAATTGCTACCGCTTATATAGGGGCTTATTATACTTTAGTAGAAGATAAAACTTATCAAGATACTAATAATCATTATGATTGTAATAGTGATTGGTATCAAATATATTATAATGGTAGTAAGACTGCTTATGTATGTGGAGATCATGTTGATGTAGTTCGTAGTCATAGTACTGATGATGTTGCTCCAAGTACAACTTGTGAGACTGAAATGAGTAATTTGGGATTCCCATCAAGTTATTGGGGCGGACTATGTGCTTTAAAGGAAAGACATCCTAATTGGCAATTTGTACCTTTAAAAATTAATTATGATTGGAGTTATATTATTGAAAAAGAAAGTCCTTGTGGTTGGAATTTAATTTATGACAATGATATAAATTCTAGTTTTATTGATTCAACTTGTACCGCCTATGACAGTGGATATGTCGGAATTACGCAAACGGGTATTGCCTATTATATGGATCCTCGTAATTTTCTATCAGATAGATTTATTTTTCAATTTCAAGCCCTAAATTATGATAATAATTTTGCCTCAACTTACATTAATGCTGTAACCAATATTATTGGTAGTAGTTCTGTTTATAAATATCATCTTAATTTAGGAACCAACCTTGCTGAATTAATTAATAGTAATGGTCAAGCTTTAAATGTTTCCCCAATTTTTACAGCTTCGAGAATTTTACAAGAATTAGGTAGTAATGATACTTTATATAGTCTTTATAGTGGGGATTATAAAGCTGATCCTAATACGACTTATGGTAAAAAGTTTATAGAATTAACTGGTAATGCTAGTGCTTATAAAGGATATTATAATTTTTATAATTTTGGGGTAAGTGATTCATGCGTGCAAGAAAATGGTACCGCTTATTGTGGTCTTAATTACGCATATCGTCAAGGGTGGAATAGTGTTAGTGCGGCAATCCAAGGTGGCTTAAAGCAAATTGCTAATAATTATATTGCTAATAACCAAAATACTGGTTATTTACAAAAATTCAATGTTAATCAAAGTAATTCAGCATCAGTTGCTACGCATCAATATATGACTAATGTAGCAGCTCCTTCAAGTGAATCAGCTACAACCTATAAGACTTATTCTGATTTAGGAATCTTAGAATCGAGTTTTATATTTTATATTCCGGTCTATAATAATATGAATACAACAATTACTAATACACCTAATGGAGCAGTAGATATGCCCGATACATCGACGCCAAGTACCTTACCAATTAGTACAATTATAACATCTAGTGGTTATAAATATCAAAGTGGCTATATTTCTGGTATAAGTGTTGGTAGTGATATTTCAACTATTAAATCTACAATTGAATCAGTTAGTGGTTCTAATACCGTGAGTATTTATAATCAAGCCGGCAGTATAGTTAGTAGTGGAGTTATGGCAACAGGATATAAAATCATTATTAATAATGCCAGTGGTAGCGAAACATTAAATGTAGTTGTTAAAGGAGATACATCTGGAGATGGCAAAATCAATGCTCTTGATTTATTACAAGTTCAAAAAAACATTTTGGGTATTAATACATTAAGTGGAACATATAAATTAGCTGGAGATACATCTGGAGATGGCAAAATCAATGCCCTAGATTTATTACAAGTGCAAAAACACATTTTGGGCTTAAGTACAATAGTTCAATAAAAAGGAGGAAAAATGAAAAAAATAAAATTTTTACTTATTTCTTTATTAATACTTATTGTTTTACCAATAAGTGTTAATGCGGCAAGCGGTACAATTAAAGTTACGAGTCGAACTAATCAAGTTGTTGTAGGGAACCAAATCACTTTAACAGTAACTTTATCTAGTTCAACACCAATTGGTAGTTGGGAAATGAATTTGGATTATGATAAAAACTATCTGGAGTTAGTAGGTACTAGCAGTGATTCTGGTAGTTCAAGGATGGCAAGTGTAATGCAATCAACTACGGGTGTGACATCCAAATCTTATACTTTTACTTTTAGAACTAAGAAAACGGGATCAACAATTTTAAAAGTTGGAACATATGACATTTATGCAGTAGATGAAAGTCAAATGAGTATATCTTCTACTGGTAGAACAATTCGTATTATTACCCAAGAAGAACTAGAAGCATCATATTCAAAAGATAATGATTTAAAAAGTCTATCCGTTGAAGGTTTTGAAATAACTCCGGAATTTGATAAAGATGTAACTGAATATAGTGTAGTTGTACCTGAAAATACGGCAGAAATCACTATTAATGCTGAAGAAAATGACAATGCCGCAACTGTAACAGGAGCAGGAACGCAAACTGTTACGCAAGGAACTAATACTTTTCAGATTGTGGTAAGAGCTGAAAATGGTAGTGAAAAAACTTATAATTTAACAGTTGAGGTTAAAGATGCCAATCCAATCAATGTCACAATTGGGGATGAAAATTTAACAGTTGTCAAAATTAAAGATTATTTGCCGGTTCCTAATGCTTATCAAGAAACAACTGTAAATATTAATGATTTTGAAATACCGGCATATACATCAGAACTTACTGGTTTTACTTTAGTAGGACTTAAAGATGCTAGTGGCAATATAGCTCTTTATATATATGATAGCAATGCCAATACCTATAAAATATATAATGAATTAAAATTAAATAATTTAACAATATATCCTACTAATACCGATAAAGTTTTGGATGGTTATAAAAGTGGAACAATAACAATTAATGATGTTGATGTTAATGCTTATTATGTTAATGACGATTCTAGGTTTGCTATCTTTTATGGTATAAATGTCGAAACTGGTGAAGAAGGATTCTTTAAATATGATAAAGATAATCAAACAGCTATCAAATATGATGATGAAATGCTTAATGTCTTAAATGAAAAAATTACATTATATACTTATATAATATTTGGGTTTATTGGTCTATTCGTTTTAATGTTTATAATATTGATCTGTGCCTTAAAGGGTAAAAAGAAACATAAAAATAAAGAAATTAAAGAAAAGAAAGATAATATAAAAGAGATCAAAGAAGAGAAGAAAGATATTGTTGTAGAAAAAGAAAATAGTAAAACAAAACAACAACCGATAGTTTATGATAATGTAAATAATAAAAAGAAAAAGAAAAAATAAGAGAAGGTGATATGTTGAAAAAAATATTAATTATTAGTTTAATTGTTGGAGCAATTTCTTTAGTTGGTATCGCAAGAGTTAAAGCTTATACACACCACAATTATGACTATAATTATTGTCATAATTGTGGTTATGATAATAACGAAACAGCAAATAATGTAATAAAACATAATTGCTCAAACTACATTGATGAAAATAATGATGGAATATGTGATAATTGTATTAATCAAAGTAACACAGTTAATTATCAACATAATCATCATCGACATGGTCATCATTAAAACTACTAATTGTAGTTTTTTTTCTTGAATAAATTTATTAATTTTGATACCATTATAATGGTGATACTAGTGAATGATGCATATTTAAAAACTAAAGAAGAAATATTAAATGAATATAAAACCAGTATGGATGGTTTAAGTGAGGCTGTTGCCAAAAAAAGACAAAGTGTATTAGGTAAGAATGTTTTAATTGAAAAAAAGAAAAAAAGTCGGCTAAGTATATTTTTAAAACAATTTAAAAATGTTATGATTATTCTTTTGTTAGTCGTTGGGCTAATGTCTTTATTTTATGCTATATTTACTGATGGTGATTTTTTAGAACCAATTGTAATACTAGGTACGACTTTTGTTAATTGTATTATGGGTTATTTTCAAGAATCCAAAGCAGAAGATGCTATTGAAAACCTAAAAAATTATTCCTCAGAACATACAACTGTCAAAAGAGATGGTAAAATTGAGGAGATTAATTCGGAAGATTTAGTTGAAGGCGATTATATAATCTTAGAAGCGGGTGATAAAATTCCAGCTGATGCGAGAATTATTGAAAGCCATTTTGCCAAATGTGATGAATCTATCTTGACCGGAGAAAGTTTAAATGTAGACAAGGTTGATGATGTATTAAAAGGCAACTTAATTATTGCAGAACGGAAAAACATGCTTTATTCTGGAACGGTAATGACTGCAGGTAAAGCTGAGGCAATAGTTGTAGATATTGGTATGGATACGGAACTTGGTAAAATTGCTGCTAGCATCGATACATCTGTTGAACCAATTACCCCATTACAAGTAAAAATCAAAAAAATATCGACATTTATCTCAGGTATTGCTGCCTTTTTAGTAGCTTTTGTTATGTGTTATGGCATTATTATGGATTATACCTTGCTTAATGTTTTTATGTTAGCAATTTCCATGATTGTTGCTAGTGTGCCAGAATGTTTGCCAATAGCTATAACTGCCACATTATCTATTGGGGTAAATGAAATGGCTAAGAAAAAATCAATCGTTAGAAATTTAGCAGCCATTGAAACTTTAGGAGCTACCGAAGTCATATGTACTGATAAAACAGGAACTTTAACCACTAATAAAATGGAGGTTATTAAAATTTATACTAACAATAATATTATTAATTTAAAAGATATTAAAAATTATCCGGAATTAATAGATATTATGTCATTATGTAATAATGCTGCTTTAGATAATAAAGAATTTTTTGGTGATAGTGTTGAGGTGGCATTAGCTAATTATTTATTAAAATATAAAATTAATGTCGAAGATTTAAGAAAAAGAAAAAAAGAAATAATTGAATTACCTTTTGATTCCGAACGAAAATTAATGAGCTCAATTTATGAAAATAATAAGAAAAATTATATTTATACTAAGGGTAGTTTAGAAAATTTAATAAAAAAATGTAAATATATTTTAGTTGATGGCAAAAAGTCAAAATTAACTAAAGAAATAAAGAATACATATTTAGATATAGAAAAAGAATATTCTCATGAAGCTTTAAAAGTATTGGCTTTTGCTTATAAAGAGGTTAAAAATAAATATGCCAAAGAAAAAGATTATTTTAAAGAAGAAAATGATTTAATATTAGTAGGATTAATTGGCCTTAAAGATCCTGCCCGAAAAAATGTTAAAGAAGCTATTAAAGCTTGTCGAGAAGCCGGTATTAGACCAATTATGCTTACTGGAGATAACTTAGCGACGGCCCTGGCTATAGGTAAAGAGGTTGGTATTATAAATAGTGATGATGAAGGAATTAATGCTACGGCTTTAAAAAATATGAAAAAATCTGAATTAGCTGAGTGTATTAGTAAATATTCCGTATTTGCTAGAGTAAGTCCAGAAAATAAATTGCAAATTGTTGAATCTTTACAAAGAAGAAAAAAAGTTGTAGCAATGACTGGTGATGGAGTAAACGATGCTCCTGCAATGAAACTAGCAAATGTGGGAATTGGTATGGGAAAAAGTGGTACTGATGTCACTAAGAATGTTGCAGATATTATTTTGCTAGATGATTCATATAACACTATTACTACTGCCGTTGAAGAGGGTAGAAGAATTTATGATAATGTTATAACCAATGTATTATACAATTTGTCGAGTAATTTTACAGAAATTGTTATCATTTTACTTGGTATGTTTATGGGTAGTAATATTATTACGGCGATTCATGTATTATATATCGATTTAATAGCGGATACTATTCCATCAATTGCTTTAGCCTTTGAAGGACCCACCAAAAATATTATGAAAGAAAAACCTCATGGTTTAAATAAAAGAATATTTACTCCGTTTTTTATGGCATTTTTAATAATTTCCGTCATTTTAGAAGCGGGCATTAGTATATTAGTTTATTTCTTATTTAAAAATATGGGAGTAGGAATTGCTCAAACAATGGCCTTATTTAGTATTGTCTTAAATGAATTTGTCTTTGCTTATAATTGTCGGAGTTTAAAAAGACCAATAATTGAAAAAGGAATTTTTTCTAATAAATATTTAAATTTAGGAATTTTATTCTTATTTGTTATTCAAATTATTGTATTCTTTACCCCCGCTGGTAAATTATTTGGTTTAGAAATTATCAACATATCACAATTTATATTTGTAATACTAGTTAATATAATTGCGTTTATAGTTTTAGAATTACTAAAACCAATTATAACGATGGTTTTTAAAGATGAATAAGCACTTGTGTGCTTATTTTTTTAAAATGTAGTGGTGACAGTTGACACCAATACAATTATTTGCTATAATTAATTTGCTTGGAAATGTAACGGAGGATTTATGTTATCAACATTGGATAAAAAGGCAGTAGAAAGTTTTTTGAAATTATGTAAAAAAGAAGTAGAGAGGAAAAATGTATTGTTTATTAAAAACAGAAAAATTAATTTAAATGGTAGAATATTAACTGCTAGACAAGCTCTTGCTGAAATAGGTATATTTAAAGAAAAAGAAATATAGAGACATGTAATGGATCTCAATGTGCAAGATTGTATTAGTGTAAGTTCTGATTATGATGTTTTTAGAGATTTTAATACAGAGATGTATGTGTTTTTAAAAATGATTAATGGTAAGAAGGTATATATAAAATTAACATATAGAAATAAAGTGGTATGTTTGTCATTTCACGAAAGTAATTATAGTTAGGAAAGGATTTGATAATATGGAAAAAATGTATTGTTTTGAATGTGATAAGGAAGTAATGGGTGAAGTAAAGCTAAAAAAAACAAAGTATACTATTCATGGTAGAGAAGTAGTGGTAGATGATTTTGTTTTTACTTGTCCAATCTGTGGAACTGAATATGATTTTGATGAACTTGATGAAGGACTTTATAGAATTTATAATGCTTATTTAAGTTTGTTTGGTTTAAGTTTTGAAAAATTAAAAGAAATAAGAGAGTCTCTAAATTTATCTCAAGAGTTATTTGCGGAAGCTATGGGATGGAGTAAAAAAACTATAACAAGATATGAAAATGCCGAATCACTGCCGCAGAAAGAATATCTTGATACTTATATAAGCTTGTTAAATAATAAAGATAATATTTATAATATTTTAAAAAACAATAAAAATTTATCTAAAGAAAAATATTATAAAATATTAGATAGAATAAATGTTGATATTGATTATAAAAGTATTAATGTTATTTTATATATACTTAATAAAGTTATATTAAATAGGACTCAATTAATGAAATATTTATTTGCATCTGATTTTCTAAATTATAAATTATTTAATAAAGCAATAAGTAATTTTAAATATGCTCATGCGCCATTCGGTCCAATTGTTAATAATCAAGATGCCTTACTAAATTTGCTAATTAAACAAGATTATATTAAGCTCGCTTCATCAATTGATGATTCAGCTATGTTATTTGCACCTCTTCAAGATGCTGATTTATCTTGTTTTAATGAAGATGAAATAAATATATTAAATAAAATAATTGATTCATTTAAAGGTATGAGTGCTAAAGATTTGTCGAAATGGTCTCATAAGTTTATTGGCTGGATCAAAACAAAAGATGGAGAGATTATTGATTTTAAATATGCGAGTGAATTGGAGGTTTAATTATTTTTAAATTAAATGCAGTATTTATACTTGAAATTTTGTTCGTTATTTTGTAATATATAGGGAAAGGGAGAAATAAATGGAAATAAATGGTAAATTAACAAAACAAATTTTAGAAACAAAATATTTAAATGTTGAAAACACTAATAGATATCGTCCTATAATGCGAATCTTTTTTGAACATTATGAGAAACTAGACTATTGGTTATATAAAGAACAAGTATATAGTGAACTTAAAAATAATGATGAGTTTTCAAGTTATTCGCTTGAGTTATGTGAGCAAGATTTAAATCAATTAGTTTTATGGCAAAGTTTAACTTATTTTCAAGATACTGATAATGTACCAACAATAGATGAATTTAAAAATAAGAAATTCCGTTATCAAATGACTGAATATGCTGTTGAAATCGAAAGATTTGTAATGCGGCTTGAAAATTTATAGGTTAAAAGGTCATCTTTAGAGCCGAAATTATTTGAAAAAATTCGGACACTTATAATAAATTTGGAAAATGAACAAGATATAGGAAATGTGCATGAGAAATGCATTAGTAAGAAGTAATTATTTTAATAATTATTTAAATATCAAACAAGATAATAGTTTTTTAATAAAGTTTTATGAAAACTTATTATTAGGTAAGAATAATGATTTGCATTCAAGAGATCTTATTGTAAAAGAATTATTTAATAAGAAAAATACATAGTATTTTTTGCAATAAAGGGTGATATTAATAAGTATGCAAAAACAATATATGATTTAATAGAATTGAATTTAAAAAAGGAATACTTAAATGAAATAATTTGGAGATTTGAAAATTACTTTCAAGAAAAAAATGACATTCCTTATTATTTAAGATATAATATTGTCAAGGAGAATTTATAT
>CALVYL010000013.1 GCA_944372215.1 uncultured Bacilli bacterium | reverse complement strand
TCCAATGCATAATAAAAGAAAAGATTTAAGTGAAACTGTTAAATTTATTTAAGTAAATCTTTATTGATTTGCTTTTTCCATGATATAATATATTTAACGAAAGTAGGAATTTAGATGAAAAAATATGTAAAAATAATATTAATAATTATTGGAATTTTACTAATATTTTTGGTAATAGATATTATGCAAGCTAAATTTTTAAATAATAGTCCAATTATAAAAATTACTAAAAATATTGATGGTAGTGATTTAGATAAATTAGATGTAGGAATACTTACTAAAACTTATTATTGTGTAGATACTAAAAAAACAATATTTAAATGGGAAGAATATACTTGTCCAAATACAATTAATAATATAGATGATTCCCCTACTGCATCAAAAATAACTTGGGATGAAATAACCAAAAATGGTGTTAATGAAGAATTATTACTCCAAAATATTGATATAGATGTATTAAATGAAATTGGTAGTGAACTACAAACATTAGTTAATGAAGCATACGAAGAAGAAAGAGCAAATCCGGAAATAATTTTTACTGAAGGATGGGCTAGAATTTTAGAATATGACCGTTTTAAAAAAGTAGTAGATATTGGAGTACCTGCTATGAAACCTTTATACTTAATAATTTATAAAAGTCAAAACCGTGGTGTATATGAATATCTTTGTGCTTATGCTCTATATCAAATATCAGGATATGAATTTTTCTGGTCAACTACTGATGAATTTATGGATAAGTTTAATGAACAAATTCTAAAAGAAAAAGAAAGTGAGTAACAAATGAAAAAAACAATGAGCTCTAACCAGTTAAAATTTATTGCTGTATTAGCTATGGTATTTGATCATCTACTTTGGGTTATTAAACCAGGCTATGATAATGGGGTCTTAAACAATATTTAGTGGAATTTATGCTTTAATATATTGTATATTTATTGATGTATGGTATGGAATTATCCAAATGGGTACAATATTTTCTATTCCCCTACTCGCTAAATATAATGGTAAGAGAGGAAAAAGTAAAAACTTTAAATGGTTCTTCTATTTAATATACCCTCTTCACTTAATAATCTGTGGCATAATTAGAATATATCTTCATGGTGATATTTCGGTTATCATCGGGGGATAAATAAGATTAAATTGAGGTGATTTTATATGAAATGTATTCTTCCTTTTGTAATTAATTATAGTCCAATAAAAAGATTAGCAATAATTCCTTTTGAAAAAAATCCTGATAAAATATATAGAAGTTTTGAATTACAATATATTGATGGCGAACCTTATAAAAAAGGATTTAGAGTAATTGGTTATCGATTAGATAATTATGTAGATGTATATGATGATGTTTCACTAAATTTCCAAGAAAATGAAACATTTAATGTTGCTGAAAATGGTTTAAATAAACATATTCAAGTTCCTATTAAAAATACTCATTTAGAAAAAATTGATAATTGTGAATGGTTATCTTTTAGTTTTAATGATTTAGAAAACAGAAAAATAGATTTTAATATAAAAGAAGCATCAAAAAAGAAATCTATCCCCATGAATTTACTGGCGCCGATTGGTTATGGCTCAAAAAAACCTAACTTTTTACCACTCTTTTTTATGTATAATTTTGATTTTATAAGAAAATCTCATACAGAAATAACTTGTAAAATTGCTAATCAAGAAATTATAATAGATAAATTTCCTATGCCTATAAATATGCAATTTAGGTATTATGCAAGATATAGTAATGAATGTGAATTAATAGAATTTGCTAATACCGATTCTTTATCATTTAAAGAAATAGATTTAACTAATAATTCTTACCAAGATAAAAACATAGAATATATTTTTGATGAATCTAATTCTTTAAATAAAATAATAATTCATTTAAACAATGGAAATATAGATATTAAATTTTTTCCTAGTTTTAATATAAATAAAAACACCAAAGGAATATTTAAAATATGCCCTAAAAAAGAAATGGGCTATTTAAAAGGAACATTTGAAATAAATAGAAATAATAATAAAGTTTTTATAAAATTAATACCTGATAAAGGTTGGGTTTCTATACCTAATTCATTTATTACCAAAATGATATTAAATCCTCGTTCTGTATTTTGTAAATGGAGTAAGAATTATGAATATATAGAAGAAATTGATCTTGAAAAGAAAATTATAAAAGCAAAATGGCATAATAATAATCCTAACCCTTGATACGTTTCCTATAAAAAATTAACAATATTTTATATAATACTAGCGGAAGGGAGAAAATATGAATCAAGAAAAAATTGGCAAATTTATTGCAGAATGTCGCAGGAAGAAAAATATGACGCAACAAGACCTAGCCGAAAAAATAGGAGTATCTGACCGCACTATTGGTAATTGGGAAAATGGCAGAAACATGCCTGATTTATCCCTTTTTAAACCATTATGTGCTGAACTTGATATTACTTTAAATGACCTACTTAGTGGCGAGGTTGTAAAAAGCACGGAATACCAAGAAAAATTAGAAGAAAACATAATTAATACCATTGATTATTCTAATAAAAAACTAGAAAACAAAAATAATTTTATTGGTTTGATATTATTATCGTTTGGTGTTTTAATTTCCCTTAGTGCTATAGCTATATTTCCTAGTGAATCAAGCTGGGGGGCTATTTATTCAGTATTTGGTGCCATAATTTCTTTACTTGGTGTTAGTAGATTTACCAAAAAACTAAACCACAGCAAAAGACTCATTTGTAACTTTGGTTACTTTATTATTTTTATCGCCGTATTATTCATCATAGATTATATTGGAGTTATCAACATTCATCAAGCCCCAAGGTTTTCTTTAGTAAAAGTAACTGGTGATGATGTAATATATTATGATACCCCATTTTATGATGTTGTAAGATGTAATGTTGATAGTGAAAATGAAACATTTACTGTAATTAAAAATGACAAATATGATAAAGATAATATTGATGTCTTTTGCAAATAGTGAAAAACAAATTACAAAAAAATTTGTTTTTTTATGATATAATTTAGTCATAAGGAGCTAAATTATGGATAAATACTTAGAAATTAAAAAATTATTTGCAGAACATAGTGATAAAGAAAATGCTATAGCTATGGCTAAATACATGCGAAATCTTTTTGTATTTTATGGTATACCTACTCCCAAAAGAAAAGCTATATATAAAGATTTTTTAAAGTAAGAAAAGAAAAACAAAAAGATTGATTGGGAATTTTTAGATAAGTGTTATGAAGATGAACATCGAGAATTTCAATATTTAGTATCTGATTATTTAATTACTATGAATGATTTATTAACATATGAAGATATTCATAAAATAAAGAAATATATCAAAACTAAACAATGGTGGGATACTATTGATTTTCTTGACCAAGTAATCGGCGAAATTGGACTTAAAGATAAAAGAGTCGATGATTTAATGCTTGAGTTGTCAAAAGATGCTGATTTTTGGGTAAGAAGAATTGCAATTGATCATCAATTATGTCGCAAGGATAAAACTAATACAGAATTATTAGAAAAAATAATAGTTAATAATTTTGGTAGTGATGAATTTTTTATTAATAAAGCTATTGGGTGGGCATTGAGAGACTATTCTAAAACGAATCCTTTGTGGGTCAAAGAATTTATTGGTAAATATCAGGATAAAATGAATAATTTAAGTATAAAAGAAGCTAGTAAATATATTAAATAAATATTTTTTCAAAAATATATTTCAATTAAGTTAAAAACATGATATTATAGTTAATACATTCCAGGTAAAAGGAGGATTTATGGATAGTATTAAAGAATTAAATACATTAATTGAACAAACTTTAGAATTAAGACAACTTGATGGTGGCAAAATGTTAATTGAGTTATATAATCATGCTAATATGGTATACTCAACTACTATGCATGTTATATACA
This sequence comes from uncultured Bacilli bacterium, assembly GCA_944372215.1. Taxonomy (GTDB): domain Bacteria; phylum Bacillota_I; class Bacilli_A; order RF39; family UBA660; genus Onthocola_B. The sequence goes on along the minus strand of CALVYL010000013.1, from coordinate 19,942 downwards.
CTTATTCTGAAAACCAACAACAAGTAGTACAACCACCAGAAGAAATCATAATGTTAAAAGAAAATATTAATAGATTAGCTAGTGAAATAATGCGTTATGAAACTAGAATTAATGGCCAAATTATATATCATGATGAAACTCACAAAACTAGATAATTCTAGTTTTTATTTTGCCAAAGTAATTTTTCCATAAAATATCTTAAATTAGTGGTATAATAAATAGTGAGGTAAATATGGAACAAATAAAGTATGATGTTAATAATTTAAGAGATTTTGATACGGAATGGTTACTACATAAAAAATGTAGTGAATGGTGGTATGCAACAGCCATATTAAAAGATGAAGAAAATAATTTATATTCTTGTCAATATACATTTTTAAGAATGCGTTTATTTCCATTTTTAAAACCCTTCATTTTGATGATGGCAATAACTGATTTTCAAACTAAAGAACATTATTATACTCAAAAATTTACTTTATCTAAAAAAAATATAGTAATAAATAAAGAAAAAGTAATATGCAATAATGCTAGTGTCGTAAAAAATGAAAATGGTATGGCTTTAAAATGTACTGGTGATAAATTTTCTTATGATCTTATTTTAGATTATGGTAAAGGAGCATTTTGGCATTGTGATAATGGTAAATTATTTATGGGAATTAATGATGAATGTGAAACAACATTTTATTATTCTTATACTAATATGCCCACTAAAGGAACAATTAATCTAAATGACAAAGAAATAAAAGTAACTGGAACAACATGGTTTGATAAACAAGGTGGTACATTTAATTTCCTAAATATTCATACTCATTGGGAATGGTTTTCAATGCGATTTGATGATAACGAAGAAATTATGTTATTTAATTTTCCACAACAAAATTATAGTGATGGAACATATATTAAAAAAGATAAGACCAGTACTAGATTGAATAATTATGTTATGGAACCAATTGATTTTACCCAGAGAAACGGCTACAAATTTTCTTGTGGCTGGAAATTAAAAATACCTAATATTAAGGATGAAGAATATAAGATTATACCTATAATTGATGGGCAATTAAATTTAGCTTATTTTGAACAGTTATGTTATATTTATGATTCTTTTGATAAATTGGTGGGTATGTGTTTTGTTGAATTACTACCTGGAGTATATAACAAAAAAATAGATGGCAAATTATTATTAAAAAAAGTATCATAAAAATGTTATAATAAATAAAAGGACGGTGCTTTATGGAATTAATTCAAGTTGGGCAAAATACTTATTATATAAAAAATCCTACTAATATTGGTATATACAAAATAAATAATAAAGATGTTTATTTAATAGATTCTGGAAATGACTCTGATGCTGGTAGAAAAATACTTAAAATAATTGATGAACAAGGATGGAACATTGTAGGTATAATTAATACTCATTCCAATGCTGATCATATCGGTGGAAATAAAATTATTCAAAATAGAACTAATTGTTCTATTCTTACATCAGATATTGAAAGTTCTTTTACCGAAAACCCTATTTTAGAAGCTTCATTTTTATATGGGGGGTATCCCTTTAAAGATTTAAGAAATAAATTTTTAATGGCCAAAGAATCTAAAACTATCAATATTGATGATAATTTACCTGAAGGTTTAAAATATTTTTCTCTAAAAGGACATTTTTTTAATATGATAGGAATTAAAACTAGTGATGATATATATTTTCTAGGAGATTCCCTTTTTAGTAAAGATACCATAAATAAATATCATATATTTTTTATTTATAATGTTGAAGAATATTTAAATAGCCTAGATTTATTAAGTACATTAAATGGCAAATTATATATTCCTTCACATGGTAATGCATCAGATGATATATCTGAGTTAATTAAAATGAACAAAGAAAAAATTAAAGAAATATGTAATAAAATATTACTCCGTTGTAGTGAAGATTCTCAAACATTTGAAGAGATATTAAAATATATATTTGATATATATCATTTAACTATGAATTCTAATCAATATATTTTAGTTGGTAGTACTATAAAATCTTATCTATCTTATTTATATGATAATTCTAAAATAAGTTATGAGTTTAAAGATAACATTATGTATTGGAGAACAATATGTTAAATATTTTAAATGATGTAAATAGTCCTTACATTAATGAAATAAATGAGATACTCCTTAAATGGATTAATATTAAAACAATTGATAGTATAAAAAAGGGAATAATTAATAATACCTATCCTATTACTATTATCTTATTAAAGAATAATGAATTAATTGGTTTTTATCAAATAGTAAAGCATGATAACGATATTGTTTTATTTTTTAAATCTATTCTTATAGTTTCATAGTTTTTATCTTTATAAGTACTTTTTATATTATTGGTTTTATAACTATTACCAATATCTTTATTTTTAAATTTAGGAAATCCATTTGTTTTACTAAAGAATCTGTGATATGCATCTTCTAAATTAAATGCAGAGTTTCTTAAACTGCAACTATCTACCTCTTTTAACCAGGGATAATCTTTATACAATTCTGGTATTTCTTTTATTTGTTCATAACAAGTTTTTGAAATACCAGTTTTTTTATATTCATTTATTCGTTCTTCTAAAAAATGATTATATATAAATCTAGCACAACCAATAGTTTGATTGATTAACTTTTTTTGGGCATCACTTGGATATAATCTAAATTGATAACCTTTTAAAATAGTAGTCATACCAAATTTCCTCCTTGTAAATTAATTGTATCAAACATATGTATGTGTGTCAATGGTTTTATTTAAAAAAGTATAACTTTCCTATTATATAAAAAGATTTATATATAAAATGGATATATAAATCTTTTATTTTACTACCTCGCCATCTAAACTAAAGCTTTTAGCATCAACTATTTTTACTGGTACTATTTTACCTATTAAATCATCAGTTCCAATGACATTAACAAGTTTCATAGTATCAGTATAGCCACAAACTTTATCTTCACCTTTTTCACTTTTATCTATAATTAAAACATCTACTACTTTACCTACTAATTTTTTATTAGCTTCCATAGCATAAGCATTTACTTTTTTATTTAGAATTTGTAATCTCTTATTTTTTTCGTCCATACTAACATGATCTTCTAGTGTTGCTGCATAGGTGCCTTCTCTAGGTGAAAAAATAAAAGTATAAGCACTATCATATTTACAATAATCAACTATATCTAAAGTAGCTTGAAAGTCTTCTTCTGTTTCATTGGGAAAACCAACAATAATATCAGTGGTAATACTAACATTAGGAATACGGGCTTTAATGGTATCAAATAATTTTTTATATTCTTCAACTGTATATCTTCTATTCATTTTCTTTAAGATGTTATCACTACCCGATTGAATAGGTAAATGAATATATGGCATAATATTTTCATATTTGGCAATCATATCAATCATTCTATCTGTAAAATTCCAAGGATGACTTGTTACAAAACGCACCCTAGGAATACCAATTTTAGCAACATTTTCGAGTAAATCAGCAAAGTCATAACCAAGGTTTAAGTCTTTACCATAAGCATTAACATTTTGACCAAGTAAAGTTATTTCTAAATAACCCTTATTTTTTAATTCCTCTACCTCACTTAAAATGTTTTCCATTTTTCGGCTTCGTTCTTTTCCTCTTGTAAAAGGAACTATACAATAAGTGCAAAATTTATCACAACCATATTGAATATTAATCCAGGCAGATATTTTTGAATCTCTACTATAACATACATTTTCTGGCACCTCATCACTATTAGAATATACCTCAATATTTTGTTTATTATGTTTAATTATTAAATCTGGCAATTCATTTAAATTATGAGTACCAATTACGATATCAATATATTGATGATTCTTTTCTATTTCTTCTATTTCTTTAGGCAATTGCATCAAACAACCACATAAACAAATTATCAAATCCTTTTTGATATTTTTTAAATGTTTACATCTACCTAAATAACCAAAAACTTTATCTTTAGCATTCTCTCTAATTGCACAGGTATTTAAAACGACAATATCAGCATCTTCTAAAATATCTACTGGAGTATAACCTAAAGCTTCTAAATAATATCTAATTTCTTCGGAATCATGAACATTCATTTGACAACCATAAGTCCGGAGAAAATACTTTTTGCCTTTAAAAATTGGTTTTATTTCTTTGAAAACATCAATATATTTAATATCTACTTTGCTTCGATCTTTAGCTTTAATTAAATCCGGTTTATTCATACATACTACCTCACTTACCAAATTATTTTATCATATAAGCTAGGTTTTGTAAAATAAAAGAAAAGCAAGATACTATCCTACTTTTCATATCCACTTATGAAAGCGGATTTTTAAAGAGTCCAAATGTTAAGAGTAAGTTGCAATTTTTTGAGAAAGGTTATAAATGAGATAGGATACTTACCAAAACCCGCTTTCACTATCTATTTTATAATAATATTTTTATTTTGCAAGCGTTTCGACATGACTCGACAAAACTAGAAAAAATTCGACATTATCTCGATCTATTAAAATCATCTTTTTCCATTTGAAATACTTTTACAAGATTTCTAACTAAATGCGAATTTAATACCTCATTAATATTTTCACTATGCATATAACCATCGACACCATTGATTAAATCATTCAAAATACTAACAAGCCGGTATTCTTTTTCATCATCACTCAAAATATTAAATGTTGGTGACGATTCTTCCGTAATATCAATAACTGCTCCATTAAATGTAAACCAAATAACAATTGGTTTATCATCTTCAAAATAACCAACAAAATAATTTCTCGGACCATTACGATAGTTTTCTAAATACTTATTCCTTTTTCTAATTGCCTCCATATAAGAGGTTTTAGCTTTAACCCTAAATTTAATATCACTCATTAATTTATCGCGATGTAAATAATGTACTAAAGATGCAATTATATTAGCAACTGGTAAAAAATTAAGTGATTTATTATAAGACATCTTTTTCCCTATAGTAAATGCATCTAATTCACTGAACTCATTATTTTTAAACTCTTCATTAAATTCCTTAAAATTTAAGCGTTCTAAATAATTATTAAATTCATTACTACCTATGGCAATTGCCATATGCAAATATATTATTGTTTTTATTATAGTATCATCCATAGTAATGCACCACCACATCTGTTTTTACTAAAATTGCCAAATAACATCAATCAGCGTTTTTGGGCTTAATTTTTTCTAATCCTCCCATATAAGGTTGTAATACTTTTGGCACTGTTACAGAACCATCACTTTGATAATTGTTTTCAATTAAAGCTATTAAGGCTCTAGTTGAGGCTAAAACTGTATTATTTAAGGTATGAACAAAATAATTACCATTTTCTCCCTTAGTTCTAATGCCCAGTCTTCTTGCTTGAGCATCACCTAAATTAGAACATGAACCAACTTCAAAATATTTCTTTTGGCGAGGGCTCCAAGCTTCTACATCAACTGATTTGACTTTTAAATCAGCTAGATCACCACTACAACATTCTAGTGTCCTAACTGGTATATCCAAATTTCTAAATAGTTCAACTGTAAATTTCCACATTTTTTCATACCAATCCATTGAATCTTCTGGCTTACATAATACAATCATTTCTTGTTTTTCAAATTGATGAACCCTATAAATACCTCGCTCTTCAATACCGTGGGCTCCAACCTCTTTTCTAAAACAAGGTGAATATGATGTCATGGTAATAGGTAAACTATCTTCTTTAACAATTTGATCTTTAAATCTACCAATCATTGAGTGTTCACTTGTCCCAATCAAATATAAATCTTCACCCTCAATTTTATACATCATCGCATCCATCTCTGCAAAGGACATGACACCAGTTACAACATCACTCCGTATCATAAATGGTGGAATGCAATATGTAAAACCTTTATCAATCATAAAGTCTCTTGCATAAGCGAGCATAGCACTAGAAAGTCTTGCAACATCCCCAATTAAATAATAAAAACCATTACCACTAGTTCTACCCGCCGCATCTTTATCAAGACCACTTAAAGACTCTAAAATATCTGCATGATAAGGTATTTCATAATCGGGAACTTTTGGTTCACCAAATCTTTCTAATTCCACATTTTCCGAATCATCTTTACCAATAGGTACAGAATCATCAATAATATTGGGAATAACCATCATTCTCGTTTTTATTTCATTCTCTAAATTTTCTTCACTTTCTTCTAATTCTTTAATTCTTTCATTAATGTGGGTTACCTCACTCTTAATCTTATCGGCTTCACTTTTTTTACCATCCCGCATTAATGCGCCAATCTCTTTACTTAATTCATTTCTTTTAGCTCTTAGGTTATCGCCTTCAAGTTTATATTCGCGATAAGTCTTATCATATTCATAAATCTCATCAACTAAACCTAATTTTTCATCTTGAAATTTCTTCTTAATATTTTCTTTTACTAAATCACTATTTTCTCTAATTAATTTAATATCAATCATTTTTATCTTCCTTTCTTTAAAAAACAAAAAGAGTAATACCAAGGAGTCTAGTTGCGACGGTACCACCCTTTATAACTCATTTTAGATAACGGTATTACCCGAGCCCTAAGGCTAACTCCAAAGGTAGATTCGCTATATTTATCTTTTTAGTTTCCACCAACCACTAAATCTCTAGTAAGAATCAATATAACTACTTATCCTTTATCTTCGTTGATACCAATAATATACCATAATTAAAGTAAATTTGGCAATAGTTTAAGGCTTTAATTTTTAATTTTATTTTTTATACTCGATATATATTCCTTTACATTATCTACTGAAGAATTTATAACTTTCGACCTAATATCAATATGTATATCTTTACTAGTATTTATTAATACTTTATTACTTAACCTAAAATCTTCAAATTGTAAATCCATTGTTTTTATTAAATTCTTAGCACAATTAAGTACAACTGCATATACCAAATATTTTTCTCTTAGTATTACCTCTGAAACTTTAGAATTATCAAATTGCCCAAAATCATTTAAAAATCTTTTAAATGCTAACCATTTAGCCAATTCTTCTTTTCCATGATAAGTTTTTTTACGAACTAATGAGGTATAAACAATTAATATTATACTTAATATAATTATACCTATATACATAAATAATCCCCCATATATAAAGTGATTTTTATATAAATATATAGCTAATCCCCCAATAGAAAAGATAATTAATAAAATACCAATTAAATATACATTTCTCTTTACTTTATTGAATCTTTTAAAATACTCCAATAAATTTCAGCTATATCATTATGAACTACAACAACATCTTTTAAAGTATATTTAATATAAAAAGCTTTATTATATTGACTAGGAATATAAATATCATATGATTCTCCTCCAGTAATATAATTTATTTTATATACACCAAAATTTCCATATTGAGCCCTACTATCTTCCGTTAATAATGTGCCATTAATATTTTCAAAATTAAAGTTAGGATCTATATCTACCGTTCTTATTTCCATAAGTTCAATATCACTAGCATTATGAATATCACTTTTTCCATAGTACTCACTATCAGGATTAAAATCTGGTAAATTATAATCACTATATAAAACAGTTCTATTTACAGCATTATACTCTTTATTCAAATAAAAATATTCTTCAACTACAATATCTCCATTACTTTGTATTTCTGCATTAATATAAAACTTTTCTATCCCCGATGCATTACATATCATTAAAGAAGAAAATAACATAACATTAAATATAAGTACCCTCAACAACCTCTTCATATTACCATCCTCTTTATCATTATATCATATATTATAGTAAATTAAAGAAAAGATTATAAAGCTCTTTTGAAAACTTTATGAATTTCCTTACCTCTTTTTTACTAATGTAGTGTATTCACAGTACACCAAAAGAGGTTAAATCGTTCATCTTTGGACAAACATTTATCCTCTTTTTCTTTAGGTTTCACCGATGTTTTTTTAAAAGTGTCCACTAGTCAGCATTCTAAAAGGATTATTAATTGATCCATCACCAGAAGCATATGTAACATCGGTTGTTAAGTAAAAACAAGGACGAATGGAATTGTTGCTACGCGCATAAAAATAACCAACAGTACCACTACTATTTATACTAAATATATAATCATTATAATTTGAATTTGAATTTTTAGAAATAGACCATTCGTTAAGCCCCATGTAAATCCAGTTACTATTTACTGCACTATTATAAGAACTCATATTCGTCGTCCAATAACTTGGACTTGCTGCAAAACCATAATCACTTACGTACATTAATCCTATTTTCCCTATCCATGTTGTTCCCGTACTTTCGGCAGCTTGCCATGTCGCCGGAGTGGCACTTGATGTGCTATAGCCATTGACATACCATGTTGCATCTGCTATATTTTCTTGCCATGTTGAACTTATGTTGTTCAAAAATACTGAATTTAAATTTGTTATTGCTAATGTACTTGTACTCCACGCACTTGTTCCACTTGGATTCCAAGAATATGTTCCGACTGACGATAAACTTTGATCTCCTTTATAATAGTTTGTACTCCAGCCTGAATTTGTATATGTTGTAGAATATGCTCCTCCTGTACCAGTTTGACTACTTGTTGGATAATCGGCCATGATTAATTTTACTTGGTTGCCAAATACTCCGATAATTCTATATAGATTTTCACTTGGACATGTCGCTGCATCCGAGCCGAAACATACATAGTTATTTGGATTGGCTCCCGCATATTTATAGGAGTTATCCCCAGCTCCATTTGCTAAATCGGCATCATGATAATATAATCCATTGTCGCCATCTACTCCTGTATACACTTGAGTTGTTATACATTCTGATAATGTTAATCCTTCACATAAATCTGCTAAGGTTGGGTTATACGATAATTGAATTGGATTTTCTTTACTACCGTCGCCTCCAGCATATAACACTTGTGACTTTAAATAAAATGAAGGCCTAACTGCAGCGGGATTACCAACACGTGCTACAAAATCATTAATACCACCCTGATTATGCATATTATATAATGAAAGTTTACTATAATATGAATTGCGGGAAATAGTCCATTCGAAAAGTCCCATGTACATCCAATTATTATTCACAGAACTATTGTCAAGCACAGATGTCGACCAATAGCTTGGATTTGCTGCGTAGCCATAATCACTCGCATAAACAAGTCCAATCTTCGCTGAATATGTCATACCACTGCTATCATAACCATACCAGTCTTTCGGTAGTAAATTCATTACCATCGACTGAGAATTATATCCATCTACATACCAAGTAGATATACTTATCATATTTCTATAATTAGTATTTATATTATTTAAATAATTAGTATTTAAATTTATTGTATTTAAATCAGAATCACTCCACAAATTATTATCAGCACTCATATAAACATCAAATTCTGCTATATCAGATTGGGCCATGTTACCTTTATAATACCTAGGGTCAGTATTATAATCTCGATATGCTCCATCTGTACCCAATAAATCAGTTGTTGTGTAATCATATTTTATTAGTTTCACTTGATCATCAAATACGCCAATGATTCTGTATAAATTATCAGTATCACTACAATCATCACCAAAACAGACATAGTTATTTGGGTTTGCTCCACTATATCTATATGAATTATCCCCAGCTTCTTGATCTGAATTAACATAACTACCTATACCATCATGTAGATATAATCCATCATAACCTTCACCTAGTTCATTGTAATAACTTTTAATACATGATTCTAATGTTTCTCCAACATTACATACCTCTGCTAAAGTTACTTTTCTATCAAAATAAACATAACATTTATCACTACCTTGACTAAATAATTTTACCGTATTTGTACTACTATCCCATTTTAGTTCTCCCCCATTTTCACAAGCACTTAAAGATGCATTAAATACATAATTAGAATCCAGCCATTCTGTTGATGTTGATTCAACATATTCTCCAGTTTGTATTCCTGTTTCATACATCATTGTTAGAAAACCATTACTATTAATCTCTTCCTTATCAGGTTCCTTGCTTATATATATTTCATTATTAGTATCATTATTTAAATAAACTAATGTAATACTAGTTATTACTAATAATAAAGTTATTACTCCGATTAATATTATTTTTTTCTTTTTAATCATTGATTTTACAACTCCTTTTAAAAATATTTAAAAAGAGTCATATCGAACTTTCTTTAATATGGGACTACCATAATCAAAAAATTTATATTATAATTATATTAGGTAATGTGTGAGAAAATAAATTACCTAATAGAGTCGATATGACTCATGAAGAATAACAAGTGCGAATTGTTATTCTTTTTTATATTATAACACAGTATTAATATAATTTGTTAAAAAACTTGCATATATTAGTCAAAATGTTAAAGATTAATTATTAAATGCGACAATATATACAGGTGATATTATGTATCATAACAATTTAAAGAGATTAAGACATGAACAAGAATTAACCCAAAAAGAAATAGCTAAAATACTTAATTGTAATAGAAATACATATAATAATTGGGAACAAGGTGTCGTAATGATACCTCTAGCAATTGCAGATAAATTATCATGTTATTATAAAGTTAGTTTATCTTATATTTATGGAGTTGAAAATAATTTTGTCATTAAAGAAAATATTAAGCCAATTAATTATGAAACATTACTTGATAACTTAATGAAATTAAAAAAACAAAACAAACACACTTATAAAATAATTGCTAAAGCACTTAATTGCACTGAACCTACAGTTCAAAGATATTTTACTGGAGCAATTGTTCCCCCAAGTGATAGATTAGTTTTATTAACTAAACTATATAACATTGATTTAGATACATTATGTGGAAAAAAATAGACATTTAATATAAATACTAGTACAATATTTATAGGTGGATATAATGGATAGTAAATACATTACAATAATAGATGATGATGGTAATACATTTAATTACGAAATAATCCTAGCATTTTACTGGAGTAAGACTAAAAAACATTATCTAATTTATACTGACAATACTTATGAAAATGAAAAACTAAATGTATCTGCAGCAATATATTATCCTAATGATGAAACAAGACTTGATGAAATTACAACAGAAGAAGAATGGAATGAAATAGCAAAAAAACTTGGTGAATTAAATGAATATTAATGAAATTGTAGATAAAATATCTGAAAATATTGGTGCTTCCTATTTTCTAAATTTTTGGGTTAACAAGAAAAATAGTGGTTTTCGTTTGAAACCACATAGTCCTAATCCTAAAATAAAACAAATTAAGTTACCACCAGAACTAAAAAGAGAACATGATGAAATTGAAATTAACCATATAATTAATAAAGATATAAAAAATATTGTTAATGATTTTATTGTCGTTTTAACAAGTAATTTTTCTAAAGAATACTTAACTAATTTTTATAATAATATAAGTAGTATAAAAATACAGGAACATAATTATAAATTTAGAAATTTTTTTCATAAAGTTGAATTCAATGGTGGTTATTATGCCAAACATAATAGTATAAAATTAAGTATTAAAGATAAAAGCTATACGGCTTTATACCATGAATTATTTCATATGGCTAGTTCTGTTTTTAAAAACGGCACTATTTATAGTGGTTTTAGACAACATAACAATTATAATAAACAAGATATTGGCATTGGTTTAAATGAAGGATATACTCAAGTTTTAACCGAACGTTTCTTTGGCAATATTCCTGAAACAAAATATAGCTATCCTTTTGAAACCCATATTGCCAAATTGCTTGAAACAATTATTGGTCAAGATAAAATGGCTAAATATTATTTTAATGCTAATTTATCGGGTTTAGTTAAAGAACTAGAAAAATATTCTTCACATAATAATATAATTAATTTTATAACCAATTTAGATCTAATTAGTAAAATACAACTATTATCCCCATTACATAATTTAGAACCAAAATTACTTGTTAAAGCTTTAAAAGAAATTATAGATTTTCTATTTGTTACTTATAATAACATGTTAAAATTCCAATATAATAAAGGTTTAATTAGTAATGATGAATATAAATTAAAATTATTAATATTTTCAAAATATTTAAAATATATTTATTATTCTAAAAAATATCGTTATATAATTGATAATGAAATCACATTTTATAACGACTTACCAACATTAAAAATAAATGTTGATAGTATAGACATAAATGAAAAATTGGATATACAAAATAATTTTGTCCAAAAAAAATAGTTTTGCAACTATTTTTCAATTATTTTTTTTACTCCTGCATAGGGAAGCCAAGCACAAGTTCTACGACTTGTATTTTTAGTATTTTCATAAACACTAGCTTCTTTAATTAAATCTTGATCATAATCTAAATCATTTAACATATTATCGATGTTATTTATTATTTCTTTTGCTTCTTTAATCGTTTTATTTTTTAAAAGAGTTGTCATAATTGATGCTGAAGATATACTTATAGCACAAGCTTCCCCATCAAAAGTAATATCTTTGATAATATCATTATCAATTAAACAATAAATATCTAAATTATCAATGCATGAGGTATTTCTAGTATTTTGTTTTATATAATTACTATCTTCCATTCTTTTTCTATTTCTAGGATTACTATAATGATCCATTACTACATCTCTATAATTCAATTTAAATCATCTCTCTTACTATCTTTTCTTTATCACTTAACAGTTCTACTAATTCATCTATTTCACTCTCGGTATTATAAAAATACAAACTGATTCTTAGGGAATTATCTACACCAGTTACATTTTTAGTTAATTTGGCACAGTGATTACCTGCTCTTACGCAAATATTATATTTATTCAAGTAATATGCGACATCTTGCGAAAATACATCATTGACATTAAAAGCCACTATTCCACTCTCCGACTCTAAGTTTAATATATCGATGTGCGAAATACTAACTAATTTTTCAACTAAATATTCCCTTAAATGACGTTCACGTTCTTCTATTTTATCCATACCAATTTTTTTTAAATAACGAATTGCTTCCCCAAAACCAATGACTCCCGCAATATTTGGAGTACCGGCTTCTAACCTAGTTGGTAAATCTTTTAAATAGACCTCATTAGGACTATCAAATGAATCATTCATTCCTCCCCCTAAATTAATAGGAACCAAATCTTCTAATAACTCTTTTTTACCATATAAAACTCCAACACCAGTTGGCCCTAGCATTTTATGTGCGGAAAAGGTCAAAAAATCAACATCTAAATCTTGAACGTCTACTTTCATGTGTGGTACACTTTGGGCTCCATCCACAACTAAAAATATATTATTTTCATGTGCAATTTTAGCAATTTCTTTAATAGGACGAACATCACCGATGACATTAGTTACTTGAGCTAAAGCAATTATTTTAGTCTTTGGAGTAATGCTTTTTTTGACATTTTCAAGTGTTACATGTAAATAATTATCTAAGGGAATAAAGTTAACTACACAACCATAATCGGTTACTAATTTAAACCAAGGTAAAACATTTGATGCATGTTCAGTAGTTGTAATTAAGATTTCATCCCCTGGTTCAACTAGATTAGTAAAAAAGCCATTAACAATCATATTTAAAGAATCTGTAGAACCACTAGTAAATATAACCTCTTCTTTACTACGGGCATTAATAAAATCTACTACCTCATCACGAGCATTTTCATATTCCAAATCAACTTTATAAGAAATATCATAATCGCCGCGATGGGCATTGGCACTATAATTTGAATAATAATCAACAATTTTATCAATTACACACTTCGGTTTAAAACTAGTTGCGCCATTATCTAAATAAATAATATCTTGCTTTAACATTGGAAAATCTTCTCTATTCATAATTACCTTCTTTCTTTAATTCTATAGTAACATATTCACATTTTTTATATATAAATATAACAAAGGCCTTGTCCAAAGACAATATTTTAACATATTTTACAAAAAATTACAAATTATGATTGACACAGAATAAATTTGTAGTATAATATTATTTGTAAGGGGATATCGTTTTCATATTTTTACTAAAAGTATCTTTGATACTTTTGATGTCCTCTTACAAAAAAGTACAAGTTTAGGCTTGTACTTTTTTATTGGTTTTATTTTTTTCATCTAAACGATATTTTACATTTGTAGCTAAAATACTATATAAAATTGAACAAATTGGAACACTTAAAAGCATACCTAAAACGCCATTGATACTTGCTCCAAGGGTAACAGCTACCAAAACCCAAATTCCTGGAAGACCTACTGATTTTCCCACTACTTTTGGATAAATCAAATTTCCTTCAAGTTGTTGCAAAATTATAATAAACATGATAAATATTATGGCTTGCAAAGGATTTACCATAAATATTAAGAATGCTCCAAAAATAGTACCAATAAAGGCTCCAAAAACAGGTATAAGAGCTGTAAAACCAACTAGAACAGAAATAGTTGAAGCATAAGGTAATCTAAGAATAACCATCCCTATAAAACAAAGAATTCCAATAATTATTGCTTCAATACATTGACCACTTACAAAATTGGCAAAGACTTTATTAGCCAAATGAGCTATTTCTTTTATTTTATTTACTCTTTTTTTAGGTATATAAGCGTCCATTACTTTATTAAATTGACCAGCAATCTTTTCTTTTTGAGCTAGAAAATAAATAGCAAAAACAAAACCTATTGTTACATTAACAAAACCACTTACTACATTACTAGCAATACCTAATGTTGCATCAATTAATTGATTAGAATGATTTTGAATATACTCTGCCAGAGTATTACCCAAAGAATCTAATATTTCTTTAATTTCACTAATAATATCTGTATTAACTCCCCAACTATTAAGTAAATTTTGTAAATTTCTACTATAAATAGGTATACTATCTGCAAATAAAGAAATAGTATTTTGTAAATTAGGAATAATCAATAGTAACAATAAAACTATAAATCCTAAAACTAATGTAATAGAGATAAGTAAACTTATAGGTCTTTTTACTTTAATACTTACTTTCCATTTTTTAAACCATTTGTTTTCAATAGTATTCATTAAAACATTTAAAACAAAAGCTATAGCTAACCCGATAATAAATGGCATAAATATTTTTATTACAAATTTAACAAATGACCATATTTCTGAAATGTAAATAAAAGCAAATATTAAAACAATTGCCATAATTATTAATTTTTTAATATCTTTAATATTAATTGATTTCATCTATTCTCTCCCTTCTAAACCATTTAAGAAATCTATAACATTTTCAATTGCATACACCCCAAATTGGGTATTATTATTCATCTCTTTAATTACTATTAATTCTGATTCACTAAAATCTTGAAAAGTTAATGTATAACTAATTCCGTTAATACTAGCATTTACTTTCAAAATTATTCTGCTTTCATAATCATCATTTATTGATGGATTATCTATTTTTTCAGCTCCATGAACAGCATTAATTAATTCACTCATAGCATCTTCAGTAATATCACCATTAACATAAAGACTAAGATTTTCATAATCATAAAGCCACATGTCACTTAATTTATAATCTTCGCTACAATAATTTTCATTTGCCATATGTATAGAAATATTTCTTAGATATTTATTATTACTTATTTCATAATCAATAATAGTTATACCATTATCTCTATCATAATAATATCTATCATAACATTGTTCTAAACCATCTAAATAATCATTTCTAGCTTTATTTAAAGTTTCATAATTAAGTGGGGAAATAAATGTCGCTGTAAGATCATCATTTATATTTTGAAAATACATAAATCTATTAATTGGTATTCCCTCACCAAACATAAAATCTTCTAAGTATCTTTCATTAATAAATGTCTTATTAATTAATAATAAGAATGCTAATGCTATAAAACCAAAAACTAATACTAGTTTTATTGCTCCGAACATCCATTTTAAATATTTCATATCCTACTCCTCAATTAAAGATAAACTTACCCTGCCCTTATCTTTATCTATTCCACAGATATGGACATTAATAATATCTCCAACCTTTAAAATTTCACTAGGATGTTTGACAAAATTTTTACTCATTTTGGAAATATGAATTAAAGCATCATCATGTAAACCAATGTCTACAAACGCTCCAAAGGCTGTAACATTACGAACTGTCCCCTCAAGCTCCATACCCAGCTCTAAATCATCAATTGAGAGTACATCACTCCGTAAAGTCATTTGTTTTATTTCATCCCGTGGATCAATTACTCCATTTACTAAATTATCTTTAATTAATTGCCACCTTTCTTCTGAAATATTATATTTTGTTAATATTTCTCTATCATTTAATTTAGCTATTTGTTCTTGCATAATATTAGTGCCTACTAAAGATACATCGATATGATAATCACTTAATATTTTGTTAACAATATCATAATCTTCTGGATGAATATTGGTTTTATCTAAAGGATTATCTCCATCAAAAATACGTAAAAACCCTGCCGATTGTTCAAAAGCCTTATCATTTTTCTCAATATTTTTTAGTTCTTCTCGCGATTTAATTGCTCCTTTTTTCTTACGATAATCCAAAATTTTCTTAATAATACTCTTGTTTAAACCAGAAACATAATTTAATATACTTTCACTAGCATTATTTAAATTAACTCCAACTTTATTAACAACTTTACTAACCACAAAACCTAATTCTTCATCAAGTTCTTTTTGTTTTAAATCATGTTGATAAAGGCCAACTCCAATTGCTTTGGGATCAATTTTAACAAGTTCCGATAAAGTATCTTGTAATCTTCTACCAATACTTACTGCACTCCTTTGTTCAACAGAATAATCTGGAAATTCAGATTTTGCTAGAGGAGAAGCTGAATAAACACTGGCACCAGCTTCACTAACAATGACATATTTAACATCTAAATTATATTTTTTAATTAAGTTAGCAACAAAAGCTTCACTTTCTCTTGAAGCAGTACCATTACCAATAGCAATTATTTTAACATTGTGTTTCTGAATTAAAGCCAGCATAATCTTTTCGGCCATATCAATTTCTTTTTTTGGTTCATGTGGATAAATCACACCAATTTCTAAAACATCCCCAGTTGGTGATAAAACCGCAAGTTTACACCCAGTTCTAAAAGCCGGATCAAAGCCCATAACCACACTCCCTTTAATCGGAGGTGTTAATAGTAAATTTTCCAAATTATTGCCAAATTCTTCTATACCAAACTCGCTGGCCTTATCAAATAATTCCGCTTTAATATCTCGTTCTAGGGAAGGCTCTAATAATCTTTTCCAAGCATCCATTAAAATCGCTTCCATATCACTTACAAGAGGACTTTTTTTATTACCAATTATTTCATCGTGTAAATATTCTAATATTTTTTTACTATCAACTTTTAAACTATAAGTAACTACTTTTTCTTTTTCTGCTCTAGCAATTGCGAGTATTTGATGGGGTTTAATATTAGTAATTTTTGTTTCAAAATTATAATATATTTCATAAACTTTATTGGGATCTTCTGCATTCTTTTTTAATTTAGAGGTAACTACTCCATTATACCAATAATATTTTCTAATATATTTACGATATTTAGGTTTATCACTTATCCAGTCAGCAATAATATATCCGGCGTTAGTAATTGCCTCATCAATAGTTTTAACTTGATCATTTAAAAAGTCTTTAGCAACATCCTCTCTTGTTTTATTAGGTAGAGTCATAATAATTTTTGCTAAAGGTTCTAAGCCCATTTTAATTGCTTCTGTTCCTTTAGTTTTTCTTTTTTCTTTAAATGGTGTATAAATATCTTCAACCTCACTAAGACGAGTTGCTTCATCGATAGCTTTGATAAGTTCTGGTGTTAGCATTCCTTTTTCATCAATTAATCTTTTTACATCATCTTTTCTTGTCTGTAAATTAACCGCATAGTTATATTCGGTTTCAATGAGTCTTAACTCTTCTTCATTTAAATTACCAGTTACCTCTTTACGATATCTCGCTATAAAAGGAATTGTTGCTCCTTCACTAAGCATATTTATAACAGCCTTAATTTGACTAGGCTTTAAATTAATTTTACTACTTACTTTATTTATTACATCTTCATTCATGTTTATACCTCTATTTAATTATAAGAGATTTTTCCTATTAAAACAAGAGTTTATGAGAATTTTATTTAACTCGTTTTAAACCTGTAATATTTAATAATTCATTAAAATAACCATAATATTCTTTTAATCTCATTTGATAGAAATTTTTAATATCATCAGGTATTGGATAACCGGTTTGAATTTCAATTAAATCAATAATTCTCTTAATATTTTCAGGGCTTATTACCCAGAGTAGATTAGATATTAAATCACTATATTCTTTGATACTTTCTTTTTGTAATTTATATATGTTATCTTCAACAAATAAAGTATTATTATCAATTGTATATTCAACATCAATAAAATCTGCTGATTCAATTAAAATTCGATAATTATCAAATAATGGTTGTAAATGTTTTTCCCCACTTACGTATTCGACAATACCCCAATTAAAACAATGACGATCACTTTGACCTAAGAATATATCAAAAATAAACAATTTAACTAATTCACCTACAATAGTTTTAACAATATTTTGCATATCAGGATTAAATTTATAATATTCTTCTAAAGCCGCCCAGGAATCTACTAAATTATTGTATTCAAAATAATTTTTGCCATAATTATATAATAATATTTCTTTACCAGGGATATAATTGGCTCCATTTTCTTTAAAATCTTTTGATATTACCCCGTTTAGACCACCGATAGTTGCAAGGTCATAATATACACAAGGCAAATCCATATCTTTTGCCACATAATAAGCGAGTAATTCATTATAAGGATGAATCATCGGAATACCATTTTTAGTTAATGAATCATATTTAAAATAATAAGTTGTATTAGCATATATAAAAGAAAAAACAAGCTGAGTGCTATTATCATTTTGAGATTTTTTCACAATTTTTAAGCCAGGAATTCTTTTTAACTTTTTTATTAACTTATTAAAATTTGGTGATTCACCAAATTTAAGTATTTCATTTAAATTTAAAAATCCATTAACTCTTTTCATATTTAAAACATTCCTTATCATGACTATTAATTACTCCAATAGCTTGTAAATATGAGTATATAATAGTTGTTCCTACAAATTTCATGCCTTTCTTCTTTAAAATATTAGATATTTTATCCGATAATTCATTATGAGTAATTTTGCTATCAATATATAAAACCTCATTATTGGTAAAAGACCAGATAAAATTAGCAAAAGAACCAGATTCTTTTTGAATACTCAAAAACACTTTAGTATTATTAATTGTTGCTTCTATTTTTCTTCTATTTCTAATTATTTCCGGATTATTCATTAATTCATTTATTTTGTTTTCATCATAATTAATTATTTTATTATAATCAAAATTATCCATTGCTAATCTAAAATTTTCTCTTTTTTTAAGTACTGTTTCCCAAGAAAGACCTGCTTGGAACATTTCTAATATTAATAGTTCATATAATTCATGGTCATTATACTTTGGTACTCCCCACTCTAAATCATGATAATCGATATATAACTTATTATTTAAATTAACCCAAAAACATCTTTTCATTTATTCGTCTCCATGTAATATTTTCGCTCTGCTAGAGTACTTGCCACATAATCAAGCTCATCATATTCAGCGTCTTCTAAATCATCATCTACTCTATCAACCAATAATAATACCTCATCTAAAGAATTACATTTAGTAACATCAATATTATATTTTAATAATATACTTTTTTCATAATCATTAATTAAAATGTTTTTTCCATATTTTTTTAATTCATCCATAAAAATCACTTGCAAATATTTTACCACAAAAAATGGGCTTATTTAAGCCCTAATTTACTTTTTAAATATAAATTCTCTTTGAATAATAAAATTAATTACAAATATAATAGCATCTACTATAATTTTAACTAAA
>CALVYL010000012.1 GCA_944372215.1 uncultured Bacilli bacterium | reverse complement strand
TTTACTATTACATATCACAAAACTTTAAGAGATAAAGGAACCATTGCTTCATTACTTGATAATATTGATGGTATAGAAAAGGTTAGAAAAAAAGAGTTAATTAAAAAATATGGTAGTATTAAAAAAATGGCCGAAGCTAGTATCGAAGAATTATCGACAATTATTCCTGAAAATGTTGCTATAAACTTACATAAATACTTGGAAGAAAGGAGTAAAGAAAAATAGTGCGATTATTTAAATTGGATATAAATAATAAAATTAAAGAAAATTTAAATATTATAAATTTTTTAAATCCCGATTATATTTATATACCTTATGAAAAAGATATTGATTTAACTAAAGTATCTAAAAATGAACCAATTAATAGTTTTAAATCAAGTATTAGTGGAACTATTGTTGGTTTAAAAATGGGAGTATTTAATAACGAGTATAACAATGCTTATATAATAGCTAATAATTTTAAAGAATTAGAAACTAAAAAAAACAAAAGGATAAAAATAAGTATTGAAAATATAAAGAAAATATTGTTAGAAAATAAGGAAACAGAATTATTAAATAAATTTAATAAAGAATCGATCGATAATATTGTAATTAGTGCTATAAATGATGAAATAAATGTTTATAATTATATGTATCTTTTAAAAGAAAATGCTAATTTATATTTAGATTTAATAGATGAAATAAGAATGTTTTATAAATGTACTAATAATTATTTAGTAATTAAAAATAATGAATCATTTATTATTGATGAATGTCTAAATGTTATTGGAACATATCCAAGTATTGTTTTAACTTTAGTAGAAGATTTATACTTAATAGGTAAAGAACAATTTTTACTTGATAAATTAAATATTACTGGTAATACTTTATTTTTGACAATAGAAGATATTGATAAACTATGTAAATATTTAAAAATAATCGATAACACAACTAAATTCATTACAATAAGTGATAATGTTACTTGTAAGATAATTAGATGTAAAAAATATACTTTACTTAGTGATATAATTGAATTTGCTTATCCCACTTTAAAAAATTATCATATTATTATTAATGGTTTAATGACAGGTTTGGAAATAGATAATCCCACATATTTCATTTTAACCGATGATATTAAATCTATTCATTTACTAAAAAAATTACCTAGATTTAATAAAGAATGTTTAAACTGCGGCAAATGTATAAATGTTTGCCCAGTTGGAGTAAATCCCATTAATGGTATAAATTTGAGTAATTGCTTAGATTGTGGCTTGTGTACCTTTTTTTGCCCAGCAAGTATTAATTTAAGAGAAAAAATTAAAGGTGATAGCAATGAATAAAGTATATATTCATAGTAAAAATACCATTGATAAATATGTTTTAAAATATATTTATGGTTTAATTCCTTTGGTATTATATGCCTTATATAAAAATGGAATAGTGTTATACAATGCTAATTTAATTAATTTTTTTAGTATATTTAAAGTATTATATTTAATTATTATTAGTTTAATAATATATATTATATTTAATATAATTACTAAAAGAAAACTAAAACTTAATTTAGAATTATTAAGTATTTTAATTATTCCTTTATTTATGCCATATTCTATTAATTTAATTATTTATAGTATATCTTTATTTATTTTATTATTTATTAATTATTATTTATCAAAAATACTTAAATATAATAATATATCTTTCATAATATTAGATATTATATTAATACTTATTATATTTAATAATTATAATTATTTAAACCCTATAGAACAAACGAATAATTATTTATATACTTTTTTAGATTTATTATTTGGTAGGAATCCCGGAGGAATTGCCACATCATCAATAATTATTGGTATAATTTTAATTATATACTATAGTATATTTACAATTTATAAGCAAAATATAGCTATAAGTAGCATTACTGTATTTTTATTATTAACGGGTATTTTAAATAATTTTGATATTAATTCTTTACTTAATTCTAATGCTATTTTAAGTTTTATTTTAATAGCACCAGAGCTAAAAAATACCCCAGTATCTCTAAAAGGAACTATTATTTATGGTATTGTTGTTGGTATAATTTCTGCTTTACTTTGTCAGTTTGTTTCAATTTATACTGGAGCATTTATAGCAATATTTATAGTTAGTTTCATCTATGGTATTTTACACAAATTTGACAAGGTTAAACATTTGTGATATAATTAACCCATGTCAAAGGGGGTTTTTTAATTTGACTATATTGATACTATTATTAATAAAAAAATACGGAAAAAAGGCTAAAATACAGTAATAAGGGGGATATTATGAGTATAAATGAAGCTTTAAATATTTTAGGTTTAAATAGTAATTTTAGTGAAAAAGAAAAAAAAGGGCATATTATGCTTTAGTTAAAAAATATCATCCAGACCAATTTGAGAAAAGCTCCAGAGAAGTAAAAGATCATGCAGAAACAATGATGAAAAGAATTAATATGGCTTATGAAACGTTACAAAATATGTCTAAAAGTAATGGTTTTAGTTATGGATATCAAAGAAAATCACATAATAATTTTGATGTAAAAGCCTATGTGAATATTACAAATATAATAAATATTATAATTATAATATAAAATATGATTACGATTATATAAACTATAAAAAAAGAAAATATTGATAAAACTATTGTGATAAACACCAAAATATGATAAAATAAAACTACATTGAGTTAATCAATGCTAAAAAGCGGTGATCCACAGCCATAAATGAGGAATGAAAAAAGCGGTGTTGCCAGCCGGAAATGGCAATGAAAAAAGCGGTGATACCAGCCGAAAATGGTAATGAAAAAAGTTGACCAAAATTGATGTTTTGGTCTTTTATTTTCCGTAAATTTATGATAAAATATAAATACCAAAGAAAAGGGGGATTAAACATGAATACTTTAAAACTTGTAATTGTTGATTCAAATTATTGCGATTATTTAAGGGGCTTTGATAGTAAGGTTGTTTATAATTATGCTAATAAGAATACTAGACCATTTATTGGTGTATTGTTTAATGTTGGTAATATAGAATATTTTGCACCATTATCTAGTCCCAAAGCTAAACACTTAACTATGAAAAATAGAATAGATTTTATAAAAATTGATAGTGGTAAATTAGGAGTTGTTAATTTTAATAATATGATTCCTGTAACTCCAAATAATTATACAATGGTTAATTTAAATAAAAAAACTAATGATTTTTGAGAATTAAAATATTTAATACTTTTACAAAATCAATATAGATGGTTAAGTTCCAATGTAGATATTGTTAAAAGAAGAGCTGAAAAGTTATATGAAAAATATAATAATAATCATTTACCTAAAGTTATTAATGCTAGATGTTGTAATTTTAAATTACTTGAACAAGCTTGTGCAAATTACAACAAAAAGCTCGTAAATACACCTTAATTTTGTGCAAAAACACTTGCAAAATCGTGTGAAAAGTGGTAAAATAATCACGATTTTTAAATAAGGGGAAGAAAATGGCTTATATAAGTGAAGAAGAATTAAATAATATAAGAAGCAATGCTGATATTGTGGATGTAATAAGTGATTACCTAGATTTAAAACAAAGAGGACGAAACTATGTTGCGGTTTGTCCTTTTCATGATGATCATTCCCCAAGTTTAGTAGTCTCTCGGGAACGTCAGATGTTTACTTGTTTTACTTGTAAAACTAGTGGCAATGTATTTTCATTTATTATGAAATATGAAAATGTCTCTTTCCCCGAAGCGGTCCAAATAGTTGCTAAAAAAATAGGGTATGCTTTAAAAGGTAATTTGAGTAATTTTAAAGAAAGTAAGTATAAAAAAGAATATGAAATAATGGATTTTGCTACTAAATATTATTGTAATAATATTAATACAGCATCAGGAATAAAAGCTATCAAATATTTAGAGGATCGAGGAATAACTAAAGATATAATTAAAGAATTTAATATTGGAGTTTCTTTAGACAAAAAAGAAGATTTATATAATATTTTACTTAAGAAAAATTATTCTTTAGAAGAAATATCTGATCTAGGTTTAGTTAATAAAATTAATTTAAATGTTTATGATACATTTATAAATAGGATAATGATACCAATTGAAAACTTACAAGGTAGTGTTGTAGGTTTTACAGGACGCATTTATAATGGCGAACAAGATATGGCTAAATATCTAAATACGAAAGAAACTAAAATATTTAAAAAGGGAAATATTTTATTTAATTATCATAATGCAAGGAATAGTATTAGGGAAGAAAAACAAGTAATTGTAGTGGAAGGTAATATGGATGCTATAACCCTTAGTAGTAAAGGAATTAAAAATGTTGTAGCATTAATGGGAGTAGCTTTATCTGAGGTCCAAATAGATACATTAAAAAAATTAAAAGTGCCCATAATATTAATGCTTGATAATGATGCTGCGGGCCTTGATGCTACTGTTAAAAATGGGGAACTCTTGCGAAAAGCTGGAGTGGATACTAAAGTTGTAAGATTAAGTGATGCTAAGGATCCCGATGAATATATTAGAGCTAAAGGCGTTGATGCTCTTAGAGATAATATCAAGCATGCGCTGAGTTTTTTAGATTTTTTACTGGAATATTTAAAACAAAATTTAGATTTAAATAATATAACGGACTTAAAAAAGTATATAAATAGTGTAATTTCACATATAAATTACGAAGATGACTTGACAAAACAGCTAATTATATCTAAAATAAGCAAGGAATATCAAATTGATGAACAAATTCTCATCGGTGAAATAAATTTAACACCACAGAAAAAAATAGTTAAAAAAGAAGAGACGAAAGAAATAAAACCTAAAATTAGTAAATATCATAAAGCAGTAAGCAAAATACTTTATATGATGATGCTAGATAATAAATATATTACAATATATAAAAATAAATTAGGTTATTTTAAGGAAAAAATTGAAAGGGTTGTTGCTAGTGAGATAGTCTATTATAATAGGGAACATGGTAGTATTAATATTGCTGATTTTATTACTTATATAACGAGTAATGAGGAATTAAGTAATTATGTAAGTAATATAATAAGTGAAAATAAAAACACTATAGATAGTGTTTCAGAGTTCAATGATTGTATTGATGCGGTACTTAAGATACTAAAAGAAGATGAAATAAAAGAATTGCGAGATAAAATAGTTAAAGAATTAGATGTGGATAAAAAAGTGGAGTTAATGAATAAACTCATGGACTTAAAAAAGGATGTGTGAATATGAACGAAATAAAGACTTTAGAAGAAAGAGAACAAAGTTTAATTGAAAAAGGTAAAGTAAAAGGTTTTATAACCTATGAACAATTAGCAGAAGAATTAAAAGGTTTAGAAATTGATAGTGATGCCCTAGATAATTTATATAATAAATTAGTTGAAGCAAATATATCAGTTGTAACAGAAGATGATGTAGATGCATCTACTGGTGAGGTAAAAGTAAAACCGAAGGAAGAATCTGAAGAAATAATATTGGATGATGAAGATATTACTAAAGACATGAATATCAATGATCCAGTTAGAATGTATTTAAAAGAAATAGGTCGTATTTCACTTTTATCTAGTGAAGAAGAAATGGAAATATCGCAAAGAGTTGCTGCAGGAGATGAAGAAGCTAAAAGAATTCTGGCAGAATCAAATTTAAGACTTGTTGTATCAATTGCTAAAAGATATGTAGGTCGCGGATTATTATTTCTTGATTTAATTCAAGAAGGAAATATTGGTTTAATGAAGGCCGTTGAAAAATTTGACTATGACAAAGGATATAAATTTTCAACTTATGCTACATGGTGGATTCGTCAAGCGATAACTCGGGCTCTAGCGGATCAAGCAAGAACTATTCGGGTACCTGTTCATATGGTGGAAACAATTAATAAAATGTCGCGAGTTCAAAGACAACTTACTCTTGAACTTAATAGAGAACCTAGTGCTGAGGAAATCGCTGAAAAGATGAAAGTACCAGTAGATAAAGTTAGAGAGGTTATGAAAATAAGTCAAGAACCAGTTTCTTTGGAAACACCAATCGGGGAAGAAGAGGATTCACATCTTGGTGATTTTCTAAAAGATGAATCAAGTTTATCACCAGAAGAATATACGGAAAATGAAATATTAAAAGAAGAAATAAAAGAGGTTTTAATGTCTCTTCAAGCTCGGGAACAAGAGGTTTTGGAACTTAGATTTGGACTTATTGATGGAACATGCCATACTTTGGAAGAGGTTGGTAAAAAGTTTAATGTAACTAGGGAAAGAATTAGACAAATCGAAGCTAAAGCTTTAAGAAAATTAAGACATCCATCAAGAGCTAAAAAATTAAAGGATTTCTTGGAAGAATGAAATTAACTAAAAGGCTTCAAGCAATAGTTGATTTAGTACCAAATAATGCTAAAATAATAGATATTGGAACAGATCATGCATATGTTCCAATATATTTATATTTAAGTAATATTACTCATGATATAACAGCAACAGATATATCAAATAGGGTTTTAAAATCAACATATAATAATTTAAAGAAATATAATTTAGAAGAAAAAATAAAGTTAATACAAAGTAATGGTTGGGAAAATATAAAAGATACCTATGATTTAGCTATTATAGCTGGTATGGGTGCTCATACGATAATAGATATATTAAAAACTGCTAATTTACCAAAAACATTAATTATAGAATCTAATAACAAACATGATTTATTAAGAAAATATTTAAATAGTATTAATTATACTTTAGATCAAGAAATAGCAGTACTAGATAACAATAAATATTATTTAATTATGTATTATAAATTAGGTAAAGAAAAATTAACAGATGAAGAAATATTATTTGGTAAATCAAATAATACCAATTATTATAATTATTTATATAATAAATATTCTAAATATCCTAAATATAAAAAATATATTGAATTATTGGAAGAATACCGGAGTAGATTGTGATTCATATGTCACAATCTTTTTTTCTTCTGGAGTAATATCAATTGTAGTTTTAGTATTTGTATTATTATTATTTACTTTTAATTCTTGTAGCACACTCATTACTTTTCTAGCACTACCAATCATTGGTTTTATTTCTCTATATAAGGGTATGGCTTGATTAAGTATTCCTAAGCCTTTAGAAATACCTCCAAGAACACTAGATAAAGTAATTGTACTACCAATATTTGGTCCAAACATAGATTATCACCTATGTAATTATATGCATAAAAAAAGAAATGGTAACCATTACTTTTGTCTAATAATTATTTCTATATCACATTTTTTAGCTAATTGCATTAAGTCTTTGAAATAATAATTAGTTTTGCCAGCTTCATTTGCCTTAACCCATTCACTAGATTTATTGATTAATTTCCCAAATTCTTTTTGGGTTAAATTAGTAGAATCTCGCATTATTTTAATTATGTCTTTTGATTCATATTTGTTTGCATTAATTTCCATAGTATTACCTCTATATAATTATATCTAAATAATTATTTATATTATCAAAACAGGTATTGACAATACCTGTTGATTATGATAGATTATATTTATAATAGGTATTGAGAATACCTGCGGAGGCATTATGAATAAAAAAGTACTTTGGATAAGTTTATTATTAACATTAATATTTGGAATAATAACATTAAATTTTATAAATAAAGAAGATCAAAATATAACAAAAGAAAAAGAAGAAATTGTAAATAATAATAGTATAGCTATAATGTTAGAAACAAATTATGCAACAGGAATATATGAACAATCAGCATCTAGTAGATGGCCAAGTTCTGGTTATGAATATAACGAAAGCTTATCTTATTGTGAAAATGGTAGTGCTATTATATGGAATGATGAAACTAGATCAGTTAATCTTAGTACTGGTATAGCTGATAAGTGTTATTTATATTTCGATGCAAGAACCACTTTGGCGGATTATGTAATAAGTTTATATGATTCTGAGAATGAGGGAGCTAATGGATTATATTTGCACGACGGAATAGGTACATATACAAACGCAAATCAAGAAGCTGAAGATAATAATTATCGATACAGTGGAGCAAATCCTAACAATTATGTATGTTTTGGATCTACTGACGAAGAATGTCCAGATGATAATCTGTACAGAATTATTGGAGTATTTAATAATCAAGTAAAATTAATAAAAAACACAAATTGGTCTAATCAAATGTGGGATTCTGGTGGTAGTAATGTGTGGAACGATACAACAAAACCAGGTATAAGGGAAATATTAAATACGACCTTTTTAAATACCTTAGATTCTTCTTGGCAAGAAATGATTTCTATGCATACATGGAAAGTTGGTGGCGGTACTAGTGCTAATTTAAGTAATGCAACAGTAAATCATGTATTTTCTTATGAATTAGGTGATAATAGTAGTAATATAACTGATACAATGAAAATCGGTTTAATGTATGTTACAGATTATGGTTATGCTGCAGCACCCACTAATTGGTCAAGAACAGTCTACAATTATAATAATGCAACAAGTGCAAATTGGATGTATAGAAATGCAAATCAATGGACCATTTCCCAAAATACAGATAATACTAATCATGCTTTTTATGTAGGAAGTGCTGGCAGAGTAAACTATGTTAATGCAGTTACATCAAATTATACCGCTAGACCAACATTTTATTTAAATTCGGATGTATTTTATTATAGTGGTGATGGAACAGAAAACAATCCGATAAGATTGAGTGAAATAATAATTAGACCAACTATTAATTCGGTTGTAATAACCAATATAACTAAAGAAAGTATAACTTTGAGTGTTGATGCCATTGGATCCGATGGAAATGTAGATAGTATATCTGAGTATTATTATTCCATTAATGATGGGAATTATGTTGTCGATAGTAGTAGTCATACATTTACAGGTTTGTCTCCTGAACAAACATATCAAATAAAAGTATATGTTGCAGATACATTTGGGGAACAATCGAATGTATATAATTTGAGTGCTCAAACTGCTTCTATTTATTTAGCAGATGTATGTAGTAATGGAAATAATTTAGCAAGTTGCATAACAAATTTTTATGATATATATGGATTAGAAGCTACCAATATATATTATCACAACAGTAGTCTAGCCAATGGAGCGGAGGACAATTCATATAGATACGCGGGAGCAAGTGATGATGTAAATAATTATATTTGTTTTGGTTCGGATGCATCAACATGTCCAAGCGATAATCTATATAGAATCATCGGAGTATTTGGCAATCAAGTAAAATTAATCATGGCAGATTATCCAACAATAAGTCAAACGGGCACAGGAGGAGCATATATTACATCTCTATCTGCAAGTGATTTCGATCCCTATAAAGGAAATCGTAGTACAATATATCAATACAATTATAATCGTGGTGCAGCAAATAACACATGGAGTGAGTCAAATTTAAATATAACAAATTTAAATACAACGTTTTTGAATACATTTAGTGATACATGGCAAGAATATATTGCCGAAGCAACATGGTATGTGAACGGATATAGCACATATAATACAACAGCCGCAACATGGCAAAACGCAGAAAGTACAGGAACAACATGGGCAGGAAAAATAGGACTAATGTACGTATCAGATTACGGGTTTGCAGCAAGTGATAGTGCCTGGACAACAAATATGAGTTCATATAATAGGACATCAATAATAAATAATAATTGGATGTATATGGGGGTGCTAGAATGGACAATTTCTCGCGCTTCGAGTGATAGTTATCATGTGTACATTGTGAGCCGTGATGGCTATATTGGCAACCATGAGGTGAACTTGGATGGCTGTTCAATTCGACCTTGTTTCTACCTAACCCCAGATGTTACTTATGCTGGGGGTACAGGAACAATGTCTGATCCAATTCGCATAAATTAAGGAGAAAATGTTACTTTTCTCCTTCTTCTAACATAGTTGTTATGAATATACCATAACCACTTGATGGATTATCGATTACAACATGAGTTACAGCTCCAACTATTTTGTTATCTTGAATTATTGGGGAACCACTCATACCTTGAACAACACCACCAGTTTTGTCTAATAATTCACTATCAGTTATTTCAAATGAGATGTTTTTAACCTCACTAGTTTCATTAATACTTATTATTCTAATATCATAATTGTTTATTTCTTCGCCATCTAAGACAGTTTGAATATAAGCATCGCCAATCTTGATTTCATCAGGTTCTGCAACCTCTAATAAATCTTTTTGAGGTAATGCAGCATCATATAGACCATATATTCCGACATTAGTATTTTTTAGTATAGTTCCATAAGGAGTATTATAATAGAATTTGGCGTTTTTGCTTCCGGGAATACCACCAGAACTTTTATCTATACCTGTAATGTAATTACGAAAAATTATGCCACTTTTAATTTCAACAATGCTATTAGTATTAGATTCTACTATTTCATGACCTAGGGCACCGAATACTTTGGTTTCAGGATCAATATAGGAAAGAGTACCAATTCCTGTAATAGAATCTTTAACATATAATCCAGTTTTGTATACATTGTCATCTTTAATTAATTCTAACATACTGGTTTTGGTTTTACCATTTCTGGTATAGGTTATTTCTACCTCCATATCTGCTACATTGTTTTCAATTTCTTGAGTGAGTTCATCAACACTTGATACGGGAATACCATTAATATGAGTAATATAATCTCCCGATTTTATTTCGGGATTACCTTTGTTAAATTGACCATCTATTTGATAAAAACCAATGACCATTATCCCATTAGAATTAATTTCTATTCCTAAGGTTTCCCCGCCCGGAATAATAAAATTTGAATACGCCAAGGCATTGATTGGCAAGAATAATATTAAACTGATTAATAATAATTTTAATTTTTTCATGTAAACCACCATTCCATAATTATTATGGTAGATATAATAAATTATAATAAACCAATAATTGGTTACTACCAAAATTTAGAAATTTAGTGTATAATTATAAAAGAAAGAAGGTAAAAAAATGAAATTTATTGTCAGTAAAGATATTTTTGATAGTGTTCCTAATGCTATTTTTGGAGTAATAATAGCTAGAGGAATAGATAATCATAAGAAATATGATTTTATTAATGAGATGTTAAATGAAAGTATTAAAAGTTGTCAAAAGTTTTATGAAGGAAAAGTAGTTAAGGAAAGTACACCGATTACATATTACCGTGATGCTTTTAGAGCCTTAGGTATCAATCCTAATAAATTTATGTGTTCAATTGAAGCATTAGTTACAAGAACTGTTAAAAAAGGAGAAATGCCCACTATTAATACTTTAGTAGATTTAGGAAATGCTTTATCTTTAAAATACAATATTCCTTTAGGAATTCATGATATTGATCGTTTTAGTGGGGATATGGAAATAAAAAAAGCCACTGGGGAAGAAGAATTTATTCCTTTCGGAGGAGAAGAGGTAGAACATCCCGAAGCAGGAGAGGTTATTTATGTAAGTGGCAGTGATGTTAAAACGAGAAGATGGACATGGCGCCAAGGGGAAAATAGTAAAATAACAGAAGAAACAACTAATGTCTTTATACCTTTAGATGCATTTTTAGAAAATAAAGAAGATATGTTAAAATTGCAAAGTGAATTTGCGGATATTTTAAAAAATAAATTAAATGCCGATGTTAAAATGGGCATAGTTGATAAGGATAATAGAGAATTTGAATTTTAAAATAAGAAAAGCTATGGAACTTTATTAATAACATCAATTCCTTTATATGCAACATTTTGTATAACCTCAGAGAATTTAGATATTTAAAGGCAACAAAAAAGTTGCTTTTTATTTGGGTTAATGTTAGAATATAATTCTATATGGAGGCATTCTATGGAAAGTTTTATTAATAGTCAAATAAAAGAACTTATCAAAAAGTATAAAGATTTACAAAAGGACTTATTAATCAGTAAAATAAATGCTAATCAAGCAAAAATGCTAGTAGATAATATTGAAACATTTAATAAGAAATCTAGTAAGTTTAAAGTAGCTTTAGCTCTAACTTTAGCTTTAGGAATAGGTTCAAGTGTTGCTGATCTAGCTGTCATAAATAAACTTAATAGTAAAACTTATTATAAAACGGATATTGCTGTATTAAGCGAAGATGAAACGTTATATGTCGGAAATGACTTTTATCCCGAATTTTCTGGTAATGAGAGAATTGATATTGTAGAATTTACGCCTTGGGAGGAAAAAAGTGTTACTAGTATTTTAGTTTTTTCCGATGATTATACGCCAGAATATCAAAGAGATATTGTTGTATATGAAGATGTACCTAAAATAGAAGATGGTACAGCTATGGATTATTTTAATGTGGATATAACCGATTTAAATGGGGAGGTTAAATATACAATTTATTCTTATGCTCCCGAAAGTTTAGAGGAAGCTAAAAGATTGATTGTAAGATATTTACAAAATACTGATGAGACAACTTTAGTTTGGGATACAAATGGCGCTAATGGGATATTTTATGTATTAATTGTGTTACTACCTTTTTTAACCCTTTTTGGAGGTTATAAATATATTAAAGGATTATATGAATTTAGTAAAAATAGAAAGGTACGCGAAAAGCTTTTAAAAGATTTAAATGAACTTGAGGAAAATATCGTATCATATGATTTAGAAATAAAAGATATTGCGGATAGTATTATAGCATTATATAATAAATATGCAGATATAATTAATGATGATGAGGTATTAAAAACTTGTCAAAAATTATCAAGAGAAAGGGATGATAGAATTGAATATTAATGATAAGGCCAAGCAATTAGCGATTGATTATATTGAAATTGAAGGAAAACGTGGTAAATATAAGGATTTAATTGCCAAGAATGAATATACACGTTTTAAAGATGAAAAGAATACTGTAAAAGCGGCATTAGCTTTGACTTTAGCTATTGGGACTGGTTTAGGTTTCGTGGATTATGTTATTTATATGAAGATGCAAGAAGGAACTTATTATTACACTGATAGAAAAATGGTTAGTTCCGAGGTTGTTGAAGAAATGTCTCCAGAATATATGGCGAAAATTGATACTGGTGAAGAAATATTATTGTTAGAATATGGTCCATGGGAAGAACATGAGCAGAAAAATCCTTTTCAAGAATATGCCACAATTTATAGCAGAGATTTATATGCTTATCCAGTCGGAGATATAGACCTAGATTCTTATGAAGAGTATTTAAGTATAGATACTACCACTTTAGAAGGCAATGTTCTTGACACAGAGGTTTCTTATGTTACTCCTGATATCGAAGAAGATGAAAGACAATTACTTGTTTATAATCAAGATTTAGATAATAGTATTTTGGTAATAAATGAAGAATTTATGGGAGATGTTGAAGGTTTTATATGGAATATGTTAACGGCTACTTTTTTTGGAGCACTACTTGTTTTAACGGGATTAGAATTAATTTACTGGTGGGAGGTAATTAAATCATTACCTAAAGAAGAAAAAGAAAAATTAGCTAATGATTTAAAGAAATTAGAAAATGAATATAAAAATTTAAGTAAAGATCAAACAAATGCTGCAAAAGATTTGATTAATATATTTGATAAATATAATAAGCAAATTACAGATGAATTTACTATATCAGTTTGTAAGAGATTGAAAAGAGAAAGAAGAGAAGCTAGATAAGGTTAGACTTTATGGCTAAGACATTAAAAGAATTAGTAAATAATAAATTTACAAAATTACAACATGATTTAGTACGTATAAAACAAGATGAAGAATGTATAGAAGAAGAAAAAAGACAAGCGGAAGATGAATTAAATAATATAAAGCGTAATCAAAGAGAAATAAAAAAATATAAAAAAATTATGGCTGCTACTTTAGCTTGTGGTATTGGTATTGGTCTAATAGAATTAATGATTTTAGATAAAATTAGAGAAAAGAAATTGTATCACTCTTATATAGAAATATATAGTGAAGAAGATTCTTACACAGAAGAAGATTATATCGATAAAATTAAGGCTGGGGAAGCAACATATTTAATTCATTATGAGCCATGGCAAGAAAAGCCAATATATAATATTTTTGGTAGATTCATGGCAATGAGTTATGAGAAAAATACTTTAGTTTATGATGTATCCAATTATGATTATGAACTTTTAAGAGATTATTTAGCTATTAATCCTTATGAAGAAAATATAAAAGGTGAGATAATAGATACACAAACGAGATATATATTACCTGATGATGATAAGACTATTTGGGAGGTTAGAAAAATAACTCAACCAGATTTAGATTGGTTTATTACGATTAATCAACCGTTAGAAGATTATGAAAAAGGATTATTTACCTTAGTTTTTAGTATAAGTTTGTTAGTCCCATGTGCTATTATTTTATATTTATATATAATAATTAAAATGATTATGCCAGACATTAGAGTAAATAAGAAATTACAACAACAATTATTAGTAGATTTAGAGGTATTAAATAATAGACTAAGTACAGTTTTATTAGATAAAGAAGAAATAATAAAAGAAATAAATACTATTAAAGATAAATATCAAGATTTAATTGAGGATAAAGATATGAACTTAAATAGAAAATATAATAATAGTTTGTAATTACCAAAAGAATATGGTAAAATAAATAACCAAGGAGGGAATATGCAAGATTATACTATATTAGTTAATAAGAAACATTTGCTTTCTAGTGATTATGTACCAGAAAATTTAGTAATAACCGATAATAATGAAAATAATTTTCATAATTATAAAGATCCCAATTTAAAACCAATGATTAGTGCGGATATATTACCATATTTTGAAGCGATGCAAAAAGCTGCGGAAGCTTTGGGATTGAGAAAAATTATTGTTGATAGTGGTTATCGTACTTATGCATATCAAAAAGTTGTATATGATAAGTATGTTGCTGAGGTTGGCGAAGAAGAAGCTAGGAAAAAGGTGGCTCTTCCAGGATCTAGTGAACATCAAACAGGACTAGCTTTTGATATTGCTTATATGGATAATGGGGTTTATATTGAAAATACTAATGATATCGATCCAGAAATCAAATGGTTAAAAGAAAATGCTCATAATTTTGGTTTTATTTTAAGATATCCCGAAGGAAAAGAAGAGATTACGGGATATAAATATGAACGGTGGCATTATCGTTTTGTGGGTGTTGAAATGGCTACAATTTTATATTCGGAAGGTATTACACTAGATGAGTATTATGAAAGAGTAGAGCAAGAAAATCATTTTAGGGGAAGATAAATAATAGTGGAAAAATATTATAATTTATTAATAAAACAATATTTACAGAGTATCGGATATGTTGATAGAGCTACTGATGAAATAACTGTATCAGAATTATCTGATTGGATTTTAGCAAGACAAAAACACGGAGAGGTTTACCTAAATTTTATCAAGGAATTAGTTGGCTCTGAAAAGATTTATGTTGATGGTGTTGAGGTTAGAAAAGGTGGCTTAGATACGATAACTAATAATAATTCTATTGCCATGATTTCGGAATACCCTTATGGCTTATCTAAACGAGTTGTTAATGGTAAATTTTTAGTTCAAAACGGTTTGCCAAAAGTAAGATGTGCTGATGGGAGTATTCAAACAATTTTAGCCTATTTTAATTATATTACGCAAAATCCTTATGATATAAATTATTTGCAAGGTTTAGATTCTCTCCATAATTTAGGAGAATATATAACCGTAGGTATTTTTGGTAGCACTCACGATTTAGATATTGAAAAAAAGATTGGGGAAATAACTTATTTTGAAGATAAGTTATATGAACCATTTATTAGTGAAGGTGGTACCCTGGGAGATACTTACTTTTATGCTGTTACATCTAAGCCCAAAACTAGGACATTGAAAAAATAATAAAAAAGTCTGGATTGATATTAATCAACCAGACTTTTTATAATGATTCAATTTCGTTATTGGCATTTACTATTTCTTCAGCGGTATTAACTAGAGGTTTACCAATCAAAGCAGCTTTAATATCAGCATCATCTTCTCCAAAATCATCATCAACATCGATAACTCTTAATATTTCATCAATGCTGGTAATTCCCGCAACAACTTTTTCTAAACCATCTTTAAGTAAGCTAGTAACATGTTTATCATAAACTAAGTGACGTAATTCATTTTTACGAATATTATTAGTAATTGCATCTCTAATTTCTTGATTTAAAACTAATACCTCATGAAGAGCTGTTCGACCACTATATCCATTAATGCATTCACTACAGCCTTGCGGAGTATAGATTGTTTCAATGTCTTTATTTAATACTTTTTTAAACAATTCCTTTTCATAGTTGGTGGTAGGGCGACTAGCACGACATTTTGGACAAAGCTTTTTAACTAATCTTTGAGCAATAATACCTGTTAAAGCTGAACCTAATAAATATCTTTCGACCTCCATATCTAATAGTCTTTCAATAGTATTTAAAGAGTTGTTGGTGTGAATAGTTGATAAAACTAAGTGGCCAGTAATTGATGCTCTTACAGCAATACGAGCTGTTTCATCATCACGAATTTCTCCAATCATTATGATATCAGGGTCTTGACGCAAGATACTTCTTAGAGTATTACCAAATGTAAGGCCGATATCACTCATTACTTGAACTTGGTTAATTCCTGGTATTTTCATTTCGACGGGATCTTCAACAGTGATTATATTTTTGGATACAGTATTAAGAATTTGGAGCATAGCATAAACGGTTGTAGATTTACCAGTACCAGTAGCTCCACTAACTAATATAATTCCGTTAGGCATTTTTAATAGTTTATGAATTTTTTCTAAATTTTCATCAGATAAACCAAGATTTTCTAAGCCACTACTACTCATAGAATAATTTAAGATACGAATAACTATTTTTTCGCCATCAACTATAGGAAGCGAAGATACCCGAAGGTCTAAGTCCATATCTTCAGTTAAATTTTTTATAGCTCCATCTTGGGGTAATCTAGTTTCGGTTATATTCATACCAGAAATAATTTTTATTCTAGTTAAAAGATTTTTCTTTACATAATTAGGAACTTTGGCATATTCTAAAAGTTCCCCATCTATTCTAATGCGGACATTTAGTTCATTTTCAGTTGGATCAAAATGAATATCTGATGCTTTTTTATTGATAGCATCAAGAATCATTTCATTAACAACATCAACAACAGGTTTATTTTCATAATCAAAATCTCTAAACATCTTGTATCACACATACCCTTTATACTAAATTTATTATACACTAATAATTGATTTTTAACAATATTAAATTAACAATATTACTTATAGTTTTTGAAATTAGTTGAAATTGTGAGTAATTAACTTGTAATTTATTTTGAACTTTGGTATATTATATATGTAAGTGTTACCCAAATGTGGTTAGCACCTGCTTATATGTTGGCAGGCACTATTTTCGGTGCCTTTTTTCAATGTTTTTATCTAAAAGATAAAACAACATGATTATTACAAATTGGTTAAATAAATAACTATCCATAGTTTTTCCTTTCTCCATCACTCTCTCAAAAGGCCAAAAACCCCTGATACCAGCCGAATACTCGGATAAACAGGCACTCCCACAAATGGGTAACGGTTATCTATTATAGCTATTATTTTTTTATTTGCAAGCGATTCGACATAACTCGACAAAAGTTTTAAAAATTCACCATATAGACTGTTATTTTTTTAAATTGGAGTAAATTTTAATTTAAGTATATTAAAAAATTTTTAATTATGATACAATATTTAGGGAGGCTTAGATGACGATAGGAATAGATTTAGATGATACTTTAATTGAAACAACTAAGACCGGCAACAAGTATTTAAAAAAATTTATAACTGATAATAGGGTAACTGATTATCATGATTTAAGTAAAGATGAATATCTAAAATTTTATAAAATGTATTTATATGATATTCAGAAAGAGGCACCGCTTAAGAAAGATGCTTTAAAAGTTCTCAAGTATTTGCGTAGCCAAAATATTAAAATTGTTATTATTACAGCTAGGGGTACTTTGGGTTTTGCTGATTCCATTCCTATAACATTAGAATATTTAAAAAAACACAATATTGTTTATGATAAAATAATTTTTAAGAAAAATCACAAATCGGCATCAGCAGTTAAAGAAAAAATAGATTTGTTTATAGATGATAAGGAAAAGGTCTTAGATGAAATAAAAAGGGTAGGAATTAAAACTTTGCGTTTTGTTGATAATTTCACCAAAAGTAATCATGATACAGTATCGTCATGGCTAGATATAAAAAACTATATTGATAATTTATTCGGGGAGGTTAAAAATGAATGATAGATTGTTAGATGGAGAATTAAAACCAGAAGATATTTTTGATAGGAGTATAAGGCCAGAATCATTAGATGAATATGTGGGACAAGCAAAGATTAAAGAAAATTTGCGAATTTTTATAAAAGCCGCAAAAATGCGGAATGAACCATTAGATCATGTTTTGTTATATGGTCCCCCAGGACTTGGTAAAACAACACTTGCCCATATTATAGCTAACGAAATGGGATCGAATATTAAAACAGCAACAGGCCCATCGATTGAAAAAAGTGGTGATTTGGCGGCTATTTTATCGACGCTGGAACCAGGAGATGTTCTATTTATTGATGAGATTCATCGTATTCCATCATTTATTGAGGAAATACTTTATTCGGCGATGGAGGATTTTACAATTAATATAGTAATTGGAACTGAAGGAAAAAGTCGGAGTGTTAAAATAGATCTTCCCCCATTTACTTTAGTGGGAGCAACTACCAGAGCTGGGGATTTATCTAGTCCTTTAAGAGATAGATTTGGTATTGTTAATAAACTTGAATTTTACTCTGATGAAGAACTTGGAGATATTGTTAAGCGAACAAGCCATGTTTTGGATATGAAGATTGATGATGATGCAGCGGTGGAACTGGCTCGGCGGAGTCGTAAAACTCCTAGAATTGCTAATCGCTTGTTTAAAAGAGTACGGGATTTTGCTTTAGTCGAAGGTACTGGTAAGATTGATTTAGCTATAACCCTAGAGGCTTTAGATAGATTGAATGTTGATAAATATGGTTTAGATACTATTGATATAGAATATCTGGAAGCATTAATCAATAAGTTTAATGGTGGTCCTGTTGGAGTGGAAACTATATCGACAGCTATTGGGGAAGAAATATCTACAATTGAAGATGTTGTTGAACCATTTTTATTACAAGAAGGTTTTATCAAAAGAACCAGGAGTGGGCGTGTTGCTTGCGAAAAATCATATGAACACTTAGGGATTGATCATAATAGAAATCTTTTTGAAAGTGGGGGATTATTTTGATTTTAGATGGTAAAAAAGTTAGAGATGAAATACTTGCGAAAATAAAAGAAAAGATAGCTAAAGAAAATTTAGCTATTAAACTAGCCATTATTTTAGTAGGTGATGATGAGGCAAGTAAAATCTATATTAGAAATAAAGAAAAATATTGTGATATGGTTGGTATAGCTGTTGAAAAATATAAGTTTTCATCAGAAACTGAAGAAAGAGAAATTATTAATTTGATTGAGAAATTAAACAATGATGAATCAGTTACGGGCATTATTTTACAAAGCCCAGTACCAGAAAAAATTGATTTTGATAAATGTAGTGGATTAATAAAAGCATCTAAGGATGTTGATGGTTTTACTAAAGATAATATTTATAACTTATATTTAGGAAGAAAAACAATATTACCTTGTACGGTTAAAGGAATCATTAAGTTATTAGAATATTATGATATTCCAATTAGAGGAGCTAATGTCGTGGTCGTTGGCCGCGGTAATATTGTGGGGCATCCTTTAAGTTTA
Organism: uncultured Bacilli bacterium; assembly: GCA_944372215.1. Classification (GTDB taxonomy): domain Bacteria; phylum Bacillota_I; class Bacilli_A; order RF39; family UBA660; genus Onthocola_B. Next base: position 7,710 of record CALVYL010000012.1, on the reverse strand, counting down.
GCTTTAGAAAATTTAGATGCAACAGTAACTGTTGCACACTCGCAAACTAAAAACTTAAAGGATCTTACTAAAAGTGCTGATATTTTAATTAGTGCAACAGGTGTTGGTCATTTAATAAAAAGGGATATGGTTAAAAAGAATTCAGTGGTAATAGATGTGGGAGTCTCCCGATGTGATGGAAAAATAGTTGGTGATGTCGATTTTGATAATGTCAAAGATATTGCGGCATTTATTACACCAAATCCCGGTGGAGTTGGACCAATGACGGTGGCAATGATTATAGATAATTTAATAGAATTGAAGGAGAGAGGTAAAAATGGATAAGATTTTAGAAAATGCTTTAAGAAAAGAAAGGGAGAGGCAAGAGGCTAATATTGAGTTAATAGCTTCGGAAAATTATGTTTCAAATGACATATTAAAATTACAAGGGAGTATATTAACGAATAAATATGCCGAAGGATATCCTGGTAAAAGATATTATGGTGGATGTGAATACATCGATATATTTGAAGATACAGCAAGAGATTATGCTAAAAAGTTATTTGGAGCTAAATTTGCTAATGTGCAACCGCATTCTGGTTCCAGTGCTAATATGGCTGTATACCGGGCTCTACTTAATCATGGCGATAAAGTAATGGGGATGAATCTTTCTAATGGAGGACATTTAACGCATGGTCATAAAATGTCATTTAGTGGTAGGGATTATGAAATTGTCGATTATGATGTTGATCCTGAAACAGAAATGATTGATTATGATGTTTTAAGAGAAAAAGCCCTAAAAGAAAAACCAAAAATGATTATTGCGGGAGCTAGTGCTTATTCAAGGACTATTGATTTTGCCAAATTTAGAGAAATTGCGGATGAGGTCGGAGCATATTTGTTTGTCGATATGGCTCATATTGCTGGATTAGTTGCGGCAGGTTTGCATCCATCGCCAGTACCCTATGCGGATGTAGTAACTACAACTACTCATAAAACATTACGGGGCCCACGTGGTGGTTTAATTCTAACTAATGATGAAGAAATTGCTAAAAAAATTGATAAAACTGTTTTCCCTGGCATTCAAGGTGGTCCTTTAATGCATGTGATTGCTGCGAAAGCACAGTGCTTTTATGAAGCACTCCAACCGGAGTTTAAAGTTTACCAAGAACAAGTGCTTAAAAATATTATAGCTTTATCAGAAACTCTAAAGGAAGAAGGTTTTCATGTAGTTGCTAATGGAACAGATAATCATTTGATTTTAGTTGATGTTAAGAGTGCCTGCGGTATAACTGGTAAGGATGCACAAAACTTACTTGATAGAATTCATATAACTGTTAATAAAAATACGATTCCCGGAGATACGGAAAGCCCAGCCTTAACTAGTGGTATAAGATTAGGTTCCCCAGCGATGACTACCAGAGGATTAAAAGAAGAAGATTTTAGAAAAATTGGGGTTATTATTGCTACTGCTCTAAAAAATCACGATAATGAAGATATTTTAAAAGAATTAGATGCAGAGGTATTAAATATTACAAGTAAATATCCTTTATGGTATGAGTAGGTGAGTTATGTCAAAATGGGATAAAGAATATATTAAATTATGTAAAACGATACTAGAAGAGGGTATAGAGGTCGAAAATCGAACAGGTATAAATTCTATTAAAATACCTAGTTATCATTTGCACTTTGATCTTCGCGAAGAATTTCCTTGCCTAACAACTAAGCAATTATATTTTCGCCAAGCGATAACGGAGATGCTTTGGATTTATCAAGCAAAGAGTAATGATGTTCGGTGGTTACAGGAGCGAAACGTTCATATTTGGGATGAATGGGAAATAGATGAAGAAGGAATTTGGACTGCTACTCAAAATGTTTTAGAAAATGGCCAATTAGTTAAAAAAGAGGTTAAGAAAAACTTTGGTAAAGAGTATGCTCATACTATTGGAACCGCTTATGGATATATTGTGGGTAAATTTAATTTTACTGATAAATTAATTAATACATTAAAAAACAATCCAAGCGATAGAAGATTAGTTATATCTTTATGGCAAGATGATTATTTGGATACGGCAGTATTACCTAGTTGTGTTTGGTCAACAGAGTGGGATGTTAGTGATGGTTATCTAAATATGTGGGTTCACCAAAGAAGCTGTGATGTACCACTGGGGTTACCATTTAATGTAACACAATATTCGGTATTGCTAGCTATGATTGCTCAAGTCTGTGGCCTTAAAGCAGGCACAATAGATTATTCAATTAAAGATGCCCATATCTATGTCAATCAAGTTGCTGGTATAAAAGAACAAATTAAAAGATTTGCTGAACTCGGAGATAAAGAAGCCCCAACTTTATGGCTCAATCCGGAGATTAAAGATTTTTATGAATTTGATAATTCTCAAGAATTAAAAGATATCAAAATAGAAAATTATGAACATCTAGGACCCATTAAATTTCCCATAGCTCAATGATTTTATGAATAAAGATTTAAAAATTATCAAGAAGAAATATGGCGAAGATATGATGCATTTGTGTAGGTCTTTATTTCCTACAATCCTTGAGAGTGATGGTAAATTATCAGAGATTATGCTTAATGCATTTGCTGAGAGTCGTGAGTTATATCATGATATTGTCAGTAACAATGTTGTAGCAGTTTTTACCTGTTACATCAATCATCTCGCGGGTATTAAAAATCCGCCATTAGTAGTTACGGATAAAACTCCGGAAGAATTACTTAAAAGTGTTGGTTATGATTTATACTGGTGTAAAAGTAATGCTGATATTGAACAATTTCGCAAATTTTATCGCAAAGATGAGGTAATATGTACTTTTAATGGTCATAGATTTGATACCTGTTTCATCTTCTTTGCGGTTAAAGAAAATGCTCTTGACTTAAAAAGAGCAGATTTTATAAAACCAGATAGACAAGATGAATATGGAACATCGGTGATAAGTATTCAATTTACTAGAGGTAATGATCATCATTTGTCTATTAAAAATAGATATAATCATCATGTCTTAAATGCTGATGCTACATTTTCTAATAATTTAGATAATATTGTACCAGGACTAACTGAAAGTTTTGCTCGTAGTTATGGCATGAGGCAAAAGTTAGTAGATACATTTTTAGAAATACCAGGGTATGTTAAAGCTAGTGACAATAAATATTATAAATATAATTATATGATGAATTATACATATTATAGTACTAATAATGTTATAATTTATCGTGGTAAAGTAAAGCATTATGAAAAAGAAAAATATGTTGTAATGGATTATTATTTACTGGATTTAGTAAATAAGAGAATAGATACTCATAATGAATATGAAATTAATTATGATTGTTTTATTCATATATTTAAAGATATAAATAATATTAGTATAAATAAATATGATGATAAAAAAGAAATAATAATTACTACCGCTAATAATAAAGCTGTTATAACCTTAAATAAATTAAATCAAATAATAGCTTTTTATTCAGATATAGACCATATTAAAGATAATTTATTTATTAATAATACAACAATTGAAGAAATAAATTTACCTAATGTAGTAAGTATAGGTGATAATTTTTTAAAAAACAATTCAGTATTAAATAAAATAAATATTCCTAAGGTAGAACAAATTGGTAATAATTTCTTAGAGAATAATTTAGGTTTAAATAGTATTTCATTACCTAATTTAAAATCATTAGGTAATGGTTATTTAAGTAATAATAAAAAATGTTTTATTGATACTCCAAAATTATCTATAATTCATTATATTAAGAGTATTGTTAAACATAGAAATAGAGGTAGGTGGTAAAATGATTAGTATTATTGCCGCAATAGGTAAAAATAATGAACTTGGTAAAGATAATAATTTAATATGGCATATTAAAGGTGATTTAGTACATTTTAAGGAACTTACTATGTATAAAAAAATAGTAATGGGAGCATCAACTTATAAATCTTTACCTAAAAAGTTAGCGGGAAGAGAATATATAATTTTATCAAAGTCTTTAAAGAACATTGATGATGCCGAGGTTTATCAAGATTTTGATGAATTACTAACTTATTTAAATACTTTAGATGAAGAGATTATGGTCATTGGTGGGGCAAGTATTTATAAGTTATTTTTGCCTTATGCAGAGGTGTTATATTTAACAGAAATAGAAGCGGAGGCTGAAGCTGATGTTTATTTTCCTGAGTTTGATCAATCTAAGTATACTAAAACATTATCCGAAGAAAATGTTGAAGATAATATAAAATATAAATTTGTAACATATGTGAGGTTAAATAATGAAAGGTAAATTAATAATAATTGAAGGAACTGATTGTTCCGGCAAAGAAACACAAGCTAAAAAAGCAATTAAAGAATTACAAAAGAAAGGTATTTCGGTTTTTAAGTTTGCTTTTCCTAATTATGATTCACCAACAGGCAAGATTGTTGGGGGTCCATATTTAGGTAAGGCATCTATTTGTGAAGGTTGGTTTCCCGAAGGAGCTACCAACGTTGATGGTTTAGTGGCCTCCGCTTATTTTGCAGCTGATAGAAGGTATAATATAGATATAGTTAAAGAACATTTAGCTAAAGGTGAGGTTGTAATAATAGATAGATATGTGGAATCTAATATGGCTCATCAAGGTGGCAAGATAAAAGATAAGAACGAAAGAATTAAAATGTATGAAAAACTTGATGAATTGGAATTTGGAATTATGGAACTACCTAGGCCAGATGCTGTAATATTTTTATATATGCCATATGAATATGCAGCTATTTTAAAACAAAGTAGAAAAGAGTCGCCGGATCAACACGAATCGAGTAAAGAACATCTTAAACAAGCCGAAGCGGCTTACTTAGAACTTACCGAAATTTATAATTATATTAAAATTGATTGTGTTAAAGATGATGTTATTAGAACGATTGATGATATCAATAAAGAGGTAGTAGAAAAAATAGAAGGTGTAATTAATGCTAAATGAATATGATTATAATTTACCACCAGAATTAATTGCCCAAACACCTCTTAAAAATAGGAGTGATTCAAAACTTTTAGTAATGGATAAAGTAACTGGTGCGTTAAAAGAAGATATTTTTAAAAATATAATTGATTATTTAGAGGCTGATGATATTTTAGTGCTTAATGATACTAAGGTTATACCAGCAAGACTTATCGGGGAAAAGATAGATACTAAAGCGGTTATCGAATTATTGCTTTTAAGAAATATCCAAGGAGATACTTGGGAATGTTTAGCAAGACCAGCGAAAAGATTACATGTAGGAACTATAGTTTCTTTTGGGGATGGCTTGCTTAAAGCAGAGGTAATAGCTAAGCAAGATGAAGGTATTGTTCATGTAAAGTTATTATATACAGGAATTTTAATGGAAATACTAGATAAATTAGGTACTATGCCTCTGCCTCCATATATTCATGAAACTCTAAAAGATGGGTCGAGATACCAAACCGTTTATGCTAAAAATATTGGCTCAGCTGCAGCTCCAACAGCAGGGTTGCATTTCACTCCGGAATTACTTAAAGCTATTCAAGAAAAAGGAATAACTTTAGTTTATGTTACTCTTCATGTAGGTCTTGGTACATTTAGACCAGTGGAGGTTGAAGATATTACTAAACATCATATGCATAGTGAATATTATGTTATGTCCAAGGAAGCAGCAGATACTTTAAATAATGCTAAAGGTAAAATTTATGCGGTTGGAACAACCTCGACAAGAGTACTAGAAACTGTAAGACATAAATATGATAAATTTATGCCTTGTAGTGGGGAAACAGATATCTTTATCTATCCAGGATTTGAATTTAAAGCTATCGATGGTCTTATTACCAATTTTCACTTACCTAAAAGTACTTTACTCATGCTTGTATCAGCTTTATCTACTAAAGAAAATATTTTAAATGCTTACGATTATGCTATAAAACATAATTTTAGATTTTTTTCTTTCGGAGATGCTATGTTTATAAAATAAATTGTCTAATTTTACTAGACAATTTATTATTTAGGGAAAAACTTGCATTTTCACTCTAAAAGTCGTGGTAAAAACTTGCATTTTTATGTTAAAAGTCGTGGTAAAAACTTGCATAATTTATTGTTATTTATTATAATATATGTATAAAAAGGAGGAAAACGTATGCTTGAAAGAAAAATTACCAAAGAATTATTAGCATGGAAAAAAGAAGAAAATAAACCTTGTTTACTTGTTAAAGGCGCAAGACAAGTAGGTAAAACTTATATAATTGAAGATTTTGCTAAAAATAACTATCAAAGTTACATTTATATTAATTTTGAACTAATGCCGGAATATAAGAATATTTTTGATGGTAATTTAGATATTAAAACTCTTATTATGAAATTGGAATTAACATTCCCAAATATTTCTATAATTTCTAATGATACAATTTTATTTTTAGATGAAATCCAAAGTTGTCCAAATGCTCGTGTGGCTCTAAAGAGTTTTGCCTTAGATGGTAGAATCGATGTTATCGCATCAGGATCACTTTTAGGACTTCATTATAAAGAAGTAACTTCATATCCTGTTGGCTATGAAAGATATATTAATATGTATCCACTTGATTTTGAAGAGTTTTTATGGGGATTAGGAGTAAAAAAAGAAATTATTGAAGGTTTAAGAGAATCTTTTGTAAAAAAAACTCCAGTGGATGAATATATTAATAAACAATTTATCGATTATTTTAAACTGTATATGATAATAGGGGGGATGCCTAAAATAGTTAATGATTACATAGAAAACAATAGCATGAATATAACTTTAAAAAATCAAAAAAGTATTATAGATAACTATATATATGATATCGAAAAATATGCAGATAAAACCGATAAATCAAAAATAATAAATACTTTTTATAGTATTCCAGGCCAATTAGCACGAAATAACAAGAAATTTTCTTATGTTTCTATTTTAGAAAATGAAAAAGATGTTGGAGAAAGAAAATATGCTAGTAGTCTTGATTGGTTAAAAGATGCCGGAATTGTTAATATGTGCTACAATTTAGAAAATCCTGAAGCACCACTTGTATCCAATATTAGATTAAATTGCTTTAAATTATATATGATGGATACAGGATTACTTACATCAATGTATGAAAATTCTGTCCAAAATGAAATTATTAATGATAATTATTATATTAATAGTGGAGCAATAGTAGAAAATGTATGTGCTAGTGAAATAAAAACAAGATACGATTATTTAATGTATTTTGAGAAAAAAAGTAAATTAGAAATAAATTTTATTTTAAATATCAATGGTGTAGTTACAGCAATTGAAGTTAAATCGGGTAATAATAAACAAGCTAAATCATTATATTCTATTATTGATAATTATAAATCTGTTAAAAGATATATAAAATTAGAATATAACACAAACATATATGTTGATGATAAAAATATAGAACATTATCCATTATATATGATTATGTTTATATAAAATATATTTAGGTAAATAGATAAATTAAAAGTGCATTTTGAAATTTATAAAGATTTAAAATGATGGATTTATGATAATTGTACTGATGGAATCTAATAAAATTACAAATTATTCTTCTTCACTTTTTTTTCAACAAATGTTACAATATTGTCATAGAGAAAGGAGTTACATTATGAAAAATAAATATAATATGTCAAAAGCAGATAACATTTTTTTTGCTAAAAGAAAATTGGTAGATAATATTTATAAAAGTGCTAATTTGGAAGGTATTGCTGTTACTTTTGC
>CALVYL010000011.1 GCA_944372215.1 uncultured Bacilli bacterium | reverse complement strand
GAGTTTACTTATTTGTTCTTGAGTAAGCCAAATATTTTCTTCTTCTAAGATAACTTCAACTTTAATATCATTATCCGATTCATATATTAAAATATTATTTTCTTTAGCATCTTCTTTTTTGTTTGTACTCACAAATTACACCTTCTTTCTTCTTATAAATTTAATTATCTTAATTATCAGTAACCGAGGATTTCTCGATAACTGCATCATATTCTTTATTTTTAAATCAATTACTTTCTATATTACTAGCATATTGCGGTAAATTTGACGGTATATCACAATCATTTGTTGGTATTCCTTTAGTATCAAGTATTTTCATTAATGCAACACTTAATGCTGCATTTTGCACTAACCTTTTACGCATTTCAATAATCGCATGAGGATTATTTACATCTATATCATCTATTTTTTGAATTCTTTTTCTAAACATTCTCCGCCATTCTTCAATATTCCATTGACCATTATATTCTCCCCATAAATATTCTTCTAATCTCCTAGCAGCAATTATAACCTCCATGATTTGTTTTTCTTCATCTGTTAACATTTTCTTCTCCTTAATATTTTTTAGATGAGCACTTTCTATTATATCATCTACCAATTCATTTTGTCTTTATTTTTTTAAATATTTTTTAAGCTAGTGTAAAATAATACACTAGCTTAAATCCATTTCTAAAAATTATTGACTCTATTAAAATGTAAACTTGTTTTTTAGTAAAAGATTTATCAACCCCACCTACACTATAACAAGCAAACTTTAATTAGTCAATAAATTTTTTTAATTAATTATTCATGGTGTTCTTGTAATTTACCATTTTTCATACGAACATATTTAGATATTTGATTGCGATAACTTACTACAAATCCTTCAACATTTCTTTTTACTTTTGTAGTATACTTTTCATATAAACTATCTAAATGTTTTTTATCCGGTAATACTTTAAGTTCTGCAACTACGGGAACAATGCCAATAAATTTTGGTATTTCTTGAGACTCAAAAGGATATATAAAGTCATCATGATTATAATTAAAATTGTACAAATTAAAATCATCATCAACATTAGCTTTAGCAAACATATACCACCTTTTATCAAAGTCATCAATATTATATTTGATTTGTCCCATGCCTAGCCATTCACCACAAATAGCACTACCTTCATGTAATTCTTGAATTAAAGTCTCTTTATAGTTACTTAACCATTCATTTAAGCCTTTATAAAGAATGTCTTTAGCATTATCTAATTCATCAACTTCTATTATATTTTTTCTTTGAGCAATATAAACCGTACCATTTTTCTTAAAGATTACTAAATTACTACCATCTAATTTTTCTGTAACGCATACTGTTTCACCATTACATTTTACCCTTGCAGTTTTTGGGTAAATTTCTTTTTTTAACATTTTAAATTCCTCCTTATTTAATATTTTATTTTGTAAATATCATAGCGTGATGTGTTGTTACTATTGATTACTTTGTTTTTCCACATTTCGCCCTAAACATAAATAACTAATTAATAGACTAAAATATCGAATATACTTAATATCTAATTAAATTGTAACATAAGAGTTTGTTAATTATAAAGAAACAAAACTATTTAGTATTAATATGAAAATTTATATCTTCTTCAGTTGGTAACTTTTCTAAAATATCTTTAGATATATATTTTTTTAATTTATAAGAAGATACACCAATAGGGTTATTAACACTTTCTAATGCCCATTCTACCGACAATCTATCCTTCTCTTTACATAGTAACAAACCAATAGTGGTATTATCACAATCTTTTTTTAATACTTTATTTACAGCTGTTATAGAACAATAGTCAAAATTTATTTTGACTATTGTATCACTACAAGGCATTTCTGATTCACAGAGCACTTTAGACTCTCCACAGACCAACCTCGGATGGTCGCCACCCTACTACTTATTTAATTTATTTTATTTTTTCTATTAAAGTATAATTATGAGTCCATAGTAAATTTGCCAGTGATACTGGCAAATTTGCTATATCTTTATATTCCTTATAAAAAACTTTCATTTTGGCTAAATTTCTTGGTGATAATCCTTTCATTTTAGGAAATTCTAATTTTAATTCTAAAGACAATTCATTTATAAAATTATTACCATATTTACTAATTCCATCTATAATTTTTCTTAATCTAAAATACAAATATAGTAGTTCCAATCATACATTTATAATACTAAAATATTTAGAAATCTAAAACATAAATATAATAAATTAGGTTTATATTAATTTAACATTTAAAATTTCTCCATATTTAATATTCTATTTTGTAAATATCATAGCGTGATGTTTTGTTACTATGATTTAACTTTGTTTCCAAAGTTCTTCTCCTTTCTTTATATATTTCGCCCTAAACATAAATATAAAATAATAAACTAAAATCAAGGGAGGGCCTTAATATCTAATAAAATTATAACATCTAATTTATCCAAAGTAAAGAAAAAATTTGCTTTTAGCAAATTTAACTTTTTTTATCATTTAATGATTTAATTCTTAATAATACATCTTCAGATGAATACCCATCATATTCTAAAGCTCTTTCTATCTCTGGAATATCAAATAAATCCCAGTATTTTAGTTTCACATGATAAGTCGCCGGTCCAAGTGGAGTATTAATACCCGCAATAAAAGAGTCATCAAACATAGGATCAGCTTCATTATCATAATGTTTTTTAGATTTCCAAGATATATCTGGATATGCATTACATAGAGCACTAAATAAAATTATTCTGTGTTCATATAATTCTTGAAAAGTATGATAACCATCACTTATATCTTTAGTAGAAATCCCCTCATTTTTTAATTCTTCGATTTCTTTATTTATATGATTTATTTTATCAGGCATTTTTAGACTCCTTATATCGTTCCAAATTTATTAAATGGCCATAATCTAAAAATAACTTTACCAATTATTTCATCTTCTTTTACTGGACCAAAATATCTTGAATCTTTACTTATTGGACGATTATCCCCTAAAATAAAGTATTCATCATCCTCCAAAGTAATTTCTTCATAATCACTAGTTTCTCCATAAGCATAGTCTTCTTCTATCTCTTCATCATTTACATAAACGGTATTATTTTCTATACTCACAGTATCCCCTGGCATACCAATAATTCTTTTAATAATTATTTCATTTTCTTTTTCTTCATCTAAAACTACTATATCACCATAATCAATATTAGCTAATTTATATAAAAGTAGTATCTCTCCATCATTTAAAGTTTGATCCATACTAGCCCCATCTACTCTAACTGGCGTAATAATAAATGTCCTTATTAAAATAACAGCAATAATTATTAATACATATGGAAGTATTTCTTTAATAATTTTCATATTTCACCTAACCAACCAAAATAAGGAAAGAATTAATTTCTTTCCTTAACTTTGTATTCTTTACGCATTCCCTTAATAAAGTTAAGTTTAGCTCTTCTAACTTTACCTTTTTTAACAACTATAATTGAATCAATTGTAGGGGCATTAACTGGGAATATTCTGGATACTCCAACAGTACCGCTCTTTTTACGAACAGTAAATGTTTCAGAAACTCCTCCACCTCTTTTGGCAATTACTAAGCCTTCAAAAGATTGGATTCTTTCTTTTTTACCTTCTTTTACCCAAACATCAACTCTAACAGTATCCCCAACTCTAAATTCAGGAATATCTTTACGAATATGTTTTGCATTAATCTTATCAACTAGATTAGCCATATATTACCTCCTCACTATTACCTATAATCTTATATAAAATACAGCGGATTATATACTTTTTGGGTCTTTTTCATTATAACACAACATTTAATAATATGCAAATTATTTTAGTATTTTTTCAATGATATACCTAGGTCTAGCTTTAGTTTCATTATAAATTTTACCAATATATTCTCCAATTACCCCAATGGATATCATTTGTAGCCCGCCGATAAACCAAATTGAAATAGTTAAAAATGTCCAACCGGCCACCGTATGTCCTAAAATTTTAACAATCAAAGCATATAACATTATAAATATACTAATTACTAAAATAATTATACCTATTGCTAATATAAATCTTAATGGTTTAATACTAAATGATGTTATTCCATCTGCAGCAAATGCTAACATCTTTTTTAAAGGATATTTCGAAACTCCAGCCTCTCTTTTGCCGCGTTCATAGTAAACAATGCTATTTTTAAAACCTAAAAGTGGAACAATTCCTCGCAAAAATAAATTAACCTCTTTAAAGTTTTCTAATTCCTCCAATGCTCTTTTACTCATCAGTCTACAATCAGCATGATTATAAATAATATTGACTCCTAAAAATTTCATTAATTTATAAAACATCTGCGCAGTTGTTCTTTTAAAAAATGTGTCTTTTTTTCGTGATGATCTAACCCCATATACTATTTCATTACCATTTTTATATTCTTCTAACATTTTATCAATAACATTAATATCATCTTGCAAATCAGCATCCATCGAAATTACGGCATCTGCGTACTTTTTAGCTTCCATTAATCCGGCGAGCAAAGCAAATTGATGGCCACGATTGCCACTTAATTTAACACCAATAAACAATTTATCTTTGGCATGCAAGTTTTCAATTATATGCCAAGTTTTATCCTTACTACCATCATCAACAAATAAAACTTTACTTTCCCTACTTATTTTCTTATTCTTAATTAAATTATTCATCTTTTCTTTTAAAGCTTTAGATGTACTATCTAATACCTCTTCTTCATTAAATGCTGGTATAACTAAATATAAAATCATTTTTCTACTCCTTTACTTTAAATAAATAACCATAAAAATCTTTATCTTCAAATTGTTGTTTTCTGACCTCTAACAAATCATAATTAACAAACAATTCTTCTTCCCTGGCTATTAAACCATCTTCATCTAACCAAGTATAATATACTATAAACATTGTTTCTTTATTTTTTATATATTCTCTAAATGAATCAACCATCTGCGGAAATTTCTGATAACTAATATTTTGTCTTTCAAAAAAATAAGTACTCGGATACAATCCGGCCATAGTATAAACCCCACAATCCAGTTTTCCTAAATTAACCATAGTAGGATTTTCCTCCGCATTTATTATACTTGCAAATTCATATTGAAATAAATCTTCTTTATTTATCTTCATATATTCTTTATAATTAGCATTATAATAGCTATTAAATATCATTAAAGATACCAGTATTATTATCCCACACAAATATATTTTATTATTTAATTTATTTATTTTTTTATCAAATAAATTAAAAATACTAAGTAACCCTAAACTTATAAAAAATAAAATAAATAGCAAATAATAACGATATGTTTTTAAACCAAAGTATACACCTAGTACAGTTATTAAAATAGTTATTAATAATAATACTTTACAACGTTTTTTTAAATTCAATTTCCAGATAAATATCAAAGTTAATATTAATAATATTAAACTAGGAATATCGAGGCATATTGAACGAATAAAACTATTAAATATTTGATAAATTCTCGTAAAAATATTAACTGAACTTTCATTATATGCTACCATATTAATATAAAAATAATTATAGAAAAAATCATCAATTGCCCCATGAATAGCAAAATAAATTAAAAACAATAGTAATGGTAAAAACATACCTAACAATAATATCAATGGATAAATAATAGCTTTTTTATATTCTTTTTTCATTATATAATCAATAAATATTGCTAAAGTAAAAGAAAACCAAAAACCTAACAACGTATATTTAATAAGTAAAATAAAGCCCGCAATAACGCCATTTAAAAGCATTTCTTTTTTGCTTAATTCCTTTATTTTAAAATGTTTAATAAAATAATATAGAGTTATAAAGAAAAATGGCACACAAAACTCTTCCGCCGAACCACCATGAGTAAAGGCTCTACTAGTGGCAATAAGACTCATAAATATTGGTAAAATTAATAAGGCTGTTTTTGTACTTAGAAACATTTTCAAAATTTTATATAAAAATATTAAAGCTACCGTCCAAAATAAAATTTCTAAAATAAAAATACCTAAAAAGCTTTTAAAGGAAATTAAAGAACCCACACCATAAATTAAGTATAATAATGGCCCTTTTTGTTCAAATAAATCTCTATAAGGAATTATTCCCTGCATCATTGATTTTCCCACTGTAAAAAAAGCATTCGCATCTACCCAATCATTAAAAGAATATAAAAAAGAATTTTTACTGGCTAGCATAAGCACTACAAAGGATATTAAAAATGCATAAATTCCAATTAATATATTACTTTTATTTATTATTCTCTTCATAATTATCCCTAATCAATATTATAGCAAAAATATATAATATTACAACTAATAGAAAAAGGAAAGTAAATTATTTACCTTCCCTTAAAATATCTCGAGCTGCTATAACTCCCGTTGCTGCAGCCGTCACAATATTGCCGGCCTTACCAGCTCCATCACCAACAAAATAAATAGATTCACCGGCAATTTTCATGTGATTATCAGTTTCTATTTCATTACTAAAGAATTTAATTTCTGGTCCATAAAGTAAAGTTTCATCATTATTTACCCCAGTAATTATTTTATCAAGTATTTCTAGTCCTTCTAAAATGTTAGTTATAATACGATGCGGCATAACTAAGGCTAAATCACCTGCTACAACATCTTTTAAAGTTGGTTCAATAAATCCTTTATTAATTCGACTTTTGGTACTCCGTCTTCCTCTTCTTAAATCTTTAAGCGTTTGAACAATAGGTTTACCTCCCCCTAAAGTATTAGCAATCTTGGCAATAGATTCGCCATATTCCCGCGTATTAGTAACAGGTTCAGTTAAATTAACTTTAGATATAAAAGCAAAATTAGAATTATTACTCTTTTTAGATTTTAGGGCATGACCATTAACACAAATATATCCATAATAATTTTCTTTTGTTACATATCCCCCAGGATTAGTACAAAATGTTCTTATTTCATCATCATAAGTTTTAGTTTTAATGAATATACTTGGATCATATATCGTATTAGTAATTGCTTCTAATATTTCGCGTCTTACCTCAACTCTAACCCCTATCTCAATACTTTGGGATACATATATCAGATTATGCCGATCAGCAATTTCTTGCACCCATTTAGCACCAGTTCTCCCTGGAGCTATAATTATATTTTTTGTATTTATATCATAATCCTTATTTTTAAGTTTATTATGAACAATATAGTAATTATCTTTTTTCTCATAATCTATACAATCACAACATTCAAGTATTTCTACGCCCCGATCTTTTAAATAATTAGTAAAATCTGTAATATATTTTGGTAAATTATCACTACCCAAATGTTTTTGTTTTATAACTAACAAATTAGCACCACATTTAGCAACTCTCTCTTTTATTTTTAAAGCTTCATCCATATTACTAGGAAAAGTTTCACTATCCATACCAAATTTATTAAATATTGTTTCCGTATAATCAATTAATTCTTCTGCTTCACTTATACTCATATATTTATATAAATTACTTTTACCCAGTTTAGGTATAAAATTAAGCTTACCATCACTAAATGTTCCCGCACCTCCGAAACCTGCCATAATATTACATGGATTACAATTAACACATGGAATTTTTTGTTCATTCATGGGACAATGTCTGTTGCTAGCCAAAAATCCTTTATCAAGTAAAGTTATCTTTAAACTTTTATTTTTATTTATTAATTCAAAGGCCGCAAATAAACCAGCTGGCCCAGCTCCTATTATTACTACATCTTGCATTTTCATACTCCTTTAATTTGACTACATATTCATTATACAAAAAAAAACGGCAAATAATCAATATGCTTTATAAATTTTATTTCATAAATTAATAGACAAATTAATTTTCCTTTGTTATACTTGAACTAGGTGGTAACTATGAAGAAAACTTTAATTTTAATAATTTTATTGGGATTTTTTATTACAGGATGCTCTGATACAACGAATGTTCATAAAACAGATGAGCAAGAAAATGAACCTAGTTCTAGTGACATTTTGATAAAACGCGAACAAAACAGAAATAATGAGGTTATCAGCAAATTACAAAAATTACTTAATCGTACTAATAATATCAATTATGCCTTTGAGTATAATATTAATTATCTTAATGAAACATATAACTATAGTGGTGAAAAATATTATAGTGTTATAAAAGGAATATACAATAATACTTATGGATATCAAATAGAAAATCATAAGTTTTATAATTCCCAAACTTTAGAAGAAACCGAAAGTATTTATTATAATATAAACTATGATTTGATTAATTTAAATGAATATGTATCGGAAATTAATAATGATTATACTTGTACAATGAATAATAATATTAGTATATGTGAATCAATTTTAAAAAATATTTCTATAACATTTTACTATAATGATGATTATATAACCGAAATCTTATATATTGATGATAACTCTAATTATGATTTAAAATATTCTAACTTTAATAATGTTGAACCTATTCCTTTAGTGGAAGATGAAGAGATTAATATAAATTATGATACTACATCTAATATTGAAAAAATAGAAATAACCGAAGATGTTGATTTTCCATATACTGTATATAATTATTATATTGATAATGCTACCGTTACTATAGATGATGAAGAAATACCAATTATAGGTAATACAACAATATTTAATAATTCTATGTATTATAAAGATTATACTAATAATATAATTGATAAAGAAACTTATACAAAAGTTGAAGAATATGTCTTTAATAATAAATTTATTATAATAGTAGTAAATAATGATATATATTATTTATCTACTACAGATTATGAAGAGGACATTTTAGGTAAATACATTGAAAACTAGAGCCTATTTGCTCTAGTTTTCTTCCATTACTTTTAATTTTTCTAATTCTTCTGCTAAAGTATTTCTTTCTTTTTCTACCAATTCCCTCGGAGCTTTATTAACATAGGACTCATTAGCTAATAAGTTTTTTCTTCGCTCAATACTGGCCTTTAAAGATGCTATTTGTTTTTCTTTTAAAGCTCTATCTTCTTCAGTTACAACTATTTCATAATATAAATTAATATCGTAATCTAAATATTTAACATTTAACTTTTTCTTGTCCGAAATTGGAACTATTTTATCCGGAGTAATTTTTAATACTTTAAATATTAAATCATAATTATTATCTTTATTAATACTTATTTCAAAATTACTACCAATCTTATTTTCTAATTTTGCTGTTCTAAAGTTTTTAATAAATTCTAGCATATTATCTAAAGTTAGAGTTTCATCTAAATATATTTCATTTTTATTATATTTAGGATAATGACTAATAATAATACTTTCTTCTTTTATTGGTATCATATTATATACCTCATCTGTTACATAAGGCATAAATGGGTGTAAAATCTTTATAATATCTGTTAATACTTTTAATAAAACAGATTTTGTAGTTATATTATTTAAATTAAATTTAGCAAATTCAATATAATTATCACAAAAATCATTCCAAACAAAATTATATATTTCTGCTCCCACTATATTAAATTCGTATTTTTCCATATGTTTTGTTACTGTTTTAATAGTATTATTAAGTTTTGTTAAAATCCATTTATCTTCTAATTTTAAATCATCAAGAGTATAATTATCTTCATTAACATCTTCAATATTCATAAGGACAAATCTGGATGCATTCCAAAGTTTATTGATAAAATTCCATGCTGCTGCAACTTTTTCTTCATCATATCTTAAATCCATACCTGCGGCGGAACTAGTTGCTAAAAAGTAACGTAAAGCATCTGCTCCATATTTATCTATAACATCCATAGGATCAACGCCATTACCTAAAGATTTACTCATTTTTCTTCCTTGTTTATCCCGTATTAAACCATGAATCAAACAATCTTTAAATGGTCTTTGTCCCGTAAAATGTAGTCCTTGAAAAGTCATTCTATTTACCCAAAATGGAATAATATCATAACCGGTGACTAAGACATTATTTGGGTAAAACTTTTGAAAATCTTCCGTATAATCCGGCCAGCCCAGAGTTGAAAAAGGCCATAATGCACTACTAAACCAAGTGTCCAACACATCAGGATCTTGTACCCAATCATCATCGGGAGCAGCATCTCCAACATAAACCTCATCGCCTTTATACCAAGCTGGAATTCTATGTCCCCACCAAAGTTGACGAGATATACACCAATCATAAGTAATTTCCATCCAGTGATTCATGATTTTTTCAAATCTAGCTGGAACAAAATTTACTTTAGTGTCTTTATTCTTTTGGTTTTCAAGTACCGCATCCGCTAAAGGACGCATTTTAACAAACCATTGCTTAGATAAATATGGTTCAATCATAACTCCACTCCGTTCGCTATGACCAACATTATGAGTAATTTCTTTAACACTAATTAATAATCCCGCAGCATCTAAGTCTTTAACTACTGTATCCCGACAAGCAAATCTATCTAATCCTTCATATTTTCCAGTCTCTTTATTCATTGTACCATCAGGGTTCATTACTACAACTCGCTCTAAATTATGACGATTACCAACCTCAAAGTCATTAGGATCGTGAGCTGGAGTTATTTTAACAACACCAGTTCCAAATTCTGGATCAGCATGTTCATCACCAATTATCGGAATCATTTTATTAACTAGGGGTAATATGACCATTTTACCAATTAATTTATTATATCTATTATCGTTAGGATTAACAGCGACTGCCGTATCTCCAAATAAAGTTTCTGGACGAGTTGTTGCTACCTCTAAATAGTCATTAGTACCAGCAATAAAATATTTAATATGATAAAAAGCCCCTTTTATTTCCTTATAAATTACCTCTTCATTAGATAAAGCCGTCATGGCTACCGGATCCCAATTTATGATTCTTTCTCCCCGATATATTAAACCTTCCGCATATAAAGTTTTAAATACATGATTTACAGCTTTACTTAAACCTTCATCTAACGTAAATCTTTCTTTAGAATAACACAAAGATAAACCTAATTTCGCCCATTGTTTATGAATATTATCGGCATATTCTTCTTTCCAATCCCAAGCATATTTTAACCATTCTTCTCTTGCTAAGCTCCGTGGATTTATCCCCATATCCTTAAGTTTAGCATCAACTTTAGCTTGGGTTGCAATACCTGCATGATCCATTCCTGGAAGCCACATCGCATTATATCCTTGCATTCTTTTAAATCTAATAATTATATCTTGCAGGGTTGTATCCCAAGCATGACCTAAATGGAGCTTTCCGGTAACATTCGGAGGTGGTATAACTATGGCATATGGAGGTAATCCTTCCCTTTCTTCAAAATATTTAAGCCATGTTTCATATTTTCCTTCTTCAACTGATTTGTGATCATATTTCTTATCTAACATAATATTCCTTCTTTCCTATATTTTAAGTAAGCATCGATTAAAGTTTCCAACTCCACATCTGTAAATATCTTGTATTCATTGGTATTTTTAACTTTAATTAATTTCTTAATTTCTGCAATGTTTATAAGTCGCAATTTAAAATTATAATGTTTTTCATAATTAGTCAAATTAATTTCCTCAGCAATCAATTTCTGTGGTTTAATTATCCAAAATAAATCCACTTTATTTTCGCGATTAACCAAACCTTTCTCTCCCGGAAAATTTTTATGCCAAAAAACAAAATTACCAATATATGCAACATCTTTGAAAGTAATATCTATACCCAGCTCTTCTTTTAACTCGCGAGTTAGTGAATCTATTAATTCCTCAGAATTCTCGACTCGTCCTCCCGGTAAATTAAAAGATGAATTCATATCCGTAATATACAACTTTCCTTCTTCATCAAAAACTACAGCCCTAACTTTATGAGCAAAAGAATTCAATTCTCCTTTTTGTAAATTAGCATTATTTATTAACATAAGCACCACCATAAGAAAAAGGATAGTACAAGGAGTCTATTACGACGGTACCATCCTTTATTTAACTTAATTGCTTTAACACATCTCTGCGAATATTTCTCTATTTGCAACCTTCAAATAACCTTAATTTTAGTTTCCACCAACCACTAAATCTCTTTAAATAAGTATTATTTTACTCCTCAAACATCAACGAAATATAACATTATTTTATCAAATAAATTATCCCAGTGCAATACTTTGATATAAATTTCCATCAATCATAATATCAATACTTGTATCATTTAAACTAAAATCTATTATTTGATATGTTGGTATTGTAACATTACTAAATATATTAGTACTATCATTTTCATAAACTAATAACAAATTATCTCTAATTAAGAAAACATAATTATCTAATATTCTAATATCATTTTTCACAATATTAGCAAAAACCTCTACATTATTATAATCAAATAACTGATAGCCGTTATCATATGTAATATAATAATAATCATTAAAATCGACAATTTCTCTATTAGTGGTAATTATATTAGTATTATTATTTACATCAAATATTTGCCAATTATCTCCTGATTTAGTTATTAAATAATCACTATTTAATATATTATTTTCCATATGATTAGGAATAGCTACATAATCATATGAACCATCTAAAACATTTATAGCTCCACTACTATCAACCCGAATTATTTGCCACAAATTATCTCTTTGTACCATTAATAAGTTATTACTATTAGCAACATTATAATTCTTTATAGCATCATATTGCACAGTCATATTCGTACCTATAGCATAAAAATTAATCTTATCGCCTTCCCTAAATACCGCCATGGTCCTACTTAATATTGGATTAAATTCATCAGTTCCATTCCGATAATAATTAGTATGGTATTCTGTATCATCTATAGTAGTAACTACATTTGAACAATTGCTACAATCATATGTCCCCAACAATTCATTATTATAATAAAAGTATACCTTGTCATTATAAATAAATTCATGATTAGGATTATCATCACCAATAATATCTTCATTATTAGTGAAATGTCTATAAGTACCAATAAAAGCTAAAGGAACAAAAATTACTAAAAGTATAATTATAACTATTAAAGTTTTTTTATCATACATAATATCACTATCCTATATAAATTTCTGTGACTTCTTTTTCCCCATTAATTGTATATGTAAGTGACAATACATTACCACTTCTTAGACCATAACTTATTTCATTAGGTATGTCTTTACCATCAATAGATAAATTTAAGTCTTCTGCTAAATTGGTATCACCATGAGCAAAAGTATATACTCCTATTTTATTTTCTGTATCTACAGTAATATAATATGTATCTTCTAAAATTATATATTTACTACTCTTAATTACTGGTCCATCTAAACTATAGATAGTATATTCCTCACCAGCATTAACTAAAATATAATTACCTTTATAATCTACTATTTCATTTTTAGTTTCAATATTTTCAGTTATTTCTTCCCCATCTGGTTCATATAAATGATATGTACCATTGCTTCTTTTAAATAAGTAATTATCTCCAAGCATTGATACAGATACATTAGTATCACCATTATCTTGAGTAGATTTAATAACTCCAGTAACATTACTAGATTCAATATTTATTAATAAGTATGAGTCATTCCTATTTTTAGCAAGTACTAAAGTTCCAGCAGTTTCAACAAAACTAATATTTAATTCATCGCTATATACTCTAGCATCTACCTCTTTGTAAGTTGCTAATTTTTTATTATTTTTTAAATCATATAATATGATATTATCATTAGCATTAGGTCTTGATGTATCAGTAATAAAGACAAATCTTTCATTATAGATAGGTAAATAACCGACATTAACATCTTCACTAGTATTTAAAACTTTAGTTTCTTTAGCTATAAAGCAATTTTGAAGTTCTGTAGTTTCACTAGTTACATCATTAGCATAACTACAAGAATATGATCCTAAAACCTCTTGTTTTTCTTCATCGGCATAGAAATATAATTTTCCTTGGAAATAACTAACATATGCCATATTCTTACTAAAAGCACTTTCGGCTAGCTTAAGATCAGTATATTCATCATCATGTTCAATTCGGAAATTTCCATTATTTACATAAGCATTGAAAGCCTCTTCTTTACCAACTTGGACTAACTCATCATTAAAAATTAATTCTGTATTGTAAGAATTACTATCTATTCTTACACCTTCTAAATTAAGAGGATAGCAATCACTATCAAAAGCAAATAATCTTCTATTATCAGCAGCAACAATATAAGAATCAACAAACCTTATATAATCATAAGAACTTTCTAATTGTCTAATTCCTTCATAATCATAAATATAATAATCGCCATCAATTTCTACACTTATATGTTTACTATTAAAATTTTTTATTTCTCCTGGTATATTACTAGATAATTCATCGCCATCTAAACTCAACAACATATAATTATTATTATTTGCTGCTACGATAGCACTACTTTCTAATATATAACCTAAATAATCATAATTAAAACTTATAAACTCTTCAATATCACCAGTTAAATCTAATACCCCATAATCTCCTTCTAGTTCTTTAACTATTACTTTTTCACCATCTATTTCTTTAACAAGTTCATATTCTCCAACGTTTTCATTGTTTTCTAAATCATATAATATTAAATTGCCATCTTCTTTGGTTGTATCATCATATATAAAAACATACTTTTCATTAAATACATCGCTTCTTATATCAACAGGTACACCATTTTCATAAACTCTTTTATCAGTATCAAAATCATCTTCATTACTATAATAAGCGACATAACATAATTCTTCATTCTTATTAGTACATTCATAGGTACCTAATTCATTTTTTTCTTCATCAACTATTACTAAAAATCCATCTTCATATCTATAATTATCTTTTTCCACAATTACCACTGGATCTTCTGGTCGATTATCCTCTGGTGTATCTTTTTTAAATACGAAGAAATACAAAAGTAAACCTATAATAATTAGTAAAACAACAACTATACTAACTATTATAATTATTTTCGTCTTTTTAGGTAGCATACTCCATTTACTTGGTTTCTTATTTTTTTTATCTTTCTTTTTTTTCTTATCATCTTCTTCAATTTCTTTTAAATCATATTGTGTCTTAGTAATTTCTTCATTTTCATCAATTTCTACTATTTCATTAGTATTAGTTTTTTCTTCTTCACTTTTAATTTCATTTATTTCTTCTTTATCTAGCATATATACCTCCATCTATCATAAAAAAATTATAGCATAAATAATATATATTTTCAATTTAAAAAAGCACTAATGTGCTTTAGTTGTTATTTTTAAAATTTTGATACCAATTATTTAATTTATCTTTGGCACTATTAAACAAATTACTACCAACATCACCAATAAAATTAATAGCATTTTTAGTATAATACACTAAATCGTCTTTAGCATCTATAATACTTTGATAATTTTCTTCTCCTAATTTTTCTTTGGCAAAATCATTTAAATTATTTGCCCCTTTTTTAATTAATTCACTAGCTTTATTAAAAGCCTCACTAACTTTAGCACTAATTGTATCTTTATATCCCGGGATCTTTTCTTCTATCGCATTATCAATATTACTGGCAATTTCTAACACTTTACTTTTGCCTTCTTCAGTTAATTCATCAAAAGTAACACCATTTATTTTTCCATCATAAAACAAAAAATCTACAATACTTATAAAAGTTGCTTTAGCACTATCTTTAAAACTACTAGTTATTTCACTACTTTTAACTTTATTTAATGTATCATTTAAACTATTAATAACTTGATTATCATTATCACTATATTTAACAGAATCATTATTACTACTACCACTGTTTTGATTAGTAGGAGTATCGTTTGTTTCTTCTTTTTGTTTATTTTCATCATTAACTTGTTCTGTAGAATTATCTTCAATTACTGTATCATCAATTTCTATTTCTTGATCTAAAGTATTATTTTCATCAACTTTATTTTCTTCGCTGCTTATTACATTATTATTAGCTTTATCACTTAAATTAGCTTTGGCATCATTACTTTCGTATTCTTGATTATCTAACACATTAAAAGTAATCACTAACCCAATAGCTAAAAATATTACCCCACCTAAAATTGCTATAAGATTTTCTTTTTTCATAATTTTTCATCCCCTTATATTATATAGCAATTTTTAAGATCAAGCAACTGGAAAACCATTTTATTCTAAGTTTAGCAAAAATATTTAATTTATTTTTTCTCTTAACTTTTCAAGAACTTTGATACTTAAACCGGTATATTCTGCAGTCTTTTCTAAATTCATACCATCTGCTAGCATTTTTTTAGCTGTTGTTATTTGATTAGCTTTAATTCCCGCTTTCTTACCAGCTTTTCTTCCAGCTTTTTCGCCTTCTTCTCTAGCACATTCTACATCATAATCCCAATGTGAACCATAACCTTTATTGGCATCATTATCTAAATATGACTTGATATATTTTAATGCTTGTTCCATAAATATATTACCTCCTTTTGCTAAATTTTCTAACTCACTCATTGTCTTTCTATTCATATAATCTAGTATCTCTAATAACCTTTCATCTTCATTATACACTTTGGTTTCGTTTGTGTCAACCGCAATTATAAACATTTGTTTATAATCATTTATTTTTTTAAAGGGTACTTTTAAAGTATCTAAATCTACTACTCCATATTTTTTTATTATTTTTTGATTTGTCCTTTTTCTCGGAACGAAATTAAAACATATTACCATATTATCACTTGTGAAATTATCTTTATTGTTTCTTTCAAATCTACCTGATGAAATTTTATCTAAATAGGCTTCACTTTTACGATATTCCTTGGCACCAAATTTAGTATATGCTTCAAATAATATAATATCTCCCACATCAGTACTTATTAAAATATCCCTATAAAAGTCTTGTTTTAAAACGCTATCTGCCATATCTATTTTCTCGGGATTAGTATTTATAGCCCCATAATTTAAATTTAGATGCAAATAATCACTGATAGCATCAAATAAATATTTTGCCATCTCTTCATGCGAAAATATAAATTTAAATACTTGATCATCAAGCATGATAGGATATTTACCACTCAAGATTTTATCGCGGCGATTTTGTTTGATTTTAATATTGTTTTTCGTGATTCCACCTCATTTCTTGGTTTTATATCCTAACATAACCTAAAAATAATCGTCAAGAGTTTATTTTGTCTTATTTTGTCGATTATTTAGATTGTTTGTCGAAAATGCTCGAAAACAACAAAAAAAGCAGATTTTTTATTCTGCCTTTTTAGTTTTTTTGAGTTTTCTAAATTTATAAAACCAAACAATAAATACAATAAATATAATCACTAAAAGTATTAAAACTATATGTGAATATCTATCAAAAATCGAAAGTATTGATTCCCAATTTTCCCCAACTCGATTACCTATCACCAAGAGTACTGTATTCCAAATAGCTGAACCAACAATTGTATAAATTAAAAATTTTAGCATTGGCATTTCACTCATACCTGCAGGAATAGAAATAAGACTCCGGACTATTGGAACAAATCGACAGAAAAATACAGTAATATTGCCTTTTTTATCAAACCATTCATCAGCCATATCAATATCTTTTTCTTTTAAACGAAGAATTTTACCTACTTTACCAGAAACTATCTTTTTCAGTCTTTCTTTATTTAATATTTTACCAATATAATATAAAACTATAGCTCCCAGCAAAGAACCTAAAGTTGAAAACAAAATCATTAAGGGAATATTTAAACTAGTCTGAGTTGTCATAAATCCCCCGAATAGAAGGATTACCTCAGATGGAATCGGCGGAAATATATTTTCAATTGCTATAAGAAAAAAAACTCCAAAATAACCAAAACTCTCCATTATTGACACAACAAATTCTTGCACTATATATCACCTATTAAATTTTATCAAAATTACTATATTTTAGCAAGGTCTTTTAATTTATTATCATCGATTATATATATAGCATCTTCATTATTACTTATGACTCCATAAATTAATACCTCTATATGTCTTTTTTTGAAACTTTCAATAATAAACTTATTACTAATAATATCGAGTAAACAAATAAAATCAAAATCATAATTACTATCACTATTTATTAGATAATTTAAAACTCCTAATTTATATTTAGTATGCATTACTTTTATTTTACTAATAACTAATGTA
This sequence comes from uncultured Bacilli bacterium, assembly GCA_944372215.1. Lineage (GTDB taxonomy): Bacteria > Bacillota_I > Bacilli_A > RF39 > UBA660 > Onthocola_B. Next base: position 10,235 of record CALVYL010000011.1, on the reverse strand, counting down.
CTAAAAGACATAAGCATAACATTACGCTTATATTTATCTAATAATTTAATTAGTTTCTTAATATCCATATTAAAATCTTTTATTTCTAGTAATATTATTTTATCAGTATTTATTTTTAAAATATCTTCTAATTTACTTACATCCTTCAATTCCTTATAATTCATATTTTTAATTAATTTGCCATTATACAAAGCATTATGATAAATTACAAATATATTATCTTTAGTTACTCTTATATCTGTTTCAATACCAATATATTTATCACTATTAATACCATCATATAATGCTTTATATGAATTATCTTTAACTTTATCATTCCAAATACCTCGATGAGCAATATATTTCTTCATATAAAAATATATGAAGAAAAAAACACTCCTATGAGTGCTTATCTACCTCTATTAGTTCTTTCTAAACCAGAGATATCGTATATTCTTTCTTTAGTATCTAATGATGTAACAGTTAATACTGTACAACTATCACTATTAAATGGATATACTTGTTTGCCAATTGTTAAAGTATCTTCTTGATCTTTATCATCAACAGCAACAGCATTTAAGATACCAGATTGAGTTGTTGGTATTTCTAATAAATTTAATTCTGCAACAACTCTTTCACCAATATGAGCTTTTAAATTATCATACATTTCTCTTTGCATTTCATCAATCATTTTAAAAATCTCCTCTTTTCTTTGTACATAGTAATTGGGATTAATAATCTTTGCCTGACGAGTTACTATTTCTTGCTTATCACCCTTTTTAACAACATCGATATATTTAACATTTTTCTTAACTTTATAACTCATTTTTATCCCCTTTACTAAGCAAATTGTACCATATTTACCTTACTTTGTCAAATTGTAAGCTATTTTAAAAATTTTGCTAAATCAAAACTATAACAATTTATTTTTTGCTTATCAATTATTATATATAAATTATCTTCTTTTATTTCATACTTCACCTTATTTATAGGTACACTAAATAATAAATATAATTCTGGTAATGTATGTGTTCCTGCTCCCCAAATAGGATTTCCTTTATTAATATCATAAAATACTAATAAATTGGTTTCCGTTAATACAAAATTTGTTTGATAATAATTATCAGCAATTTTTACATTTACATTAACAGCTTCTTTCACTATTGATTCATTATTCTTCTTAAAATCATAATTATACATATCTTACACCTAGTTTTATTATATCGTATATTAAAATTAAATTAAATAATATTCTTTAAATTATTTTAATCTTCTTAATATTATCAACGATTCAGTATGATAACTATAGCTAAACATATCAAGTACATAGGCTTTTTCAATAGCATATTTATCTCTAAGCAATAAAACATCTCTAACTAATGTTGCTGGATCACAGGAAACATATATTATTTCTTTGGGATTAATTTTTAAAATATTATCAATTACTACTTTAGTTAAACCACTCCGCGGTGGATCAACTATTACTTTAGTAAATTTCTTATTTAATTTAGTTATAGCTTTGGTAGAATCATTTAATAGAAATTTAACATTATTAATTTTATTTATTCTCGCATTAAACATGGCATTAAATACCGCATTTTCCACAATTTCCACTCCAATTACCTCATGAGCTTTACTAGCAGCAACTAAACTAAGAGTTCCCACACCTGAATATAAATCTAATACTATATCCTTTTCCTTAATATATTTACTAACAAGATTAAATAAAGTACTAGCAACATAATGATTTACTTGAAAAAAGGAATTATAAGTTATTTTATAAAATAAATCATTAATATTTTCAATTAAGAAATTATCACCATAATAAGTTTTATCATTTATAACAATACCTACTAATTTTATTTGTCTTTTAATATCATTTATATCAATATATAATTCATCATTACTTTCAATAATTATTAATATTTCGGCATTTTTATTACATCTAATAATTACATTACCATTAATTATATTAAATTTTTTTATTAAAGAAATTGTTTTATTAATAGCTGTATTTGCTATAATACACTCATTAATTTCAATTATATTGTGAGTATTACTTTCATAATATCCCATTATTTTATCAACTACTTTTAAACTTATTTTATTGCGATAATTATAGGGATGCGGATTACTAATCATTTCGGGAGTAATATCTATTTTGTTTTTCTTAAATAAATTAATTACTTTATTAACTTTAAAATTAAGTGTATTTTTATAACTAATACTTTGTAAAGCACAACCACCACAAGTCCCAAAGTATTGACACATTGGTTTTACTCTATTTTCCGACAATGTTATATATTTATCTACTTTACCAACATTATATTTCTTTAAATTCTTTACTAAAGTTATTTCCACTACATCACCCGGAACCGTATTAGGTACAAAAGTTACTTTATTATTAACTATTCCAATACCTCGACCTAAATCATCAAATCTATCTATCACTACTTGCATTTAGTCTCCTTTCTAATTCTTTTTCTTTTCTCTTATTTTTAATCAATAATCCTATTTGAATACCAAAATAGGTGGCAAAGCAAAGCATCGTAGGAATAAAGAATATTCCATTAAAAGCATTTAAAGCCATAACATAACGATATAAGAAAAATTCAATATGTCCAGCAATAAAAATTATCCCAAAAGCATTAAAAAAATAGATAATAATCGAAGATAATATAAATAAAATTGTTTTGATAATAAAACTACAAACAATTATTCCATAATAAATATAAGGATTTTGAGCTTTTAAACCAAAGTATATACCAAAAATAAATTCTGTAACACCCATTATTATAAAAGAGGCATTAACATTACCAATCGCTTTCCACTGATCATAAGTAGCTACTACAATAGCAAAATCAGTATAATATAAAATAAATGGCACAACAATCATGACTATTAAATAAGCAATAGTCATCATCTTTCTATCTCTTTTAAATCCTTCTTTAGTTTCATAAAATATATCACTATACATAACAATCAATTAAATTATATAATAATTTCCAAAAATTAGCAAATATTAATAGTGGTGATGTTGTGAATAAAATAGTTGAAAGATTAAAAACAGAATTTAATAAAACTCCGGATTTAATAATCAAAGAAATTAAATTAAATATGTTTAATAATTTATATGTCATATATTTAGAAACTGTAAGTGGGAGTAATAAAGTAAATGATTATATTTTAAAAAATGTTATTGATAATAAAGATAAAATAAATAAAAGCAATTTTCAAAATTATCTCGCAGGTCCTAATACCAAAGCGATAAATAATTGTGATGAAATCGAATATTTCTTAACTAATGGGTTTACTATAGTTATTCTAAAGAATAAAATTTATGGAGTTGAAACTAGAGCAGATATCAATCGAGCTGTAGCTAATGCTGATATTGAAACATCAATCAATGGTCCAAAAGATTCTTTTACCGAAAATTATCAAATTAATATTGGTTTAATTAAAAGAAGATTAAAGTCCCACAACTTGAAAATTGATAATAGAGTTTTGGGAAGAAAAACTAGTACCCAAGTGGGAGTACTTTATTTTGATGATATTGCTGATTTAGATGTGGTAAAAAACATATTAGCCAAATTAGATAATATTGACATTGATGGCGTAATTGATTCAAGTAGCATCGGCTATTTACTGGGTGATGAAGAGACTAGTGTTTATCCCACATTCTTACAAACAGAAAGACCTGATATGGTAGCAACGGCCCTACTTGAAGGAAAAATTGCCATAGTTATGGATACTACCCCTTTTGTTTTAATCATACCCGCTTTCTTCATCGATTTTATCAATCCTAATATTGATAATTATTCTAAAAGTAAAAATATTAATTTTATTAAAATACTAAGAATATTTGCTTACTTTTTATCGATGATTGCTCCAGCCCTTTATATATCAGTTATGAATTATAATCAAGAGACTATTCCCACTAATTTGCTTATTGATTTTGCCATTCAACGTAGTGGTGTCCCCTTTCCAACAATTGTCGAAACCCTCTTAATGCTGGCTGTTTGTGAAATTTTAAGAGAAAGCGATTTGCGATTTCCTTCCAATTATGGTTCTGCAATATCAATTTTAGGTGCTATCGTTTTAGGTGAAGCTTCAGTTTCGGCAGGTATTGCTAGTCCTATTACTATTATAGTTATTGCTATTACTTTTATTTCTAGTTTAACATTTAATAATGTTGAAATTAATAATTCTTTGAGATTTTTTAGATTTATATTTATAATTCTAGCAGGTTTCTTTGGTCTATATGGTATTACTTTAGGAATATTATTTTTCTTAATATATACAACTAATGTCACTAGTTTTGGCAAACCGTATTTCGCTCCATTTGCTCCATTTGATAAAGTGTATTTTCATAATACCGTATTTAAAATACCTCTAAGTAAAGATAAAAAGAGAAGTTCTATCCTTACTAAACATAATAAAACTAAACAAAGGTGATTACATGAAAAAAATAATACTTATAATTTTACTACTTGCTTTAAGTGGCTGTTATGATTATAAAGAAATTAATGATCTAGCAATAATTACTGCCATTGGCGTCGATTATGAAGATGAAGAATATAAAATAACTTTAGAAATTTTAAATGATCAAGGTGATAAAGATTCTGGCAAAATTAAATCTTACACTAAAACTGGTTGTGATAAATCTTTAGCTAAAGCCTTAGAGGAAGCTGCTGACCTTCTTTCTGATCAGGCTAATTATACGCATGTTAAACTAATGATATTAAGTGATACTATAGCTGATGGTAAATTTGCCAACATTATTGACTTTTTTATGCGCAGTACTTATTTTCGGGAAAACTTTTATGTAATCTCTTCTATGAATGTTGAACCGCAGAAAATACTAGAAAATACTACCGACAATGAACCAGTAGCAAGTTCTGCTATCATTAACTTACTTGAAAGTTTAAATTATTCTAGTAACAGTGGTGTTTTAAAAACCTTTGACCAAGTTGTTGAAGAAACTTTAGCTTTTGGTAAAGATACTTGTTTTTCTAATATTACTTTAGATGATGAAGAATTCAAAATTGATGGTTTATCAATTTTTGATAACTACGAATATAAAGATACTATTTCTAATGATTATGCAACTATTTATAATATTTTAACCAATAATTTTTACCGGCCTATATACTATAAAATCTATAATAACCTATATTTTTCGATAGCTATAACTGAAGGGAAATCTAGTATAGATGTTAGTACTAAAACTATTAAATTATCAGGAACTCTAACTGGGAAAATAATGGATAATGAACCTAACTATGATATAAGAGATTTAAAGGTTTTAGATAAATTAAATAGTGATTTTAAAAGTGTAATTAATGAAAAGTTTAAAGATTTTTTAGAGGTTTTACAAGAAAATAAAAGTGATATTCTCTTTCTAGGAGAATCCTATTATCAAAAAACTAGAGAAAAGTCTGAAAATTTCTGGCTACATTTAGATATTGATAGTAATGTAAACTTTTATATAAATAAAAAAGGTTTAATATATGAGGTGCAAGATGAAAATTAAAAAAGGTAATTTAGCATATTTTTTATCCCGTTCTTTATTCCTCGGCGGAGGTATTTCTCTTTTGTTTTTAAACGCTAGCAAAGATGCTTATTTGGCCATCATTCTCGGGACTCTTTTAGGCATTGGCATAATTTATCTAATTAGTTTAGTAAGTAATAAAATAAATAAGCCATTAAATGAATATCTAAAAGAAAAAAGCATTCTCAATATACTAATTAAATTAATATTTATTATATATATAATATTTCTCATATTTATTTTACTAACTATATTAGCAACATTTTTGTATTCTTATTTTCTAATATTTACTCCTTCTCTAATTTCTTGTCTTCCTTTTATTTTTCTAGCAACATTTTTAAACAGTAAGAGCATCAAAAATATATCTTATATCGCTGGAGTCTTATTAATATTAAGTTTGGTATTAGTATTTTTAAAAACCATACTACTGGCCAATGAATTTGATTTTTCTAATCTTTTACCAATCATGTCTGTTAAACCTCAAAAATTATTTATCTCATCCCTTTTGTTTGCAATTCTTTCCACTGCCCCGTTTATAACTATTATTGATGAACAAATAACATTTAAAGAAAACATTAAATACTATTTAATAAGTATACTAACTATATTTATTGTAGTCCTAACAATTACAATAGTTCTAGGAGAAATGGTTAATATCTATAGCTATCCGGAATATTCTGTTTTAAGGAAAATTAGTCTATTTAAGTTTATCGAAAATATTGAAAATTTCGTTTGTGCTGGTTGGTTTTTTGATATCTTTATTAGTCTATCTATTTGTTCTTTAAAACTTAAAAAAATAATAAATGTTAAATCTAGTTTTATCCCATTTATAATTACTTTAATAGTTTTATTTATAGTTAATGATTTTGTAGCAAATAATTTTTATAATTCTATGGCCATTTATAAAACATTCCCAATTATACTCGCTATATTTATGATAACTATAATAATACTATTATTAATAAAAAAGAAAAAAGATGGCTAAATCCATCTTGAAATATATATTACTCTGGTTGTACCTTCTTGATATCGATCAAATATCTTAAGTATCGAATTAATTATTTCTTTTAAAATATCTTTAGCATCTTTTCGCACCTTTATTGTCATAATTTCTTTTTGTAATTCTTTACGAAATAAAAAATCATCAATATATTTATTTATTACATAATCAAGTTGCTTAACTCTTTCAACATCTTCTTCATTATTAATATCTATTTTAAAAATATAATTTTGATATATTTTAATTAATCTATCACTTATAACATCTTCTTCATATGGTTTAAAATTAATTATTTTATAAAAATTCTTACAATAACTTATAATTTTTTTATTAATATTCATATTGCCTCCCTACTATAACCTAATAATACAACAAATCATATAATTTGTAAACTCCAAAAATTTGTTCGCAAATATTAACATATACTTTACATATTTACCAATTTATAATTTGGTTTATATTTAAGTTAGTGCTATAATTATGTTATGGAGGGATTATGGCTAAAAGAAGAAAATTAAAAAAACAAGTTTATTTTGTTTTAATAGGTATAATACTTTTTATTGGTTTAATTATATTTGGTATTAACAGATATAATTTATATAAGTATCATCAAACTAATGAATATAAATTAATTGAAATTGGTTATAGTAATGATGAGGTTCAAAAAATTTTAGAGTTTGATGAAGAAAAGATTAATTATTTTTTAAATAATACTAAAAATACGAGAATAATAGATTTATTAAATGAAACTTATTATTTAGATAAGAATTTTGATAAATATATATCTTATATGAATGAATATAGTAATTTATCCACTACCGATGTCATCAGAAATATAAATATTCATTTAGATAAAGATTTTTATGAAGAAACTTATCCCACAAATACCGAACTTGATACCAGTATGCTTGTTAATAAATATTATTATTTATCGGAAGATTACGTTCCTGATGATTTAGTTACAGTCTCTCAGACTTATTCTTGGGGAGAAGCCGGATCGCAAAGGATTCGGGAGGTAGTTTACAATGCTTTTTTAGATATGTGGAATGTTGCTAATGATGCAGGATATTATTTGATGATTAATTCTTCTTATCGGACTTACCAAGATCAGGAAAGTGTTTATAATAATTATCGTAATACATCGGGACAAACATATGCCGATAGTATTGCTGCTCGTCCAGGATATTCAGAACATCAAACAGGACTGGCCATTGATATATTTAGTAGAACAAATACCAGTTCTGCTACATTTGCTAGCAGCGAAGAAGCTTCTTGGTTAAAAGAAAATGCTTATAAATTTGGTTTTATTTTAAGATATCCTGAAGGTAAAGAGGATATAACAGGAACCACCTATGAAGCTTGGCATTACCGTTATGTTGGTGTAGATATTGCTACCTATATATATGAACATAATATAACTTTTGATGAATATTATGCATACTTTTTAGAATAACAAAAGAGTTGTTAAGCGAAAACAACTCTTTTTATTAATCATCCCAATCATCGTAATCATCGTCGTCCCAATCATCATCATCGTCGTCATCATCATATCTATCGTCCCAGTCGTCATCGTCATCATCATAATTAGGTCTACTAGTTGTTGGTGTATTAGTAGATGAATTTCCACTATTACTTGAGCTAATATTATTAGTACCACCTTGATAATCATCATCTATTTCTACATGATTTTTAATAATTTCTCCACTTTTAGCATCAATTTCATAATCATATTCATTAGCTCCGCTTTTAAATTCTACCTCATAGACTAGTTTTCCATTTTCGGCATCAAGTTCCACCTCTAATGCTCTTACATCAGTAGAACTAAGTCCAACATGGCTTAGAGCAATTTCCATTGCTTTATCTCTACCAATATATGAACTAGTGCTAGCTTCACCAGTTTTTTGGGTATCTTTTATTTCAACATTTTTGGATGCTAATAATAAATTCAATTCATTAATTGATAAATCTTTTAAAGTATCAAATGTATATAAATTACCTTTACTATCAGTTATATTAGAATTAAGTATATTATTAATTAATCGAGCCTTTCCTTCAGACATATTATTTTCAGTAGCTAAATCCTCTGCAGTTGTATCAGTATCATATGCTTGGGATAAAATTGAAGCATTAATTGAACTAGCATTCAAAATAGCATTAATATCATTAGATATTTCTTCTTTTAAAGCATTAGCCATATTTACATCTTTATTTTTAACTGAAACCAAAATGGAATTTTCATCAACTGTCAAGTAACCATTTTTTAACATTGAACCAATTATAGCATTGACAGCTACAGTTAAATCGACATCTTCTAAATCCATATTATCAAGAACCTTTTTTCCATCTTCATTTAAAGCTAGCGCCGATATTACCTCTCTATCTTTATCTATTTTTAATTCAACACTAGGATTTACATCAAAATTAATTATCGAATCATATACCCTATTTTGACTATTTCTAAAAAGTAATAACCCGCCGATACAAATCACAATAACCAACAAAGCCCCAGCCAATTTTGGTAAATACCCCCGTTTTTCTTTTTTTTCTCTAACCATAACTTTCTCCTTTTTCTTCAGTAAATTTTCTTTTTCACATTTGGCAAGGATATCATCTAATACATTAGGTGTAGAATTTACAACCATTTTATTAAGTTTTCTTTTAATTTCTTTTTTTTGCATTATTTTTCCTCCTCACTCATATATTTTTTAATTTTTTTAATCGCTCTATGATATTTCGATAATACCGTTGCAAGCGGTAAATCTAAAAGCTTAGCAATTTCATGATTTTTATAGCCAGCAACAACATGCAAAATTAAAATATTCCTCTCTTCATCTGTGATATAACTAAATGCAGCGGTGATTAGTTGTTTATTTTCCAAAACATCTCCCTCACATTTAGCCGGCAATATTTCTATTATTTCATCAATATCAACATGATGTTTAGCCTTTCTTAATTTCATTAATGCTAAATTTTTAGTTATCGTAAAAACCCAAGCCATTGGTTTACCATTGCCTTCATATGTATGAGCGTTTTCAATAATTTTAATATAAACATCATGTAATACATCTTCCGCTTCATGAATGTTTTTTAAAATTGATAAAGCAAAACCATAGATACTAACATGAGTTAATTCATATAATCTACTTATTGCTGTGCTATTTCCCATAGCAATGTCTAAAATACACTCTTCTATTTCATTTTTACTTAACTTTACATATTCATAATTATATGGTACCACAATATTTGAATACATTTTTTACTCCTTTCACTATATCAATGCATAAACCCATTATTTTATTGCATGAATTTTAAAAAAATTATCAAAATTTTAATTTTTTGATAATTTACTCTATTTAAATTATATCTTATTTATTTTATTTTAGCTATAATTTTATTCTTTAAATATGTTTTGCTCTAAGATTTCTTAGATAATATTCTTGTTCAGTTTGATCTATAGCCATTTCGATAATTACAAATGTTAAAATTAAAAAAGTCGTGATTTATAATCAAAACTTTTTAATATTTTCAAACGAAATCATTTATGAGTCGCACCATCCGTAAGCGACCAACATTTTAAGTTCTTAAAATATTTAAGAACAATTACGATATACCAAATTATTTTCTATTTGGGTTCTGTCCCAAAAGGTGTGGGAAATAAATTATTTAGTATAACTAACATCAATTATTTTTAAGAAGAAATATTCA
>CALVYL010000010.1 GCA_944372215.1 uncultured Bacilli bacterium | reverse complement strand
TAGATAGTGATAATACCTTAAAAACGCCATATCAAACAAGCTGGGGAGTATCAACTAGAATGATTGGTGCTCTAATCATGGTTCATGGTGATAATCATGGTTTAGTATTGCCTCCAAAAATTGCTCCTTATAAAGTAATAATTATTCCAATCGGTGATGTATCAGAAAAACTAGTAGAATTAGAAAGTAGTTTAAAAGAAAATGAAATTACTTATAAAGTAGATAATTCTAATAAAAGACCAGGATTTAAGTTTGCTGAAGCTGAGGTTAAAGGCTATCCCATCCGAATTGAACTAGGAGCTAGAGATTTAGCAAATAACGAGGTTACTTTAGTTAGAAGGGATACCTTAGAAAAAATAACTGTATCATATGACGAAATAATTTCACAAATAGAAAAGTTATTAGAAACAATTCAAAAAGATATGTTTGAAGCCGCTAAAAAAAGAAGAGATTCGATGATTTATGAAGCTAATACTTATGATGAATTATTAGATATTGCTCAAAATAAATCGGGATTTGTCAAAATTAATTGGTGTGGTAGTAGAGAATGCGAAGACAAAATAAAAGATGATACAACTATGAAATCAAGATGTATAATTGAATCAGAAAAAGTTACTGGTCCTTGCATTGTCTGTGGTAAAGAAGCTACTACTAGACTTTATGTTGGTAAACAATATTAATAATTAAATAAATTATGTTAATACTAATAATGGGTGATAATTATTGAAAAAATTTTTATTAATTTTAGGTTTACTTGTTATTATAGCTATTCCTATTGTAATATATTTTGTTTATGATTTTGATAGTGATGCTAATATTCCAAGTGATAATTTAGATATTAATGAACCAGAAAAGACCGATAAAATAACAGAGATGCTAGATAATATGACTATTCCAGAAAAAGTTGGTCAAATGTTTATGGTTAGAGTACCTAAAGAAAACGCTGATAAAAGAGTTAGCGAATATCATCTTGGTGGCTATATTATGTTTGGAAGAGATTTTGATAACAAAACCAAAGAAGAAGTTATGGGTAATATTGCATCTTGGCAAAGTGCAGCAGATATCCCAATGCTTATTGGTGTTGATGAAGAAGGTGGCACTGTTAATAGAATAAGCACTAATACAGAGTTTAGAAGTGAACCTTTTAAATCCAGTCAAGAATTATATAAAGATGGTGGCTTTGATTTAATTTATGAAGACACAATTGAAAAATCAAAATTTTTAAAAGAATTAGGTATCAATGTTAATTTCGCCCCAGTTGTAGATGTTTCGACTAATCCTGATGATTATATTTATAAAAGAAGCTTTGGAGAGAATGCTACTCTTACCAGTGAATATGCCACTACTGTAGTTACAGCTATGAAAGAGTCTAATGTTGCTTCAGTTTTAAAGCATTTCCCTGGATATGGCAATAATGTTGATACTCACACAGGCATTGCTATTGATAATAGATCTTTAGAGAATTTTAGAAATAATGATTTTTTACCATTTAAAGCGGGAATAGAAAGTGGTGCTGATATTATTTTAGTTTCTCATAATATTGTTACTAGTATCGATCCTGATAATCCAGCTTCATTATCTAAAAGTGTTCATGAAATACTTAGAGGTGAACTTGGGTTTACTGGGGTAATAATAACTGATGATTTATATATGACTGCAATTAGAGATAATTATGAGAATGAATCTGTTGCCATCCAAGCAATCCTTGCGGGAAATGATCTTATCTGTACTACTGATTTTGAACCCCAAATACCAGCAGTTATTGCTGCTATAAAGGCTGGAATAATAGATATTGAACAAATCAATGAAAGTGTTAGAAAAATACTTGAACTTAAACTTGAGTTAAACTTAATTTAAACTCAAGTTTTATTTTTCAAAAATCAATAAATATGTTATAATTGTATTATGGTAGGATGTGATACTTGTGGAAAAAGTGATGGTAAAATTAGAGGGAGTAACTAAAAGTTTTGAGGAAAAAGAAATTATCAAAGGCATTGATTTGGATATTTACGAAGGCGAATTTCTAACCTTTTTAGGTCCATCTGGCTGTGGTAAAACTACGCTTTTAAGAACAATCTCCGGACTAGAAGCGGTAACCAGTGGTAAGGTTTTTATCGATGATGTTGATGTAACTAACCATGCTCCGCAGAAAAGAGATGTAAATACGATATTTCAAAATTTTGCTTTATTTAACCATATGTCAGTTCAAAAAAACATTGAATTTGGTTTAAGAATGAAAAAAATAAGTGAAGTTGATATTAACAAAAGAACTAAAGATATTATAAAAATGATTCAAATGCAAGATTTTAAAGATGCTATGCCTCCGCAATTATCTGGAGGTCAACAACAAAGAGTGGCTTTAGCTCGAGGACTAGTTAATAAACCTAAAGTACTATTATTAGATGAACCTTTATCATCTTTGGATTTAAAACTGCGTAAAAAAATGGAAATTGAACTAAAACAAATTCAAAAGAAAACGGGGATAACTTTTATTTATGTAACTCATGATCAAGATGAAGCTTTATCAATGAGTGATCGAATCGCAATCATAAATAAGGGGGTAATTGAACAAATAGGTAATCCCCGAGAAATCTATGATAAACCAAAAACCTTATTTGTAGCAGATTTTATTGGGGAATCAAACAAATTTAAAGCTAATGTGATTAGTTTTAAAAATAATAATGCTATAATAAAAATTCATGATTTGAATTTAACCTTAACAATTCCCGATGATAAGTATAAAATGGATGAAGCATTAGTAGCTATATTACGTCCCGAACAAATTAATATTGCTAAAAAGAATGATAATATTAATACTTTTAATGTAGTATATAAAGAACGAATATTTAATGGTAACTATACAAAGATTATTGGTAAATTAAATAAGACAGATATTGCTTTTATTATTTATAATGATAAAGAATTTGCTAAAAATACGGAAATTAAACTTAAATATAAGCCCCAAGATTTTGTAATTGTGAGGTCCAAATGAATAGAAATCTAAAATTTATCTGTCTCGCTCCAGTAGTAATTTATGCTCTAATTTTGATATTTTTTCCCTTAATATATATTTTATTTATTAGTTTTCAAACCAGTGATAATTATGGGGGAATCATCTATGTATTTACTATTTATAATTATATACGTATTTTTGATCCTGTCTATTTAAAAGTGTTTTTTAACTCTGCCATAATTGGTTTATTTGTAACATTAGCTTGTCTATTAATTGCTTATCCTTTTTCTATATTTGTATCAGAAAAGAAACCTCATATTCAAAAATTATTAATTACTCTAGTGTTAATTCCTTTTTTAACTAATTCCTTAATTAGAACTTATGGTTGGATAGTTTTATTAAGAAAAGAAGGTATATTTAATACTATATTAGAAAGTTTATCGATTATTGATAATCCTCTTAGTTTTATGTATAACAATTTAGGAATATTTATTGGTCTTACTTATACATTATTACCATTTATGATATTGCCAATTTATAATTCTGTTTCTAAAATAGATAAAAAAGTAATTGAAGCTGCGAGGGATTTGGGAGCAAAACCCTTAAATATTTTCTTTAAGGTTATTGTTCCTTCCACTTATTCAGGTATTTTTAATGGTTGTATTATGACTTTTATTCCCGCTATTGGTATGTTCTTCATTGCTGATTTACTTGGTGGTGGTAAAACAATGCTTATTGGTAATTTAATAAAAAATCAATTTTTAGTATCACGAAATTGGCCATTTGGTTCGGCTTTATCAATATTTTTAATTATTGTTACATTCCTTTTAGTTCGTCTTTATAAAAAACTGGGTGGTAAATTAGATGATTTAGGAGGCTTTTAATGAAAAATAAAACACTTAAAAATCTCTTTATTGTATTAGTATTCATATTTTTATATTTACCAATTATAGCTTTAATTGCTTTCTCTTTTAATGATTCTAAATTAAATATTATCTTTGAAGGTTTTACATTTAAATGGTATAAAATATTATTTACTAATACAACTTTACTAGATGCTTTAAAAAATACTTTAATAGTAGCTGTTACTAGTACCGTTATTTCCACAATTATTGGTACTCTAGCAGCCATTGGCCTTTATAAATATGACTTTAAAGGTAAAAATTTTATCAATAGTCTTTTATATATACCTGTAGTAATTCCTGAGATAGTTTTAGGTATAAGTTTATTATCAATATATACTTTAATGCGTTTAGATTTAGGATTAATTACGTTAATTATTTCGCACATTGCTTTTTCAATACCTTATGTTATCATATGTGTTAGAACCGTGATTTCCTCAATGAATTGGCAAATTGAAGAAGCCGCACATGACTTGGGGGCAGGGGATTTTCTAACATTTAGAAAAATAATTTTGCCAGAAATAGTCCCCGGAATAGTTAGTGGAGCTACCTTAGCTTTTACTTTATCCCTTGATGATGTCATAATTAGTTATTTTACAACTGGTCCCGGTAGTAATACATTACCATTACAAATTTATTCAATGATTAAAACGGGTATAACTCCAGATGTTAATGCTTTAACAACTTTAATAATATTAGTTGTCATGATAATTTTATTTACCAGTACCATTGTTCAAATGCGAAAAATCAAGAAAGGATATCAAGTATGAAAAAGATTATTGTTTTACTAATATTTATGATACTTTTAAGTGGTTGTGGTCAAACTAAAAATGAGGTAAATATTTTAAATTGGTCTAGTTATATACCAGATGAGGTTATTAGAGACTTTGAAGAGGAATATAATATAAAAGTAAATTATAATACTTATTCTTCTAACGAAGAATGTTTAGCTAAACTCCAAGCCGCTAAAAGTGGAACATATGATTTAATATTTCCTAGTGATTATCTAGTTGAACTTTTAATAGATAAAGAAATGATTCAAACATTAGATAAAAGTAAATTAACTAATTTAAGCAATTTAAATCCCAATTTTTTAAATTTGGAATATGATCCTAATAATAAATACTCACTACCATTTTTGGCGGCTTCAGTAGTCATAATTTATGATAGTGATTTTGTAGATGGTGAGATAACCAGTTACAATGATTTATTAAATCCGCAATATAAAAACAATATTGTTTTGCTTGATGATCAACGAATAATTATTGGTTTAGCACTACTAGCTTTAGGTTATGATATGAATGATACCAATGAAGAACATTTAGAAGAAGCTAAAGAATGGTTATTAGAATTAAAACCAAATATTAAAGCTTTTGATAGCGATAGTCCCAAAACATTTATGATTACTAAAGAAACCAAAATTGGGGTTATTTGGAATGCCGAAGCTGGTCTAGCAATGAATGAACTCGATAATTTAAAAGTAGTATATCCGGAAGAAGGTTTTAATATTAGTATTGATAATTTTGCAATGCCTGTTAATGCTAAAAATGTTGATAATGCATATAAATTTATTGATTATATTTTAAGAGCAGATGTAATGCAAAAAATAATTGAAGAATATCCTTATAAAAATTTAAATATTAAAACCCAAGAATTGCTAAGTGATACATATTTAAATAATATTGCTACAAATGTTCCTGATGATTATTTTAAAGAAGGAATTTTTGTTAAAAATATCGATGAAGCAATAATTAATTATGATAGAGTATGGGCATCAATTAAATAATTGATGCTTTTTGTTGTCAAAATATGAAATAATTACACTTTTAGTTGACACTATTTTCCAATTAATGCTATAATCAAATTAGGATAGGAGGTAAAAAATGGTAAGAGTAAAAGATTTTGTTGATAGTCAAAATTTCACCAAAGAAGAAATATTAGATATTCTTAACTTAGGTCTTTTGATTAAGAAAAACATTAAAGCCGGTTATCCATTAAATGTTTTATATCATAAGACTTTAGGAATGATCTTCGAACAACCATCAACAAGAACTCGTGTTTCATTTGAAACTGCAATGACTCAGTTAGGTGGACACGCTCAATATTTGGCACCTGGCCAAATTCAACTTGGAGCTCATGAAAATCTAAAAGACACTGCTCATGTTTTAGCACGTCTTACAGATATTTTAATGGCTCGTGTTATTAAACACGAAAGTATTACGGATTTGGCAAAGTATGCATCTGTTCCTGTTATCAATGGGATGAGTGATTACAATCACCCAACTCAAGAAATGGGAGATATTACCACTATATTTGAACATATGCCAGCGGGAAAACAATTTAGTGATTTAAAAATTGTTTTTGTTGGTGATGCTACCCAAGTTTGTGCATCTTTAATGATGATTACAACTAAACTTGGTGGTAATTTTGTGCAATACGGGCCAAAAGATTTTCAATTGAAAGAAAATTTTAGAGCTATCGGCGAAGAAAACTGTAAAGCTTCTGGTGGCAGTATTTTATTTACTGAAGATCCAGAAATTGCTTTAAAGGATGCCGATTTTATTTATACTGATGTTTGGTATGGTTTATATGAAGCCGAACTTTCTGAAGAGGAAAGAATGAACATCTTTTATCCAAAATACCAAGTAGACATGGAAATGATCAAACAAGCTTCTCCACATGTCAAGTTTATGCATTGCTTGCCAGCGAAAAGAGGCGAAGAAGTAACAGATGAAGTGATTGATTCTGAGTATTCTATTGTAATTGATCAGGCTGAAAATAGACTTACAGCCATGCGTGCTCTGCTTGTTTATTTTATGGACAAAAAAGATGAAACAATTGCAATTTGCAAAAAAAATTTAGGTATTTAGTTTAGGAGTTGTGTATGGAAAAGAAAAAGAAAAAATTTAAATTATTTGATGCGATTCTAGCAACTGTTTGTATAACACTTGTTGCAGAATCAGTTACCCCAACAGCTGCTATAGGTAATTCCCAATATTTTTGGTGGATTTTCTTAATTATAGCATTCTGTATACCTTATGGTATGATATCTGCTGAACTTGGAACAACTTATCCAAGTGAAGGTGGTATGTACGATTGGGTAAAAAGAGCTTTTGGTGCGAAAATGGCATCACGAGTTGCTTGGAATTATTGGATTAATTTCCCATTATGGATTGCATCTTTAGCAGTTGCAGTAACAGATGTAATTGCGGGTATATTTGATATTGAATTAAGTATATTCTGGCTACTTGTTTTACAATTAGGTTATACCTGGTTAGTAAGTTTACTTGGAACCAAAAGAATTGGGGAAAGTAAATGGATAGTAAACATTGGAACATTTTGTAAAATACTTTTCATGGTTGGTTTAGGAATTTTAGGTATTTATGTATTCTTAAAAACTGGTGAAAGTGCTAACCCAATAGAAAGTGCAATGGACTTACTTCCTACTATGGACCTTTTAGGTTTATCATTCCTATCAGTAATAATATTTAATTTCCTAGGATTTGAGGTAGTTGCTACATTTGTTGATGATATGGAAAATCCTAAAAAAGAAATTCCTAAAGCTTTAATCATCGGGGGAGTTTTAATGGCATTATTCTATATTTTACCTGCAACAGGTGTCAATATTGCCATGACTTTAGAAGAAGCTGAAGCCGCAGGAATTACTGATAGTTTCTTAATTTTAATGACAAGAATTGGCATTAATGCTGATATAACTAGAGCTGTTGTTATAATCGTTGGTTTAATGTTTATTTATACAATGGTTGCTAATATAGTTTCTTGGTCATTTGGTGTTAATTCAGTTGCTAAATATTCAGCTGATGATGGTGGATTACCAAAAGTGTTTTCCAAAACTAACAAAGAAGGTGTTCCTTATATGTCATCAATTATGAATGGTATTGTTGCCAGTGTAATTATCATTATAGGAATTATTCTTGGGGCCGTATCGGAAAGTGCTAGTAACTTATTCTGGACATTCTTCTCACTTAGTTTAGTTACATTACTTATTAGTTACATTCCGCTATTCTTAGCATTTATTAAATTAAGAAAAACCGATAATACACCAAGAGTATATAAAGTACCAGGTGGAAAAGTTATGACTGATTTAATGGCATATGTTCCATTTATACTACTTGTACTTAGTGTAATATTTACATTATTCGGAGATTTCTCAAGTGAATATATTAATTCGAATATACCATTAATTATTGGGGTAATAGTATCTGTAATTATTCAAGAAATCTTAGCTGCTCGCGTTAAAGAGTCTAAAAAGAATTAGGAGTTGATAAATTGCAAAGATTAGAGACAAAACCAATTGATGATGGCTTTAGAATGCCTGGGGAATTTGAACCACATCGTGGTACATATATTATTTGGCCGGAACGTCCCGACAACTGGCGACTTGGTGGCAAACCTGCTCAAAAAGTATTTGTTGAGGTAGCTAATACTATTGCTAAATATGAACCAGTAACAATGCTTGTATCATATGAACAATATGCCAATGCTAGACATTTACTTGATCCTAAAGTAAGAGTGGTTGAAATGAGCAATAACGATTCTTGGGTTAGAGATTGTGGAGCAACATTCTTGGTAAATGATCAAGGGGATCTTCGTGGTGTCGATTGGTATTTTAATGCCTGGGGTGGATTAGTCGATGGCTTATATTTTCCTTGGGATAAGGACGATGCTATTGCTAGAAAAATGTGCGAATTAGAAAATGCCGATAGTTATCGTTTAGCTGACTTTATCTTAGAAGGTGGATCAATTCATGTCGATGGTGAAGGAACAGTTTTAACTTGTGCAGAAACATTGCTTCGTCCTGAATCTGGCAGAAATGTTCCAAACATGACTAAAGAAGAAATTGAAAAAACTTTGTGTGATTATTTAGGCTGTACTAAAGTTTTATGGATTCCGGAAGGAATATATAATGATGAAACTAATGGCCATATTGATAACATTTGTAACTTTGTTAGACCAGGTGAGGTAGTACTTGCTTGGACTGATGATGAATCTGATCCACAATATGCAATTAGCAAGAAAGCTTTAGAATATTTGGAAAGCGAAACTGATGCTAAGGGCCGCAAGTTGAAAATTCATAAAATGTATACTCCAAAGCCAATATTAATTACCGAAGAAGAAAGCCAAGGTGTCGATGCAGTTGAAGGAACACTACCAAGACAAGTTGGTGATCGCCTAGCGGCATCTTATGTTAATTACTATACTGGAAATGGTTTTATAGCTTTACCAGTCTTTGGTGATCCTCATGACGAACTAGCTATTAATCTTTTAAAAGAATTGTATCCGGATAGAGTAATTGAACCAATATATGCCAGAGAAATTCTTCTCGGCGGGGGAAACATTCACTGTATAACTCAACAAGTTCCCAAATAGAAAAAGAGAGATTACTCTCTTTTTTAATTGTTTAATTTTTCAATAGCTTTTTGCAACCATTTTTCTGTAGTAATAATGGACTTAATATTTACTCTTTCATTTGTTGAATGGGCAAATTCAATCTCTGGAGCAATAATAGCTATTTTTAAATCTTTTCTTTTATTTTGTAAAAACCCTACCTCAACCGTAATATGACTCATTTTTATTACCGCCTTTTTATTGCATTCTTGTAATACTTTAATAAGTTTAGAGTTTCTTCGTGTATGAAAACTCGGTTCAAAATCTTTAATTTGCATCTGGTAATTATATTCTTCTCCATTATTCTTAATTCTATTTATTAATATATTAGCTTTTTTTAAATTATTACTTCGTAATCCAATTTGGAATAAATTATCATTAATTACTCCTAGATTATATGAGGTAACAACCAAATCATCTTTATAATAAATATTTTTAGGTAAATTTAAAATACTTTCTAAATATTCTTTAGTATTACTAATAACTATATCTTGATATTTAACTTTTTCTAATTTAATATTCTTTTTATTTATATTTATATCATCATCACTATTAAAATAAGAAATAGCACTACTAGGAATAACATTATTTTTAGTACCACCTTTAAAACTTATCAGTTCAACATTTAATTTATTTAATATCTTTCCCAGAATTATTATCGCATTATCTTTTTTTACTATATCGGCCCCAGAATGGCCTCCGGGCAAACCAGATATTTCTATTTTATAAGTATTATGATATTTACTTTTCTTTTTATCTATTTTTTTATTTATCTCAATATCATAAAAAGCCGCTGTATCATTAATAATTATATTTTTATTAAAACCATCTAAATTAATTAAATATTTGCCTTTAAGTAATGATCCATCAAACTTTTTGGCGCCATTCATATCAATTTCCTCACTAGCGGTAAATAAAGCTTCAATATTTGCTTTTGTTTTATCTAACATTGTCAAGATCAAAGCAATTCCAATACCATCATCAGCCCCTAAAGTGGTTCCATAAGTATAAATGTATTCTTTATTTATTTTAATAGGAATTTCCTTATTTTTAAAATCAAAATCATTATTACTAACATAAACCATATCCAGATGGGCCTGCAAAATAACAGGAGCTTTATCACTGCTAGTTTTAGTAATTAAAATATTATTATATTTATCTTTTATATATTGCAAATTTCTTTTTTTGGCAAAATCAATTAGATATTTTACTATTTTTTCTTCATGTTTACTTTCCCGATAAATCTTTGTTATTTCTTTAAAATATTTTATTGTTGTATTCATATTTATTATTATAAAATAAATAAAAATTTTTATACAAAGACGTCAAATATGAGTTCATATAGTAATTCAACAATAAGAGACAATAATTGGATGTATATGGGGCTTTTCGAATGGACTATTTCCCGCAGTTCGAGTGGGACTACACATGCGTACATTGTGAACGATAGTGGCTATGTCTACAACTACATCGTGAGAATCGGCAACTTTGCGGTGCGCCCTTGTTTTTACCTAACATCAGATGTTACTTATGTCTCTGGTGATGGCTCAATAAATTCACCAATTAGAGTGAATTAAAAATACTGATAGATTGTCAAATCTATTAGTTTTTATATTTACTAATATAGATATTTTGTGGTATACTTAATTATAGTAAAGGAGAATACAAGATGCCAGAAATGACTAATACTATTAATACTAAGAATCAAAATAGTAATAATAAAATAGTTGAAATATTAAAAATACCTATTATGATTATTTATAATATATTTTACTTTGCATTTTTAGGGATAAAAACAGTATTTTTTGATTTTTGGGTTGGATTGTATAATAAAACTAGTTATCAAGTAGATAAAACTTATCGTAAAACTAAAGAACATATATTAGATGAAGAAGAAAGAATATATGAAAGAACGAAAAGGAAAAGTAAAAAAGAAAAAGTATATAAGTATAGTGCTAAAACTCTGGCAAAATTAGAAGAACAAAAAAAATTATTATTATTAGATTTACAAACGGCTGGAGCTACTCGTAGTAAAGTTCCTCATGTATATTATTATAAAGCTAAAGATAATAGTGGAAAAATAATTACAGGAACCATGAATGGTTATAGTAAATTAGATGTCAATTCATACTTATTAAATGAAGGTTATGATGTTTATGTTATAAAAACAACCCCATTTTATGATTTTGTATATAGCAAATCTGGTCTTTTTGGCAACAAAAGAATGTCTACCAAGGATTTAATATTTTGGTTAACGCAATTATCTACCTATATTAAAGCTGGTATTACTTTAAGTGAAGCCGTTAAAATACTTACGAATCAAATGAAGGGAAATAAATCAAGACTTAATGCTTTTAAAGCTATTTCTTATGAATTAACTTTGGGTGAGTCATTTTCTAATGCTTTAGCTAAACAAGGCAATATGTTTCCGCCATTATTAATAAATATGATTAAAGCTGCTGAGGCAAGTGGTACATTAATTGAAACCTTAGATGATATGTCAAACTACTATTCTGAAATTTATGAAACTAGAAAACAAATGGTAAGTGCTATGACTTATCCTGCAATTGTAATGGTATTTTCTATTGGAGTTATAACTTTTATTTTAATATATGTTGTTCCTCAATTTACCGAAATTTATCAAAAAAATGGGGCAGAAATAGCAGGGATAACCCGTATTGTAATAAGTGCTAGTACCTTTTTAAAAGGTCAATGGTATATAATACTAATTGTAGTTGCAGCGATAATTATTGGTATAGTAATGTTATATAAGTACGTTAAAGCTATTAGAACATCAATGCAAATATTTTTAATGCATCTACCAATAATAAAAGATATTATTATTTATAATGAAATGACTATATTTTCTAAAACATTTGCATCGCTGCTTCGAAATAATGTATTTATTACTGACAGTATGGATATTTTAAGTAAAATAACTAATAATGAAATATATCGAGCCATACTATATAAAACTATCAATAATATAATAAAAGGCGAAAAGATATCAGAAGCATTCAAAGACCATTGGGCAGTACCAGATGTCGCTTATTACATGATAGTAACTGGTGAATCAACTGGTGATTTAGCAACAATGATGCAGAAGGTAAGTGATTATTATCAATTGCTTCATAAAAATATAATTAATAATTTAAAATCATTTATTGAACCAATAATGATTGCGTTCTTAGCAGTAATAGTTGGATTAATTATAATTGCGGTTATTGTCCCAATGTTTAGCTTATATGATCAAATTCAATAAGGAGACTTTTTATGGCGGTATTAATATTTATTTTAGGATGCATTATGGGATCATTTTATCACGTCATAGGTACAAGATTACCCAAAAAGGAAAACGTCTTAATATCTCGTAGTAGATGTGATAATTGTGGACATATTTTAAAATGGTATAATTTAATACCGCTTTTTTCTTATATCTTGCAAAAGGGTAAATGTAGTTATTGTCATCAAAAAATTGCTAGTAGTCATTTCTTTGTTGAACTAGCAACTGGTATTTTATTTTTAATGTCTTATCTTTATTTTCCTATTGGTTATGATTTTTTTGTGGCCCTTATTATTAGTTCTTTATTAATAATTATCTTTGTTAGTGATTTTAAATATATGATTATTTTAGATTCTCCTTTAATAATATCTAGTATCTTAATAATTATTCTAAAATTCATTTATTTTGATCCCCTTAATGTCTTTATTAGTTTAATTAGTGGGGCTGCTTTATTTTTGGTAATGATATTGATATATAAATTAGGTAATTTGGCTTTCAAAAAAGAATCTCTAGGTGGGGGCGATATTAAATTTTCTTTTCTTATGGGTTTAATTCTTGATTTTAAAATAGGTCTTGTAGCCCTAGTATTATCTGTATTTTTAGCATTACCTTATGCAGTAGCTTCCCTAGAACTTAAAAAAAATAGTGAATTTCCCTATGGTCCATTTCTAGCTGGAGCCTTATTTATAGTATTCTTTCACTATGATAAATTTGTTTTATTAGTAGATTTCTTATTCAATTTTTAAATAACATAAACAAGTATGCCTGCGATAACACTACCAACCATTAATAAAAGCATCATCCATACAGCTAATTTTTGTACTTTTTTATTCATCTAAATCAGTCCTTTCAATTTAACTATTAATAATTTATCATATTTTTATATTTTTTTCAATATAATTAATTGGTGATATTATGTGGACAAGCTTAAATAAAAAAATATTTATATTTATAAGTACAATATTAACTATTGGTATTATTGCTGGTATCTTATTTTTAGTCTTTTTAAATGAAGCTAGCCAAGAAATTGTCTTTTTAAATATTAATAATTATTTACAAAATATCAATACTTATACCTTTAATAATATATTTATGGATATTATTATTTTATCTTGTTTAATTATTTTATCCTTATTTATTATTGGTATTCCTTTAACAATCTTTTTTATCTTTTTTAATGGTTTTTCTATTGGTTTTGTAATAGCTAGTTTAAGTATTATATTTGGTTTTAAAGGATTTATCTATAGTATTATTTATACTATTATTAATAAATTAGTATTTACTTTCTTTTTATATTTTTTAATATTAGCATTATTTAAACTAATTTTAATTATTTTTAAACATTTTATTTATAAAGAGAAAATTAATAAAGATGAAATCATTCATTTATTTAAAAAAATAGCCTTATGTCTAATTATTATTATAATATATGATGTTTTATTATATTTTTTTGGTAATAATATTATTAATTTATTTAACTTTTTAATCTTTTAAGGTATAATATAGTAGTGATGTATATGGAAAAAGTTATTGTTGGTGTAAGTGGTGGAGTAGACTCGGCGGTAGCCTTAATTTTATTAAAGAATCAAGGTTATGATGTTGAAGGATTATTCATGCGCAATTGGGATAGTTTAGTTAATAATGATGTTTTAGGTAATCCTAATAGCAATGATTATATTTGTCCGCAGGAACAAGATTATAACGATGCTTTAGAGTTGTGTAATTCCCTAGGTATAAAATTACATCGTATTGATTTTATTAAAGAATATTGGGATTATGTTTTTACTTATTTTTTAGAAGAATTAAAAAAGGGGAGAACCCCTAATCCTGATATGTTATGTAATCGTTATATTAAATTTGATTTATTTGTGAGTCATGCTAAAAAATTAGGAGCCAATTATATTGCGACTGGTCATTATGCGAGAATAAAGGACGGTAAATTACTTAGAGCTGTCGATTTAAATAAAGACCAAACCTATTTTCTGGCGGATGTCAAACCCGAAAATTTCCGTAATGTTTTATTTCCTATCGGAGATTATACCAAAGATGAGGTAAGAAAGATTGCTAGTGATTATAATTTAAATGTCGCGAAGAAGAAGGATTCGACTGGTATTTGTTTTATTGGTGAAAGAAATTTCCAGAAATTTACCCAAAATTATTTAAGACCTAATCCTGGGGATATTATAGATGTTAAAACCGGCGATATTATTGGTAAACATAATGGTTTAATGAATTATACAATTGGTCAAAGAAGAAATGTGGGTATTAGTGGTTATCAAGAAAGACATTATGTCTGTGGCAAAAACGTTGAAAAAAACATTTTATATGTGGCGTTTGGTAGTGATAATGAGTATTTAGAAAGTGATGCTTGTTTAATAGAAAATGTTAATTTTATCTCCGGTTTAAGACCTACTTTTTGTACCGCCAAATTCCGGTATCGTGATAAAGATCACCCAGTAGAACTAGAATATTTAGAAAACGGCGAAATATTAGTTAAATATAGCGGGGGAGCAACTGCTGTTACACCAGGACAGGCTTGTGTCTTGTATTTAGGAGAAGAATGTTTAGGTTGTGGATTTATTAAAAATGTTTATAAAAATAATGAGAAATTATGGTATTTATCAAACTAGTCTTGATTTTAAGTGTAAAGTTATGTATAATTAATTTGTAAATAGAGTAAAGGAAAGTGAAATTATGGACAAATTAAATGAAATATTACAAGAGTTGGGGTTATCAAAAGTAAAATTGGCTAAATATCTGGGAGTTTCAAGACAAATGGTTTATAATTATTTAGTTCTTGATTCTATAGATAAGTGGCCTAAAGAAAAGAAAGTATTATTATTAGAATTATTAGATATTAAAGATTGTAGCGAAGAAACTTTAAAAAATTTAGTAATTGATACTACTTATTTAATGGGAGTAGAAAAAAGATTAAATTCTTCAATAAAATCAGGAGATAAATATGAAAATGGCTTAGATTTTTCAAATTTAAGCAAAGATAAAAAAATATTATTAAACGATATTATTTTCTTACTTAAAGAAAAATTAGCGGAAGGAGACGACAGTGACGAAGCGGCAGTTAAATATTTATATTTCCTTCTGCAATCAATTGATAACATACCAGAAATTAAATATTTCTTAGGTTATATGGCCAAATCTAATGGCTTTATCAAACCTGATGAAAATGCTTTTGATGCTGATAAGCAATTTATTTTTGAAGGTATATTTTATACGGCTTTAACGCTTTATAATAATGGGGGAGCTAGTAAAAGTAAACTGGCCGACAAACATCAAAAATTTATTGAAGAAATCGAACAAAAAAATGAAGATAAATTAAGTCGGACCCAACAACTTAATACTGTTAAAGTTCAAGCATTAAAGGAACTGGGCTATGATTCCATTGATTCGAGTAATGCTGCTGAATTCTTAGAAAAAATTGCGGAAATAGAAGCCAGAAAGTTATAGGTGTTTATGAAAAACAAAGTTAAGAAAAAAGATATAATAACAGGTGGTATAATTGTTATTGTTCTAATTATTATATTTTTAGCCATATTTTTATTTAAAGGCCAAAAATTAGATGCTAATGGCACATTAGTTAATAATCTCTATCAGTATTTAGGCAGTGATGATTTAGAAATGTGTAATGGCCTTCAGGTATATGCCGATGCTTCAGTAACTTATGATGATTTAGATAATAGTACGAAGATGTGTATGGCCTACAAAACTTTAAATAACTCCCAAACCAATACCGAAAGTTATGATAAAGTGGATGATGAAAATATTTGTAATATTAGTGAAAACATTACCTTTGCAACCGATAATTATGAAGAGGATGTTTGTACTGTATCATCAATAGCAAGTACTGATTTAAATGCTTCTTATCAAAAATTATATGGTCAAGATTTGCCAGCTGAATCTGAATTTATGATTAATTATAATACAATTTGTTATAATGAAGATGATACCTATTACTGTGGTCTTCCTGAAACATATACTAAAACTTTCGGGGCCGAACCATATACCTACCGAGTTATAAAAGACGCCTACAAAAAAGGTGATGAAATAATAATTTACGATTATTTCTTAAAAATTGTCAATGGAGAATGTTATAGTTCATATGTTGGCAAAACTACAAATAATAATTGTACCAATGAATTGCCGGATTCGCCAGAGGATTATAATATCGATTATGATTTTCTTAAGAAATATGGTACATTATATAAACATACATATAAACAATCTGGTGATTCCTATTATTGGGTATCTAGCACTCCTGAATAAATAATTTTAACTATAATTAAAAACTATAGCCAAATTAACAATAATTTGCTAAAATAGTAATAGTGATTGTTATGAATGATGAATTATTAATTATAATACCTTTAAATAAAATAAATGAAAATAAAATAGAAGATGCATTAAATAAACTTAATGCTTTTTCTAATGTTTTAATATTAAATTATAGCAATAATACTAATTTAATTAATAAATTAGCCTCTTTTTATCACATCCTTCATGAAATAGGGGACCCATTGCAAATCATTAAATACTGTCAAGATAACTATAAAAATATCAAAGCCATAACTTATATCAAAAATTTATATGAAACAGATATTGAAGATGTTATTAAAGTATCTAAAGAAGCTATAGATAATAAAAATTCTTTTATTATTGGTATTACCGATAATTCTTTAATAAATAGTAAAGTTACGAACTTTTTATATAAAGTATTTTTTAATTATAATATTCATGATGCTTTTAGCCCCTTATATTCATTAAGTTTAGATTTAGCCAATAAAATAACTAATATTAATGCCGCATATTCTGATAATATTTTAATTACTTTAATTGAAAATAATATTGATATTAAAGAAATTAATATTAAAACCATTTATAATAAAAATAATACTTTTAATACTTTAAAAATAAATTACAATGCATTATTTAAATATTTCTTAAAATTATTTATACCATATATTTTAAGTTTATTAGTATTTTTTATATTATTTTATTTTATAGATAATGTTAATGATCTAACATCTTTAATAATTACCACTTTAATATCAGGTTTTATTGGTGTAATAATTAATTTTTTAATGAATTATCCTAATATTTATCGGCATAATAACTTTGGAAATAATTTTATTTATATATTTAAAAAAGCATTAAAAATACTTATTAGTGGCTTTTTAATATACATATTATATAATTTATTAAATATTAATTTATTGTTAAGTAAATTAATTATAGATATCTTACTTACTATAATATTTTACTTAATTTTTAAGAATGTAGGTTTTAAAGATGAAAAAAAGAACTAATATTATAATCATAATTATTTTAGCTATTATTTTATTATTAGAAATAATATTAGTTAAATTAAATATATTTGATCCAATTGATAATTTTATTTATTCTCATGCTAGTAAAATAATTAATAATACTAATACTATTATATTTAAAGGTTTTAGTTTATTAGGAACAGAAATATTTATTATTCTATTTTGTCTATTATTTATTATATTAAAAAAGAGTAGGGGAGTAGTTATTACAATTATAATTTTTGCCTCTACCCTACTAAACCAAGCTTTAAAGCTTATTGTAGGTAGACCTAGACCAAGTATTAATCCTTTAGCTATTGAAAAAAGTTTTAGTTTTCCTAGTGGTCACACAATGATTATGATAGTTATGGGAGGAATACTTTTATATTTATTATGGCAAGAGAAGGGGAGTAAAATCAAAAAAACAATATTAACTATTATAATAGTTTTAATCGCTTTAACTGTTATGTTTTCTAGAATATATTTAGGTGTTCATTATTTTAGTGATATAATCGGCGGCATTACCTCAGGTTTATTATTTCTATTTATTAGCTATTACTACTACACTTTTAAGTTTAAAGTCCCCTACTACCCAGAAAAGAAAAAATAGGGTATATATATCCTTATTATATATAAATATAAGGATTATGCACGTATTATAACATTATTTATATAAATAAGGATAATTATTAAATCATTTATATTAATTAATATTAATTTATAAAATTAAAATTTTAATTAATATTATACATGATTAATTACAAATCCATTAAAATAGAAATAAACTAGATAAGTCTAAAAAACATTACAAAATTGACTATAATTTAGCTATTAATAGCCAAAATATAATTTTAAATAATATATATTATGTTAACTTAATTATGGAAAAGAAAATGGATTACTTTGTTTTTTGCATATAAATCCATCTTTTAGTTATCTTTGTTTCTTGTTTAATACTAGTAAATGTTATTATATCTATTTGCATTGGACACAAATGATTTAATGGCTGTAATAACTTAGGAGCACAATCTTGAATCTTTACAATACCACCGCTCATTAACATATTAGTACCAGTTTCTAAGGTTATATATCCCCTCACCTCTTTAGGTAATATTTCTTTTTTAGGACTAATAATACCTCTGTTAAAATTACCAACTCCCAAAGGAATGCAACCATCATGATTATGACCACTAATTAATAAGTCATAATCTTTTAAAAGTTGCACATTTTTAGCAAGTTTAATATACTCGGGTGAATGTATTAAACCAATATTAACTAAATTATTATTTAAATTTTTATATAATTGAGGATATTTAATATAATCACTATAAAAAATATTAGGATCTTCATATTTTTTATTTTGATAATAATAATCTAAAGTTTGCATATATCCCATAAATAATACCCTATTATCTTTATAAACATCATTATTTAATAAATAAACATTATTTATATTAGCAATATGATTCCAAAATTTTTGATTATAATGCATTATATATTTATTTCTCTTCTCTTTTTTAAAAAAGTCATGATTACCTAAAATAACCATAGTTTTGGCAATACTAGCTGCCTCTTTAATTAAAGCAATTATTTCCTTTCTGATATCTATATTATCTATGTCATCTGGACTATTAATAAAGTCCCCTAGAAAAGCAATATAATCAGGATTTTCTTTATATAATTGTTGTTTTAAAAAATTAATTTTTGCTTTTGATACTTTTTTACTTAAATGAATATCCCCAATAGCTAAAACTTTAAAATCTTTTTTTATTTTCTTATTATATATTGTTATATCTCTTATTTGTAAATAATGATCTACTAAATGCATTTTTCTCCCTCAAACAAATTATAGCAAAATATGGTTATTAAAACAATAAGATATTAATTAATACTAATACTATACCACTGATTAAACCAAGATATAAGGCTTTATTTTCTTTATATTTTAAAGATGCTGGAATTAATTCCTGTATAGCTAAAGTAATCATTAATCCCGCCACAATAACTAGTACAACACTAATCATCATATCTGTAATATAATCCTTTAAGAAAACAAATGCTAGCAGAGCCCCGATAGGTTCAGCAATACCCGATAAAAAAGCCTTTTTAAACGCTTTTTTTCGACTGCCAGTGGCATAATATATTGGTACAGCTATACTTATACCTTCAGGGATATTATGAAGCATTATGGCTATACTAAGTTTAATACCTAAGCCAATACTTTGATAACTACTTAAAAATGTGGCAATCCCTTCTGGTAAATTATGCAGAATTAATACAATCATATTTAGTATACCTAATTTATATAAATCTTGCTTTTGTTCCTGTTTATTTATAAGAGAACTCATAAAAGTAATAACTATATAACTTATAATAAAGGCTACAAAAAGTAAAATAATAGATTTAGATAATCCATAAACCCCAAGATAATTAAAAAAAGATTCGGGAATCAAATCAAATATTGATATACCTATCATTACTGAAGCCGAAAAAGCTAAACAAAAAGTTATAAATTTATTATATTTCTTTTTATCTATCTTAAAAAATATTATTAATGCTCCAAGACAAGTTGATAGACCTGCAATAGTAGATATAAGTAAAGGTATTAATATTTGCATAAGCATCCCTTATAAATATATGAAAAAAAGACACGTTTATGAATGCTTGTCTTTAGTTTTTCATAAGGCATTCTCTCAATTAGAAATAGGAATTTTAAATAATAAGTTATCTATATATATTTGATATTTTTTAAATTCCTCATTATTATTTTCTACTTGTAATACAAAATTAACTTTCCCCTTTAAACTATGCAAATATTTATTTTTATTATCAATATTAAGTTTCTTTAAATGACTATCAATACCATATTTATTAATATAATATATTTCTTGTCTTATTTTCTTTTTATATTCTCGTTTAATACTTAATTTTTTATTGACAACAATTCCTGTTACTATTTGTCTATTATTATTTCTAATAACTTTAATCTTATCATAATTAAGTTTAAAATGATATTTTCTTAATTCATCTTTTACTAAAGAAATAATTTCTTGAACATTAAAATCTCCTGAAAAAGTTAAGTCATCAGAATATCTTGTGTAACTAATATTTAAATTATCACAATAGTTACCTATTTTTTCATCAAAGCTTCTTAAAATAATATTAGATATATAAGCAGCTGTTGGTGTTCCTTGGGGTAATTCATTATTATACATACATATATTAGTTAATAAAATACCTAATTTTCTAGGATATAATGTTTCGTTAAAACAAGTATTATATACCATATTAAAATTAATACTAGGGAAAAAATCTTTAATATCTAGTTTTAAAATAATTTTTTTATTTATGTGTTCTATAGCATTATCTACTAAACTAATATGCCTTTGATATGCTTTAGCATATTTTGATATTTTTTTATCTTCTAATATATTTTTTAATATATTTCTTTGCACGTTTTTAAGTAAGCCACTCGGTTCATAAATAGTTCGGAGTTTACCATTTTTCTTTGGTATATCAAAACTTATATAATTAGCATCTAAATTATTAGATAAATAATATAATGTTCTTTTAACTTTTTTTATATCATTAGTTTTAAACAAATTAAAAGAAAGTAAAAATCCGTCATACATTTTATCTGTTAAATAATACCACATAATTTTCACTCCCTTACTAAAAGCAATACTAAATATTATAAATATGGAAATGTACTATACATAACAGCGTTATGGGTAGGTTACATTGGAATATTTATATAAGGTAATATCTAATTTCTCTTTTAAGCGACTCGCTTAAAAATAGGACGCTATTGCTTTTCAAAAATATTATAACAATTTTATTTTTTATTTTCAATACTTGATTTTATAAATGAATCGAACAAAGGGTGTGGTCTTGTCGGACGACTTTTAAATTCTGGATGAAACTGACAGACAATAAAATGCGGATGATTATCAAGTTCAATCATTTCTACCAAATTAGTATCGGGATTAACTCCAGAGATGATTAAGCCTTTACTTTCTAATATTTCTTTGTAATTATTATTAAATTCATAGCGATGTCTATGTCGTTCTAATATTTCTTCGCTCTTATAATCTTTATAAGCAAGAGTACCTTTTTGTAAATGACATTTATAATTACCTAATCTTAATGTTCCCCCTTTATTGATAATGGCTTTTTGATCCGCCATTAAATCGATAACTGGATTAGCTGCAAGTTCATCAAATTCCCTACTATTAGCATCAGTTATTCCACAAACATGTCTAGCAAATTCAATTACAGCAATTTGCATACCTAAACAAATACCTAAAAATGGCACTTTATTTACTCTAGCATATTCACAAGCTTTGATCATACCTTCAATACCCCGTGAGCCAAAGCCTCCTGGGACAATTATGCCCCGTGCGTTTTTAAATATTTCTTTTAAATTGACTTTATTAGATTCTAATTCTTCACTATTAACCCATTTGATATTTATTTTAGTATTATATTTATAACCAGCTGCTTTTAGTGCTTCTTTCACCGAAAGGTAAGCATCTTCTAGTTCCGTATATTTACCTACTAAGGCAATCTCAATGGTTTTATCTAAATTCTCTACCCTTTCAATTAATTTTTCCCATTGCTCTAAATTACTCTTAGTTATTTTTAAATTAAATTGTTTTAAAATAATATCTTCAATATGTTGGTTATGAAAATTAATGGGTATTTGATAAATATTCGCTTCATCTTTTGCTTCAATTATATTTTCTATTGGAATACTCCCAAACAAAGCAATTTTCTCGCGAACGTGAATCCCCAACTCTATCGGCGCTCGAGTAACAATAATGTCTGGTTGAATACCTAATCTTCTTAGTTCAATTATACTATTTTGCGTAGGTTTTGTTTTAAGTTCATTTGAACCATATAAAAATGGTACTAGTGTTGTATGTACAAATAACGAATTATTAATACCGGTTTCTAAACGGAATTGCCTTAGAGACTCCATCATAACCGCGGATTCTATATCGCCGACGGTACCACCAATCTCCGTAATTACTATATCAGCCCCACTACTTGTTCCGGCTTCATATATTTTGTTTTTTATTTCATTAGATATATGAGGTACAATCTGAATAGTAGCTCCTAGAAAATCTCCAACCCGTTCTTTTTCAATGACACTAGAATATATTTTACCATTGGTAATATTTGAGGTATAATTTAATTCTTCATCAATAAATCTTTCATAATGTCCTAAATCTAAATCTGTTTCACAACCATCAGCAGTTACAAAAACCTCACCATGTTGGATTGGTGACATCGTCCCTGGATCAACATTCATGTAAGGATCAAATTTCTGCATAAACACTTTATAACCCTTGGCTTTTAAAAGTAAGGCAATGCTCGATGCCGTAATACCTTTACCAAGACCTGAACAAACACCCCCAGTTACAAAAACATACTTTGTCATAAAAATTCCTCCCTCAAAAAGAAAAACACACTGGCTGAGATACCAGTGTGGCTCTATTTAAGTATACCACTTTTTTTTACACTCCTCAATAAAATATTGAAATATTTTTTGACTAAATTGATCATGTAAATCTTCTGGATGCCATTGCAATCCTAAAATACATGTTTTCTCTGGAATATGAATTGCTTCAATTATACCATCAGTACTATAGGCATCAATTATATAATTATTGTTTAAATTAATAGTATCATTATGCCTACTATTAACGAGTATTTTATCTATCCCTAAAATATCATATAATAAGCCCTTATTAATCTTTATTTCATGAACATATTCCTCTGCCCTCTGATGTTTATTATTACCAATTGCTATTGAATTATCAGTTATATTTCTTAATTTATCAATCGATCCAATTAATTGCATACCTGCACAAATACCTAAAACCGGTATATCATTATTAAAAGCATATTTTAATATTTCTTCATCTATTTTTTCCCACGAATATCCTCCGGGTAAAATAAAGCCATCAAAAAGACTAAAATCCATATTATCAAATATAATTAATGGTGTCCCACCACATTTTATTACATAATCTATAATACTTTTATTAACCTTTAAAATATCTCTTTTACCATCATTTATTTTTCGATAAGTTATACCAATTATTGGTTTTTTCATTAAATCATTCCTTTCTAAATATTACCAATTATTTTATGATTAATATTACCTAAACGTCACATAATAGTACTGGGAGGTAAATAATGAGCAAATCAAAAAATTCAGCTAGAAGCAATGCTAATGCCAGAAATAATTCTAAAGCTTCTAGTTCAAGTAGTGCAAGAAGCAAAGCACGTAGTAATTCAAGTGCTCGTAATGAGAGCTGTAATTAATTAATACCCTTCTCTTTATGAGCTCGAGGATGATGATTATAATCTTCCTCGATTTTTTTATTACTTAAATGCGAATATATCTCGGTAGTAACTAAATTTTCATGCCCCAGCAGTTCTTGAATAACTCTTAAATCAGCCCCATTATTTAGAAGATGCGTCGCAAATGAATGTCTCAAAGTATGAGGTGAAACATCTTTTTTAATACCAGCTTCTTGTGTTAATCTTTTTAATATTTTAAAAAATCCTTGTCTACTTATTTTATTACCATCTTTATTAATAAAAACATAATTACTAACCTGGGTTTTTAGTAAAAATTTCCGATATTCTTCTATATATAATTTTAAATAATAAATAGCAGTATCGCCGAGAGGTACAATTCTATCTTTTTTTCCTTTACCCACTACTCTTATAATACATTCATCAAAATCTATTTGATTTAACTCCAAATTAGTAAGTTCACTTATTCTAATACCAGTTGCATATAACACCTCTAACATTGCCTTATTACGATAATCAATTGGTTTAGTAAGTCTAATATCGAGCAATTTATCTATCTCTTCATCAGTAAGATAATTAGGTAATTTCTTTTCTAATTTCGGAGCTTTTATACTATCACAAGGATTCTTATCAATTCTTTTATTAAATATCATATAATTATAAAATGAATTAAAAACAGATAAATAATGGGCTTTAGTTTTAGCACTGGCATCAACATTTAACAAATAATTTCTAATATCTTCACTACCTAGTTTTAAACTATCTTTTTTAGTAGATTCTAATAGCATTAATAAATTTTCCCCATATGAATCAATAGTATTATCCGATAATCTTCTTTCATACTTTAAATATTCTAAATAATAAACAACATTTTCATCTTTAATATTTTCTATTATATTTTTCATATTACCACAATATAATTATACATTATTTTTAATTTTTTTGCTATAAGTATTTACATACGGTAATTTTTTTGGTATAATTTAATCACTGGTGGATATAATATAACTAGTAGATATTATATCTACTACGGGACTGATAACCCTAGTTAATACTAGTATTGGTTTGAGGTCCTGACCCGTGTAGGCGTACAGCCGCTTCAAAAAGCAACCATTTAGGTTGCTTTTTGAATTGTAATTTTGGAAAATCACTATAAAACTCTGTTTTTTTTATCAATTCGTGATATAATTTAAGAGTGATGTTATGGAAATTTTAGCAGACATATTAAGACCGAAGATTTTAGCTGATGTGGTTGGTCAAACTCATCTAGTTGGAGAAAATAAAATTATTAGCAATCTTGTTAAAAACAAGAAAATTTTTTCCATGATTTTTTATGGTAAACCGGGGATTGGTAAAACTAGTTTAGCTATAGCTATTGTAAGTGAACTTGGTATTAGATATAAAATGCTTAATGCCACAGTTAATAATAAAGCAGATTTTGATATTGCTATTGCAGAAGCTAAAATGTATGGTGAATTGGTACTAATAATTGATGAAATACACAGAATGAATAAAGATAAGCAAGATTTATTATTGCCCTACATTGAAAATGGAACCGTTATTTTAATTGGTCTAACAACTAGTAATCCTTATCATAAAATCAATCCAGCGATTCGCAGTCGTTGTCAAATATTTGAATTACATGAATTAAGTGTTACAGATATTGTTAAAGGCTTAAATAAAGGAATTAACAAACTACCTAATATTAAAATAGATCAACCCACTTTAGAATATATTGCCAATCTTGCTAGTGGTGATTTAAGATATGCTTTAAATCTCTTAGAAATGGCTTATTACGGTAGTAAAGATGGTCAAGTGGATATTGATGTTATTAAATCAATCAATGCTAAGCCAGTATTCTTCCATGATAAAAATGAAGATGGCCATTATGATGTTTTAAGTGCCCTTCAAAAATCAATCCGTGGTAGTGATGTCGATGCATCCTTACATTATTTAGCTAGATTAATTGTCGCAGAAGATTTAGATAGCATCTATCGTCGTCTTTCAGTAATTGCTTATGAAGATATTGGTATGGCTAATCCTGGAATCGGACCGAGACTCGCCGCCGCGATTGCGGCCGCTGAATTAGTAGGTTTACCCGAAGCTAGAATTCCTCTAGGTCAAATTGTCACAGAAATGGCTTTATCCCCGAAAAGCAATAGTTCGCACCTTGCTTTGGATGCGGCCCTTAATGACATTTATAAAGGTAATACCGGCAATATTCCTGATAATATCAAAACGACATCTAAAACTTATCTTTATCCCCATGATTATCCTAATTCTTGGGTTAAACAAGAATATATGCCAGCTAATTTAAAAGGACGAAAATACTATAATCCTAAAAATAATAAAATTGAAAATAATTTGAATAAATTACATGAAGAAATGAGGAGTGATGAATGAAAATAAGTGTAATTGGTACTGGAGCTTATGGTTTAGCAATTGCCCTAACCTTGGCTAAAAATGGTCATCAAATTATGATGTGGACTGAAAATCCCAATAAGGAACTAGAATTTAGAGAAACTGGTAAATTGGCATCAATTTTACCCAATGATATTCCTTTTAATGTAAAAATTTCCACATCTTATGAAGAGGTATTAAAAGATACCAAATTAATCTATTTTGTAACCTCTAGTAAATATGTTACCAGTGTTTGTAATGATATGTTACCTTTTTACAAAAAAAGTATTCCAATATGTATTGCCGCTAAAGGCTTAGAAGAAAGTTCTTTAAATCTTCTTTCTAATATTGTCGCCGATATTTTACAAACCACCAATATTGCTGTAATCTCTGGACCAACTTTTGCTATTGATATGGCTAGTAATGAACCTGTTGCCTTAGCTTTAGCTGCCAAAAATACTAAAACTAAAAATTTAGTACTAAAAACCTTACCAGGAGATACGGTAAAATTACGTCCTACAGATGATTTAATAGGTATTCAGTTGTGTGGTTCTGTTAAAAATATTATTGCTATTGCCTCAGGCATTTTAGAAGGTCTAGGCTTTAGTGATTCAACTAGAAGCTTTTTAATTAATGAATCGCTTCATGATATCAAACACATTATCAAATATCTCGGTGGCAATCCTAAAACCATCTTATCCTTCGCGGGTATTGGGGATTTAATGCTAACTTGTTCCAGTAAAAAAAGCCGTAATTTTTCCTTCGGTTACGTTATCGGTAAAACTAAAAACAAAAAAGATATAGATGAATACTTAGCCAATAACACTGTCGAAGGTTATTATACCCTAGATACTGTCTATAACTTATTAAAAAATAAAAATATCAATATTGAATTAATAAATGTAATCTATGATATTGTCTATAATTATCAAAATCCCGAAATTCTAGCAAAATTTCTCATAACAAAAGAATAGCAATGCTATTCTTTTATAATATCATTAATTACATAATATGCTAGATATAAGCCCGCAACAGCTGGAGGAAATATACTTGATGCAACCGATGCATCATTATTTAATGGTACATCGCTAGCATATACAACCGGAACATCTAAATCTATTTCTTCTTTTCTTAAAACGCTTCTAAGTTTCTTCGCTAAAGCATCATTTTGGGTTTCTTCCAATTTAGCAATTACTACACTAGTAGGATTTAATCTCTTACCAGTCCCTAAAGCACTAATTATCTTAATATTATTTTCTTTAGCATATTTAATTAAGGCCACTTTCGCTTCAATATCATCACAAGCATCAATTATATAATCACAATAAGCTAAACTATTAATATTATCTTTAGTTATTTTATCATTTATCCCTTTAATTTTTACCTCAGGATTGATACTCTTAATTCTTTTAGTTGCTTCTTTTACTTTATAATGACCGATATTATTAGTATTACTAAATAGTTGTCTATTTAAATTACTTAAGACAAATTTATCATCATCATAAATAGTAATATTATTAATACCGCTCCGGATTAATGCTTCTAAAGCAAAACCACCAACACCACCAACACCAACTAAAACAACTCTTGTCTTATTTATTTTTTCAACATTCTTTTCCCCAATTAAACTTATTAGTTTTTCATCCATATAACTCTCCACTCCAATATAAAACCTAGAAGGTAGCTGCGTTGATAAAAACCCGCTCTCGGCAGGTGGGCATCACATGACTTACTTTAGGATCCTTATGCACTTAATGGATAAGTCTTCTACACCATAAATCAATTAGATTCCCGTATATCATATTTAGTCGGTTTTATAATGACAGGCTACCTTACTAGGTAATTTAATTATATCAAATTTATTATATCTTTGCAATCATTTTATCAATTCTTTACATTATTATAGGGTTAAATAAAATAGAAACATTGTATTTTTAAATGTTTCTATTTTAAAATAAATCAC
>CALVYL010000009.1 GCA_944372215.1 uncultured Bacilli bacterium | reverse complement strand
TATTGTTACTTGTTCTGATTTAACTGCTAATAAAATAAATGAAGAAGTATATTCATTATTAGCACAAATTTAAGGATGGTTTATGAATATAGACTCTATTAAAAGAAGATTATTAGTTAAGTATCCTTTCTTTGGAAGTGTGGTTGCTAATTCTAACTTTATTGCTGAACCAGCAATAGAAACAGCAGGAACAGATGGCACAACCATTTATTATAATCCAAACTTTATTGAATCAATTACAAATGAGGAGCAGACATTTGTTTTTGCTCATGAAATATGTCATATAGCATTCAATCATATTTTTAGAAGTGAAGGTAAAGATAAAGAATTATGGAATATAGCAACAGATTCTATTATAAATGCTTTTCTAAAACAAGATGGATTACCTATGGTTGAAGGCGGTGTTGATATACCTGATGCAATAAATTACGATGCAGAAGAAATGTACAAAAAGCTTTTAGAGGAAAAGAAACAACAGCAACAACCGAATGAACATGGTAATGGTCAAAATCAAAAGGGCAGCCAACAACAAAGCGGAAATAATGAACATCAGCCACAACAAAGTGGTTCTAGCAGTGAAAGCTCACAAGAACAAAATAAACAATCACAGCCACAACAGAGTGGTTCTAGTAGTGAAAGCTCACAAGAGCAAGATAAACAATCACAGCCACAACAAAGTGGTTCTAATAATGAAAGTTCACAGGAACAAGATAAACAACAAAAACAACAAGACGTTGGACATTACACTCATTCTATGTGGGATAATGCAATAAAAAAGAAACGGCAAGAACAACAATCACAATCACAACAACTTGATGAAAAGCAAAATGAAGAGCAAGAAAAGAAAAGAAATGAAGAAATAAAAAAGTTAACAGAATTAGGAGAAAAAGAAGCATTTAAACAAAATAAAATTGCGAGAAAAAAACAACTAGAAGAATTAAGAGAGGCACTAGCTAGCAAGTCACATGGTCATGGAAGTATTACAAACAGTGAAAGGAGAAATATAACTGACATTGGGATGTCTGAACCACTTATTGATTGGAGAAGATTGTTAAAAGAAGCTGTAAAATACGATGTTGATTGGTCATATCGAAATGCCGGGATAGAAGATGGTGTAGTAACAGCATATTTAGAAGAAATGCCCAGACCAGAGACAGAAATTGTTTTGGATACAAGTGGTTCTATAAATGAAACGCTACTTAGAAACTTTTTAAGAGAATGTAAAAACATATTGCAAACATCTAAAGTTAAAGTTGGATGTTTCGATACACAGTTTTATGGTTTTGCTGAAATTAAAGATGTATCCGATATTGATAATCTGAAATTTTATGGAGGTGGTGGAACTGACTTTGATGTAGCTGTTAATGCATTTACAAGAAGAGTCGAAAACAAGATAATTTTTACAGATGGATATGCAGATATGCCAAGTACACCAATAGATGCAATATGGATAGTTTTTGGTGGAATCAAGATTAATCCGGTTGGTGGGAAAGTAATTCACATAGATGAAGAACAACTTTATAGATTATCTTCGTATGAAATGAATAAGGAATCAAAGGGGAAAACACGATAGATTAATTGTGAAAATTTAGTACGAAGTAGAACTTTTTTGAAACTTCAGAAGCACTATATTACTATATATGCGTTTATGGTATTTAGGAATATAGTGCATTCTTATATAAAAAATAACCTAATACCTAATCTAAAGAAAAGGTAAATGGTTATTTTTTGTTTAAATTATTTACTACTTTTTAATAATTGTTTAGTTTCTTTTTTAGAATTTCAAATAATAAATATTCAATTTCTAAAGTCATAATAAATGTGTCTATTATGACAAAGTAGTTTTTAATTATTTTTGTTGCTAAAACTATCAACTAACATTATTAATATTAGTAGTGTACTGTAGAAAACAACTAATAAAGTTATATTATCTTCTCTGTTAAGAGCAGTTAAGAGCAGTTAAGTACTAAAGTATATTGACGAAATCTCTAAAATTATATTAAAATGTTTTTAGGAGGTTATCATGTATAATATTAGTACTGAAGATATTGTTAAATCTTTATTTGCAATGGGGTTTGAAAAAGTAGATACTGTATTATTTGGTTTAGTTTTATCGACAAGTAAATTTGAAGAAAATGGTTTTAAATTTAGTGATTTGCCACTTACTCAGATTTTTCTTAGGTATATGGATTATAATGGATATGTTTTTACATTTAAAGAGGGAGTTACATTAGATACCGAAATGCCTATTTCTAAATCATATGGTTGGACATTAAGAAGATTATTTAATCACAATAGATTAATTAATTATTTGAGCACTTTAGATTTTAAAGATATAGTACTTCGTAAGATAGAATATCTTGGTGAGGAAAGACTAGAAGAATTTGCTTATTTATTTAGTGAAAAAGAAAAAAATTTAGTACCAGAACATTTTGAAAACATGAAAAATACAAGAAAACCACAATAATAACAGATGTTGTGGTTTTCTTATTTACATTTTTTTAAAAATTTGCTATAATCAATTTATAATAAAGGGTGTGATAAATTGAAAGCATTATCAAATGATGTAAAAAACTTATTAGATAGGTTATACAATTTACGAGGAGAAGATAGCATAATTCTTACTAAAATGAACAAAGAAAGAGAAGAAGCTATCGAAACTCAAGAAAGAACTAAGAATGAAAAAGAGGTTCTATTACAAGAAATTGATAGATTGAGTCAAGATGAAAAAACTTTAGCAGAAGAAGGTGAAAAATTAACATCTGTATTGAGTAGTATTAATAGAGATGATTTTGCTAATGTCTTAGAAAGATTAAAGCTTGATTTTGAACCAGCATTGTTAAACGAAAAAGTTAATAGTATGTTACCTAATACTATTGCGGAAATTGTTTCAGAAAAAGATGCTGCTAGTAAAAAACTAGAAGATGTCGAAACTGAAATGAATAATGCTATTACTAAAGTAGAAGAATTAGGTATTAGAAAAGATGAAGCATTGAGCAATCAAGCTAAACTTAATGAATACTTTGATTTGGCGTTATCCGGCAATATAAATATTACTCGTGATGCAATTACCAGTTTATTAGAAAAATTTGATTTTAGTGACAATGATTCTCGTGAAGCCGCTAAACTTTTGATGTTCCCAGAAGATGCTCTTTATGAATATGATGCAACACTAAAAAGTGGTGACAAGCAAAGTGGTAAGACTATAACAGAGGTTTTAGCAGAAGCTAAACAAGAATCTAAAGATCAAATCATTGAAACTCCGATTTTTGAAGAAAAAGAGGAAATTAAAAAAGAAGAAGAAACACCAAATATAAGTGAAATTAAAGAAAGTGTTAATGAAAAACCTGTACTAGAAGATATTTTTAGTCAAGTAATTAATGAAATAGAAATACCAAAAGAAGAATCTCCTAAAGAAGAAGATAAACAAACTGAAAAAGAAAAATTACTTAGTGTTTTAAAGGAAAATGGTATTGGTGATATTAAATTTAGTGATTCAGATTTAAAGAAAATAATGGAAAATTATGATAAAGAAACATTGAATAAAAACGTTACAACATTAAATAATAACAATATAGATCTAAATGTTTTAAAAGATTGTGTTCAATTATTATATGATAAAGAACTAAGCGAAAAAATTGAAAAACTTTTAAGCTTAGGAAAAGCCGCTAAAGATATAAGTTTAATGCCAAGTGTATTAACTAAGTATGATTTACAAGGTTTAAATAATACAATCAATGTGCTTCAAATTAGTGGACTTGATCCTAAAAAAGTTCCGTTAATGGCATATTAGAAAGGGGTATTATGACAAGAGAAGAATTTTTAAAAACACTTAAAAGTAATTTTAGTGAAAAAGAAAGAATTGAAGATTTCTTAGTATCAGCTACTGATTTTGATGAAAATAATATAAAATTACTTGAAGATAATGGTATACACATAAGTAAAGCATCACAATTGATTGTTTTACAAATGGATAATGAAGAATTAGATAGAAAT
Source organism: uncultured Bacilli bacterium (assembly GCA_944372215.1). Classification (GTDB taxonomy): domain Bacteria; phylum Bacillota_I; class Bacilli_A; order RF39; family UBA660; genus Onthocola_B. The sequence continues at coordinate 24,646 of CALVYL010000009.1, read as the reverse complement.
ATAAAACGTGCTAAAGAATTAGGATTTGATGATGCTTATCGACAAAATCCTAGAAATGCTATTCGTGATGCCAACGTAGTTGCTAGAAGAATAGCAGAAAGTGAAGCTCATAACATACCATGGAAAAATGAAGAAGGCAAAATTTCTCAACATTTATTTAGTAATAGAATATATAACTATGTTTTAGGTGAAAGTAATAAAGAATCGGTAGAAACTAAAGAAGAATCTCAAGACATAAGTAATGTTGTCGAACTAGCTTATAGATTGTTAGAAGAATTTGCTTTAGATGATAAAAAAGATGAGGTAAAAACAAAATTAGATGAAATAAAAGATAGAGGGTTAAGTACTAAAGAAATGCTTATGGAAGTAATGAAGGCATACGGCGGTAATTTAGATTTTTTAAGTAGTAAAATTGATGAATTGCTGGAGTATGAAAAGAATAATTTAGGAATGGGGAGAGCTGCATGAAATTTTTAGAAAAATATGGATTTGATAATGAAGAAATTCAAGAATGCTTAGATAATACTCCTAAAAATCTTCAAGATAAAATAAATAAGCATTTAGAATTAGTAGAAGAAAATTTAAAGTTTATTCAAAATTTAGGAATAGATACATATAAAGAAATATTTATAAATTATCCTGATATGTTTTTAATGGATTCTAGTAATTTTAATGAAAAATTTAGTCAATATGAAACAGAAGATTTAATCGAAAGATTAAATGACAATTTTAAACTAGTTGAATATTTGTAAAAAGCACTGATATACATCAATGCTTTTATTTTGTTAATCTATACAAATTAATTTCTGGTTTATTAAATAATCTAAAATAATAATTATTATCGATACCTAAACCTGATGAAACATACATTTTAGTATTATTTGTTTCATAATAGCTATCAACGTATTTGTGAGCTCCATCTTTTTTAATTATTCCCCCAACAAAAGGTATTCTAATTTGTCCCAGTAATGAATGCCCCGCTAAAACAAGATCGACATCATATTGAGCTATTTCATCAAGGTTGTCTGGTTCATGAGTTAAGACAATATTATAACTTGTTTCTAAGTTATCAGATATTTCTAAAGCTTTTTCAATGTTATTACTATCCGTAATGCCAGTAATCTTAATTGGGGTAATATCTTTATAAAATATATAATTTGATGAATTATCCAAAACAATAAAGTCAGCATCAGTCATAATTTCTTTATAATTATTCGAATCATTGTCGCCGATAACGGCATATTTGTATAAAGTACATTCTAAAGATTGTAATAATTCTATTATTCGTTCAGTTTCGTTTTCACTTGTATTATAATCGTTACTTATTAAGTCACCTGTAAATACAATAATATCTGCATCTATATTATTAATATCATTTACAATATTTTCTAAATCACTTATATTTTTGGTAGACCCAATTAATAGATCACTAAATTGTACTATTTTAAAACCATCAAAAGCATCACTTAAATTGTCTATTTTTATTTGAGTTTCAGTTATTTTATAATTGTTTGATTCGACAAAACGGGTGTATAACACAATACCTATAATTAATAAAATAAAAATTAATATGATTTTTTTCATTTGCATCCTTCCATATTACATATTAAAATAATACCATAATTTTAAGTTATAGGCAATTTACAATTGAAAAAAAACTATAGATATGATAAACTTAATCATAGGAAGGTGTCGAAAATGTTGAGATATAAATATTTATTATTAACCTTAATCTTATTTGGTATTGGTATTGCACCTGTAAGTGCTGTTTGTGATTATGAAGAACAAGCAGCATTAAATAGAGAGGTAGCGAATGTTCAAGCAAATTATGAAATTGTAGAAAAACAAATTGAAGGAACAATGTGTTCTACAGATGATGGTACTGGACTTTGTTTGGGAGAAGCAATCCAAATTAATTTGCTTAATTTATCAGAAAATTTTAGAGCAGTAATTACTAACGATGTTTATCGCAACACTCTTACATATAATTATTCTAATACCGATAATGGAAATGTGTCATTTTTCATAACAGATAATGAAGGAAGGGAAGTTTCATACAATCCGAGTGTTATAACTTATACAATAAGAATATATGCATCTAGTGAAACTGGATGTGAAGGAGACACTTTAAGAACAATCACTTTAAGAATCCCTAGATATAATCAATATTCAGAATTTGCTTTGTGCGATTCTATATCAGATTATTATTTATGTCAAAGATATGTTACTTACGAAAAAATAGACTATGATACATTTTATGAACAAGTTACTGAAGAATTGGAAGAAAATGAACCAACTCCAGAAGAAGAATTAACTTGGTATGAAAGAATATGGGATTTTGTGGTTGAACATAGTACGATATTTATAATAGGTGGTGTTGTTATAGTAATAGGTGTTGGAGCAACAGTTGCTTATATAATAATTAGACGTAGGAGAGATATTATATGAAAAAAGTATTAAAAGTATTATTAATTGCATTTATAACTTTTATAGGTATAAAAGAAACATATGCCAGTGACTTTGATGCTGGTCAGAGTTTTTCGGTTACTTATAATTATAATGGTGTAGTTGGAGGAGGCAATGTTCACCAAAACCATACTATTCCTCTAAATAATAATAGTTATAATTATCAACCTATCTGGTATACCGCAACAGGGGCAAGTGGCACATCTTATAATGCGTATTGTGTCGATCCTCAGTTATCAGATAATATAGGCAGTTTTACAGTTGATGTAAATTTAACCGAAGAATATAAAGCGGGAATTTCTGCCATTATGTCCGCCGGTGGAGATGACTATGATGCAACTAGAATTGCCATCGTTGCTTTTACATATGTTATAGCTAAACCAGCTGATATTTTTGTTGGAACTACTAGAAGCAATGATTTAACACATTATTCATCTGTTAATGGTGAAACTAATGACCCATCAATTCCTTTATTGTCAATGATGAGTTCTGGAGTTGACTGGGCATGCCAAGATGTCGATTCTGTTAATACATTATTAGGCATATCTACTAATTGTGAATCGAGTTTAGAACAAGAATTGGCATCAACTTATACAAAAGGGTATGATCCTTCAGTAGGTGGAGTTGGTGAACCTTATGCGTCTCGAGCTCAAAGTTTATTTGCTCAAGGGCTTGCTGCAGCAGCTGCCGTTAAAAATGGCGAAAATGTAACATCTAGTGAAGCAATGACTGTTAGTGGTGAAGCCAATGAACCAGATGTTAATGAAGATACTGTTGTTATTACTGCGACAATGAATATAGCTAATATGAGTTCAACAGATTATTTAACTAATATAAATTTTGATTGTCCTACTTGTTCGCAATATGGCCTTACTTTAGACAGTATGACTTATACTGTAGGTCTTGGGGGAACCGCAGTAGAAATGCAAAATGGTGAAGATACTACTGAATCTATTAGAGATGCTATAAGAGCAGATGTGGCTGCTGATGAACTAGCAAGTGGAACAATTACTTTAACAATTACTTTAACAAAATCTCAAGAATTAAATGAAGAGGTATGTACGGAAATTCCATTTACTATAACTTATGAATATTCAGGTAGATCTAATTATAATGTAGCTATAATTAAACCAGCTGGTGATAAATATCAATATTATGTAGTAGCCATGGCTGTTGGTGATGAAGAAGAAGCTGGCCCAAATACAGGAACTCTAGGTGGAGCTAATGCTATATCTTGTACTGAAAAAGATATTTGTGAAACTGTAATAGAAACTCCAGTTTGTGAAGAAGATGGCGGAGCTAATATTACTACAGACAGTGATATTAAAAAATGTATATTAGATAATAATGATGATGCGTTATCTGAAAATTCTTATCAATTGAGTACAAATCTCGGTGGAGTAGATAATGATTATTGTCAAGTTTTCTGTAAGGAAGATTATAAAGATGTTATTCCAGATGAGGGGTTGGAAGGCTATGGTATAACCCTACAACCAGAAATAGAAGATGTCGTCTGCGGTGGATATTTCCAACTTAAGGCTCATGTCGAAGGTGAGATGGATTGTTATACCGGCGGTGGCACCAATGCAAACTCTACTAATGGTGAGGGCAGCATTGATAAAGATCAATATTTAGAAGATATCGAAAATGCTCAAAGAGAGCTAGTTGAAGCTATAAATAATTATAATGAAGCAGCTGCTAAATTAGAAGGTATTGCTAATGCCGAAGGAACTGAAGGCCGTGAATTAGTATGTAATGGCTATCCTACCGGTCAAACAATTTATGATATCAACGTAAATTGGAGTGGCTTTTCAACATATGATTTCACTTGGAGCGATACTGAAGAATCAGCTAGTCTTATTACTAATATCAATAGTAATAATAGTAATTATGGTGAATCTTTAGAAGGTGATACATATAATGGATCATTTAGATCTGATTATGATTGTGGTGAAATGGCAGAAGATGGATCTTATCCAGAAGCTACTGTAGATAATAGTGCTAAAGATGCTTATGATAGATGGGCTAGTGATTTAGAATCACAACGTGATGAGGCATCAGCAACAATAACTACTAAAATCCAAGAAATAAAAGATATTATTAGTGATTATAATGGTTGTTTAACGGGCTGGGGCTTTGATTATAAATTTGCTCAACAAATTGGTTTTGAATATAATGAAATTCAAGGAACATCAGCAGATGATTATGAAAAAACAACTCCATACTTTGATTTGCTTGATGAAGAAGAAAAATATTTAGAAAAAACTGGTGATGAAACCGTAGAAACAGAGGTAGTTGTTTGTACTGGTACAGCATCTAATGAATATGTATGTAATGGTAATTCTATAACTTTAACATTATCAGAAGAAGATATAAATCAACCAAGTACTAGTGGTGAATATGGTATTGATACTAAATACCTAGTTGGTGATAATGGTGCAGCATTATTTGAAGAAAAAGAAATTGTTACATGTAGTATATCTAATGGCACAACATCTTGTGAAACGGAAACAGTTCAAATATCTCAGGCATCTTTTGTAAGAAAGACAATTAAAAAGGCTCAAGATTATATATCTCCGAATGTTTTTGCTCAAACTGATGCGTATGGTCGTATTACAACAGTTGATCCTGACGAATATCAAGGTAATGCGGTAAACTTAGAACGAATTCAAAACGCTTTACCGGTATCACCATTGTCAGTTGTTGCGGGAGACTTTAGTTTAAAACTTGAAGATCTTGGTCAATTCTATGATCGTGATGCGGTAGGTCGCTTAATAGATTTTGATGGTGATAGGGAACAAGAAAGTGTTGCCTATGCTAAAAATACTGAAGATCCCGATATATTCAACGGAAATTATGCCTGCCGTTATCTAAATAACTGTGATATGCCAGATTGTCCTGATTGTGAACCAACTGGTACTCCGGTAACTATTGTAACATGTCCTGATTGTGAGGTTACTCCTTGTTTAAACTGTATAATTAATTATAATAAATTACAAGTTAATGTTACACCAATTACTAATAATGATGTATTATCGGTAGAACGAGATTATGGTTATAACTGGACAATAAATACCAATTATGGTCAACTTTCATTGTTATCTGATAAAGCCGAGTTAACTATTCAAGAAATTGAAGAAGCCAATGAAATGATTTATGATGATACTAAAGTTGGTGATGAAAATGGTTTAGACTTTACAATCCGTTTGACTCCAAGTCTTATCTCATTAATAAAAGACTATAACGTAACTGCTGAAGGTCTCGGCGGATATGCTAATGATTCTCTAACTTGTTATGATGCTACTCTTGATGAAACCGATGCTGATGGTAATCCAGTTGTTGTAGAAAACTTATATTGTTATAGTGATTTAATCGATAGAATAGTTGAACAACATCCAGAAAGTATTCCAGAAGACATTCAAAATTTACGAACTGATGTCAATAATCGTAGTGATGAAAATAACTCAGCAAACGCCAATGATTATTGGGTATTATGGCCGGGTTGGTATTCCCAAGTTACCTCTGGAGCCAATGATGAAGATGGTAATAATGTAATATATAATGATACTGGTGCATTTTATGTTATCGGTGGACCAGCGTGGAAGTAGGTGTAAAGCATGAGAAACGCATATTGGGCATATTGGTTAATATTACTTGGTATTTTCATTGTAGTTATAATGATGCTTGTTCAAAATTTAACTACATCAAGTACCCAAGATTATTACTTATTAAAAGAAATAACAGAAGCATCTATGGTTGATTCTCTTGATTATTCATATTATCGTAAATATGGAGAAATAAGAATCAATAAAGAAAAATTTGAAGAATCATTTATTAGGAGATTTGCCGAAACAGCATCTGCTGCGACTGAATATACTATTAGTTTTTATGGAGTATATGAAGCACCTCCAAAAGCAAGTGTAGAAATTAAAAGTAAATCAAATACCTTCACTATTGCAGGTGATGCTGAACAATTTGATATGGTTGAAAGAATAGATGCTATAGTGGAAGGTGCAACATTATCACAAATGAACGCGGAGGAAGAATAAAATGGGATTAAAAAAATTCATAATTAATAAAACAACAGTTACATTACTGGGAATTGTTGCTGGTGTTGCGGTATTAGTTGGGTTTTATATATATCGTGTTAATGATGCGATAAGCCCAACTAGAGTACCAGTGGCAACCAGAGATATTAGTGCAACTGAAGAAATAACAGAAGATGATATTGAAATGGTTAATATTAGTAGTAGTTTTTTAACTAGTGCTAATGTTATAACCAGTAGAGAAGAATTAATAGGTAAATATGTTACTACTGGTACATCAATTGAAGAAGGTGGCTTATTTTATACTGAACAAATAGTTGATAAAGAAGAATTACCAAACTCCGTTTTTGAAGAAATTCCTGATGGTTATACAATATATCAATTATCAGTTAATAATCAAACTACCTATGCCAATTCAATTTTTCCTGGCGATCGTATCGACCTATGGATAAAAGCTGATGATCCGGAAACTAATTTATTAATATTTGGTGAGTTTATTTCAAGTATCGAGGTTTTAGCGGTAAGGGATTCTCAAGGAAGAAATGTATTTGATGTAACTAGTGGTAGAACTCCAGCCTACTTGTTATTTGCAGTAGAAACTGATTTGTATAGATATTTAAAAATTGCTGAATTAGTATCAGGAATGGAAATTGTACCTGTACCAAGAAATCAAAATTATACTGAAGATCCTGGTGCAACAGAATACGATAATCAAGAATTAATTAATTTGATTACTAGTTATGCTCAAGATATGGGTGGAGTTTATGATGGTAGTAGCAATAATAATATAACCAATGAAGAAACTACTACTGAATAAAAAGGAGGAAATATGGCTGATATAATTAATAATATTAGAAAAGTTTTACTTAATCGTAATACCGTTACTATTTTAGTTGTTATTGCTGGTGTAATTGTATTGTGGTTCTTTTATGATATGACTCTTAGTAGAGCTATAAGTCCTCAAAGAATTCCGGTTGCAACAAGAGAAATATTAGCAACTGAACTGATTGAAAGCGATGATATTGAATATGTTGAGGTCAATAGTGGCTTTTTAAATAATGCTCGCGGGGTTATCACTAATTCTAGTGAAATAATAGGTTCTTATGTTAATAATGGTACATCTATTCCTGCTGGAGGTATGTTCTTTGTTGATCAAGTTGTAGATAGAGAAGAGGTTACCCAAACTGATTTTGATAATATCCCCGACGGTTATACAATTTATTGGCTTCAAGCAACAAATCAATCTACATATGCTAATTCGATTTATCCAGGTGATAAAATAGATTTGTGGATTTCTGGAAGGGAAAGATTAATAGTTTATGATGAATTCATAAATAGTATCGATGTTTTAGAGGTTAAAGATTCTCAAGGCCGAAATGTATTCGATGATGCCGAAAATAGAACTCCGGCTTGGTTATCATTTGCTGTAACTGATGAAATGTTTACATATCTTAATGTATTAGTAGATGATGGTTATACTATAGTTCCAGTGCCAAGAAATAAGATGTATACAGAAGAAGGTAAAGAGGTTAGTTATTCTAATCCAACTTTAGTAAGTTTAGTAGAAAGTAAATATAGACCAGTAAATGTAAATTAAAGAAAAAAAAGAGGTGGAATCAAGTGAATGATGCAATATTTTCACAAATAGATTTTGGACCTTTAAAAGAGTTTTTAGAAGAAGATAATATTACCGATATATCTTATTCCAATGGTGGTCAAGTTTGGCTAAAAACTCTTGATAAAGGTGTATATCGGGTTGATAGGCCAGAAATAAACAATGCCTTAATGGAAAAGTTAGCATTTCAATGTTCTAACGTTATGGGTAAAACCTTTAATATGGCTCATCCATTCCTCGATGCGGAATCTGCTGAGTTACGTCTTAACTTTGTACATGATTCTATAGCCACTAATGGTATTGCTTGTTTGATAAGAAAAACTCCTGCCAAAATCCGTCTTAATAAAGACAAACTTATAAATGAACAATATTTAACCGAAAATCTTCATGAATTTTTGATGACATGTGTAACGGGACATTGCAATATTATTGTTAGTGGAGAAACCGGTAGTGGTAAAACGGAATTGGTTAAATATCTTGCTAGTCATACCAAAGAAAATGAAAAGATAATAACTATTGAAGATACTTTGGAATTACACTTAGATAAAATATTTCCTCATCGGGATATAGTAGCTATGAAAACAAATAATATTGCGTCATATTCTGATGTTTTAGTCACTTGTATGCGGCAAAACCCAAGATGGATTTTACTATCCGAAGTCCGTTCAGCAGAAGCAGTTACCGCTGTACGTAACTCAATATCATCAGGACATAATATTATCTCAACTATCCACTCTGATAGAGCTTATAATATTCCTATGCGTATGTATAGTTTGCTAGAAAGTAATCAAGACATTGATCAATTTCTAAAATCAATTCATAGATATGTCCAATTAGGAGTTCATGTTAAAGGTTACATGAGTAAAGAACTTGGACGTTTTCAAAGAGAAATAGTTGAGGTTGTCGAATTTTATGTTGATGATAATAATGAAGCTAAAGCCAATGTATTATTTAAAAAAAGCTTAGATGGTAAATTTTCCTTTAATAATCCAACGAAATATCTTATAGATTATCTCGGTGGTCAGGGTGTTGAAATGGCCCCAGATTATTTTATTAAAAATGAAAATAATCCAACAAATAATAATATAGTTGAAAGTCTATAGAAAGGAGTATGTTTATGGGAACGATGTTAGAATTAGTAATATTATTAGGAATTGCTATATTTGTCTTAATTTATCGTAAAAATCCCCAAGAAGGTGTTTATAATTATGTTGCTGGTAATGCCACTAGAATTTATGATAAATATGCTCCATATTCTTTTAAAATAGTAAGAGAAAAAGCAAAGGAATTAGGTCAAGAATATACAACTAAACAATATATTACCCAAGTAGCCTTATTCGGTGGCTTTGCGGCTTTAGTTGGTTACTTTTACTTTTATAGTTTAATTTGGGCTATTGTTTATGCAATTGCAGCCATATCAGTTATTCCTTATTTAGCATACTTACGTTGTCAAAGAGTATATAGTGAATATATTTTTGAACAAATTCAAACTTATACAACCAATGTAATTATGGAATTTAATACTACCCAAAGTTTTGTTAAATCTCTGGAAGGTGTTAGAGATTCAGGTATTTTGGAAGAACCAGTGTTAAGTGATGTTAAGAAAATGATTGATATGTCATATCAAAATGGCACGATTGATGAATCAATAGAGTATTTTAATGCTAAATATCCATATTATATGGTTAAGAATATGCACCAATTATTTTTACAAATCACTAAAGAAGGTGCTAGAGATTCTGGTGAAGCTTTAGAAAATATGTCAATGGATATCGACGCTTTAGTTGAAGGGGTATATCGTGACCAAATGGATAGAAAAAATTTCCATGGACGCTTTATTAAATTTGGATTAATGTTATATATGTTAGTAGTAGTATTAAGGTTTATGCTCGGAGAAGAAAATTATATTGAATTAATTGATATTTGGTATGTTCAAATAATTCTTCATTTAGTAGTCATATTAAATGCTTTTTTCCTTCTATCCGGAGAAAAGTATTATAATGAAGATGTGGGGGTAGAATAATGCAAATAGAAATAATAATAATTGCTTTGATAGTATTTGTTGTCATGACTGTTGGTGGTCAAATAAATATCAATCAACTAATCAGCGATAATCAAATGCTATTTCTAAAACTTAAAGAAAGTGATTATGACTTTTATTTAAGAGCCAAATATGGTAATAATGTTAATACTGATATAATGTTTAATAAAAGAATAAAGAATGCTTTGTTAGTTATGATTCTAGGTGTATTTATAACTATTCAAAATTTAAATAGTGTTACAATTTTAATTATTGTAGTTGTAGGATATTTTGTCTATAAAATGCAATATAGTGATTTAAAAAGATATTATAATAGTCATATGCATGAAATAGATGCTATGCTTCCCCATTATTTAAAAAACCTCGAAATTCTAATTCAACATTATACAGTTCCTGTTGCTATTGGTAAATCAATGGCAGATGCTCCAGATATTTTTAAAGATGGATTACAAGAAATGATTGATGCTATAAATTCTGGTGATGATTCAATTGAACCATATATGGAATTTGCAAGACGTTATCCTGTTAGAGATTCAATGCGGATGATGCGTTTATTATATCGTTTAAGTTTAGGCCGCCAAGAGAGGAAACAAGAACAAATTATAGCCTTTTCCCGATCAATTTCTAGTCTTCAACAAAAAGCTAGGGAAACAAGATATAAAAATCGTTTGGAAAAGATGGAAGGCAAAACAATGCAAATGTTAATTTGTACAGGTGTAGGTATGATGGTTTTATTGATACTAGCAGTTGTTCAATTAATGGGAATTTAACAAAGTTTACACAATTTAATTTAAATAAATTGATATTTCCAAAAAAATAAGTTATAATAATTATATAAAGATAAAAGGAGGATTAGATTAAATGAAAGAAGCTACTGGTGAATTAAATATGACTGTTGTAACAGTTGTTGCAATAGCAGCTATAATTGCATTCTTCTACGCATTTATATGGCCAGGAATTAAAGTAAGTTTAGCTAGAAATACTTGCTCTAATATGTGTCCGGAGGGAGTACTTGATTCATCTCAAGGTAATGGCGGAGTAGATGTGGATTCAAAAACGTGCTTTTGTGGTGATAAAGATAATACTATCATTAAATATGGCGATGCAGAAGCAGAAGAATCAGAATAATTTGTAATAGAGGTGTATAATGAAAGAGGCTACCGGAGAACTTAACATGACGGTTTTTGTTGTAATAGCAGTTGGGGTCTTCATGGCCTTTTTTTTCTATTACCTTTGGCCGATGTTAGATTTTAACTTTACATCGACAACACAATGTTCCGATGCGATTTGTAACTGTAATGCTGATTCTGAAAAAGGGGCGATTGGCTTGGTTGAAAGAGATAATGGCATTCAATATTGTACTTGTTGGCCCGATAATCATGTCGGAGATGCCCAATATCAATTTGAGTGTTTATATAAAGGATAAGTGAGTTAAAATGAGAGAAACGATGAGTATTACCGCTATATTTCAAATATTTATATTGTTCATTTTGCTATTTACAGCAATAATGTGTTTAACAATTAATAATTCCAACGCTTTTGGGGTAAAAGACTCTATAATAAATGTTATTGAAGCTAATGAAGGATTATATTTGGACGGCGGAAATTTAAGTCAAGAAATAGTAGATGTTATTGCTGAAACATCATACCGAACATCTGGAAAATGTCCAGAGGTATATGATTATTCAGGAGCTCTAAGTGAAAATCAATATCAAGGTTTTGATCGAAATGGCAATGCCTTAACAAGTGATAGTAGCAATGCTGCTGTATGTATTCGAAGGGTAAATGTTACTGATGAATTTGATGAATATTTATTAAATCACACAGGTTTAGGTGGTAAAGTAGCTACTGAAGATTTTATTGAAGGTTATTATTATCAAATAGTAGTATTTTTTCAATTAGATATTCCTGTAATTAAACAAGTATTTGATTTTCAAACTAAAGGTGAAACCAGAATCATTTATGGGAGTGTCGCATGAGAGAGGCTAGTGGATCTACTTGGGTATTGCAAATGATGATTTTATTTATTCTCATCTTTGCTTGTTTTCTATCTCTTGTTTTAAATTACTATAAAGCTTATCGAGTAAAAAATAATATGATAACAATTATTGAAACACGGGCAGGTATAACTAGTGATTCTTTAGCCTTAATAAATAATGTTCTGCGCGGAGAAGCTTATTCTAATACTGGGTTATGTCCTGTAGAAGAAGGAAATTGGTATGGGGCTGATTTAGATGGAAATTATGAAGAAGCCGAAGAAGGTAAAAGATATCCTTTCTGTTTCAAAGAATATGAAACAAATGCAGGCTTATATTATTATGAAATAAGATTGTTTTATGAATTTTCATTACCATTTTTAGGATCAATTAGTGTTTTTCCAATAAATGGACGTACCGATACCTTTACTGGTAGCAATGTTAAGTTAGATTTATAAGAAAGGAAGACATATATGAATGTAATTATAGCTAATAGAAATCAAGCTATTTTAGCTACTGCTGATATAGATGTTATTAAAAGTATTCAAGGAGAATTTTCTGTAGATGAAATAATTTCCCAATTTTCCAACTTTTATTGTAATAAAATAATTATAGATATAACTGCAATTAAAGATTATCAAAACATAAATACTATTCAAAAATTATCGGTTAATTTAGATACATCTAAAATTATTTTATTACTTGATGATTCTGAAACTGTTAATTCTCCAGTATATTTATCGCAATTAGTATCTATGGGAATTTATAATTTTGCTACCAATGTTAATGATGTTAAGTATTTAATTAATAATCCTAATTCTTATGGAGATGTTGTAGGTTTTCAAAACATAGATGGTTTTAAAAAAGCTACTTTAAATGACTTTAGTAAAGATGAAACTAAAGGTAAAATGGGTCAAAAAGTAATAGGTTTTAAAAATGTTACAGATCATGCTGGAGCTACAACTTTAGTTTATTTATTAAAAATTCATTTGGAAAATAACTATAAAGTTAAAGCTGTTGAGGTTGATGGTAATGACTTTATGTATTTTAATGATAAATCTTTAGATAGTGTATCTAGCATAACATTTACTGATTATTTAAATCAAAATATTGATTGTGAAGCAATTTTGGTAGATTTAAATGATGCTAATGTTGAAGATTATTGTACTGATGTAGTCTATCTAATAGAGCCAGGGAGAATTCAATTGAATAAATTAATAAGAAAAGATAATGCTATATTCGAAAAATTACGTAATAAAAAAATTGTATTAAACAGGAGTGTTTTATCAGATAAAGATGTTGAAGATTTTGAAAAAGAAAGTGGGAGTAAAGTATTTTTCAATTTACCATATTTAGATGATAAAATTGATAATCAACAAATTATTAACATCTTTTTATCAACTCTTGGTTTTAGTAGAATAGATACAAATAGCGGATCAGGAATATTCAGCGTATTTAAATAAGGAGGTTTATATGGGTTTTTGTTCAAGAACAGCTAATATTTGGCAAATAATAGGTTATTGTTTATTAATATTAAAGATAGTGATTCCTTTAATTATAATTATTTTAGGTATAGTAGATTTAGGAAAAGCCGTAGTATCCAGTGATCAGAAGGTAATTAAAGATGCCGGAGGAAATTTACTTAAAAGAATAATATTAGGAGTATGTATTTTCTTTATACCTAATATTATTGATGTAATATTTAATTTAGTTTCTGATTTTTCCGAAGATATAAGAAATGATTATGAAAACTGTTTTGATTGTCTAGTATATCCAGGTACTAGTTGTGATACTAGTGGAGTAGGTAGTGATGATGATTTCTTTCCTACTAATTAAGCTTTAATTATTGACTTTAATAGCATTTTATCGTAAAATAAAGATATGTAATGAGAGGAGTGTGTATATATGCCAAGAAATTTTTGTGTAGACACATCAAATATATGGCGTATGGTAGGTTATTTTTTATTAGTCTTTAAAATAGTAATTCCAATTATACTAATTGTATTAGGAATGATTGATTTAGGAAAGGCAGTTGTTGCTAGTAAAGATGATGCAATTAAATCATCTGCTAAATCATTAGCAATGAGAATAGTTGCAGCAGTATGTATCTTCTTCATTCCAACAATTGTATCTTTTGTTATAAGATTAGTAGATACCTCAGTTGATGATATGGCTAGTGTTTGTGCCGCTTGTATCTCTACCCCAGGTGGAGAAAATAGCGTTTGTACTAGAGCTAACGAAGCTAGAGAAGCCGGTACAGAATACGTTCCAGAGTAAGAGAAAATAAATAATTGGTAAAAACCTTATAAAGGTTTTAGATATTTTCAAGCTTGATGTAGAGATGATAATATTAATATAATATCATCTCTTTTTATATGGGCTTTGGTGGAGAGTAAAAATAATTCTTCATCGAATTCAGTGGGGAGTTTTTATGAGAAAGCTTCGAAATTTGGTGGGGAGATGATAATGTTATATTATCATCTCTAATAGATTCCGTTTAAATATCGTAAAAGATCATTATCAAAGATTAAAACCATATCACATAGGCAAAAAAAACTATATATTTTCATATATAGCTTTTTATCTAATTATTAAACTTCTCTATCTTCGTATATACCAGTATAAGTCCAACCACTTTCAGTTCTATTTGTTGTCCACTTATACTCTACAAGTCTGTGTTCCCAAGTTGTTTCAGTTTGAGGATCAGTTTTAATATATCCAGGATATTTACTACTATTTTCAGCAGTATCTCTTACACAATCATTTTTGTTAGCATATTCAATTACGAATTTTACTGGAACACTATAGATATAATAACCTAAATTACTTGCATAATATGGTGTAACACCAGTATTATTACGATAGTTTATAGTAACACGAGTTCTATATAAACCACCAGATAAGTATAAATCACTTAAACTATAAGTAAAGTTACTACTTTTCAATGCTCCATTACGCATTGTAGTTGCACTATTTATATCAGCATCATATTGACCTGTATTACCAGTCATGGCTAAGAATCTATCTCTTTGGTCTAAATAAGCTTGATAATCTGCTGTACCACTTGAGAAATATGATGTACTTACTAAATCAACAGAGCCACTTACAACATTATTTGGATTTAAATCTAAAATTTGCAACTCATAATTATAAGTCATTGGATAATTATCAGTTGTAGATACATAGCTATCAGTATAGTATGTTTTTTCAGTTAACTTACAATAATTATAAGTTGTTTGAGTTTTAGATCTATTTTCTGCTCCTTCAGCATTTGAATAACCGTCTGACCAATCAGTCCATCTTTCATGTTTATACCATCTTACAGTTTCTGGCTCAGTTGGTTCATCTGGTTCTTCCGGTTCAGTTGGTTCTTGAGGTTCTTGAGGTTCCTCAGGTTCAGTTGGTGTATCATTATTGTTATTGTTGTTGTTATTATTATTATTATTATTGTTATTATTGTTGTTGTTATTGTTATCATTTACAATAATACATGATCCACAACTAACACCAGTAACCTTTACTTGTACATCAACTTTAACGGTTGTAGTAACCTTAACTGTATTTGTTGCTGTAGATGTTGTTGCATCTGATTTGCCGGAGCTAGAACTGCTAGAGCTACTATTAGAACTACTAGAGTTATTATTTGAACCAGTATTATTGTTATTTCCATCATCAATTACAACATCATTGTTAGTATTATCACAAGTTCCAGTTACTACACAAGAACTTTGTTCAATAGTTGTAACAATAAAATCCGATTTTTCTCCACAATCCAAATTAATTTTCAATGCATAATTACCATCTGCAGTTTTGGTAGCTCGAATATAACTTTCATCTAAATCACAAATATCACCATCGTTAGTAAAATCAATTAATAATTTTTGATTTACCATTTGACCTAAAGTTAATTCCGCTGTACCACCAATATTTTCTGGTAACTTTGATACTGTAAAGTATTCAAAAGCAGCATCCTTCATTGTGTTAATATTAGTAATATATTCATTATCTCCCATAGCTAAAGTACTAGTTGATTCATTACGATTACCAATAACTCTAGTAACTATTAAACAGATAATAAATACTACCACTGCTAATATAACTAATTTAATAGCAAGTGATCCCCAATTTAAACTTAATTTTTTGTTTCCTTCTTCGTACATATCAGTACCCCCTTTATTAATAAGAAAACCAATTTTTCTTAAGTCCTCCATATTTTACCACAAAAGTTCGATTTTGTCAAATTTAAAATACACAATTTACATAGACAAATGTAAACCCACAAAAACAAACTTAGGTTTGCAAAAAATGATTGTATTATCATTATATTTTGTGTTAAAATAATTAATGCAAGGAAGGAAGATTTTATGTCTAATAATGATAAAATAGTTATTAAAGGTGCTAGAGAAAACAATTTAAAAAATATAGATATTGAAATACCTAAAAATAAATTAGTAGTAATGACTGGAGTATCAGGTAGTGGTAAAAGTAGTTTGGCTTTTGATACTATTTATGCTGAAGGCCAACGAAGATATGTAGAAAGTTTGTCGGCTTATGCTCGCCAATTTATTGGAGTGTCGGAAAAACCAGATGTTGATTCTATTGAAGGTTTAAGTCCTTCTATTTCTATCGATCAAAAATCAACAAACAAAAATCCTCGTTCAACTGTGGGAACCATAACCGAAATATATGATTATTTAAGATTGTTATTTGCTAGGATTGGAACACCATATTGTCCTAATCATCATATTCCAATTACTAGTCAAAGTATTGAAGAGATGACTAATAAAGTAATGGATTATGATGGCATTACTGTAACAATATTATCCCCAATAGTTCATGGTGAAAAAGGAACGCAAAAAGATTTATTTGATGAACTTAGAAAAGATGGTTTTTCTAAAGTACGTGTTGATAACAAGATTATGAGTTTAAATAATGAAATAGAACTAGAAAAGAATAAGAAACACAATATTGATATAGTTATGGATAAAATAACTATTGCTGATATTGAAAGATCACGAGTTTTTGAAGCAATTGAAGCATCCACCAAAAGAGCTGATGGCAAAGTAGTTATTCTAGCAAATGATGAAGAAATACTGATGAGTGAAAAATATGCTTGTTTAAAATGTAATTATTCGATTCCGGAACTTGAACCAAGACTTTTTTCTTTTAATGCTCCATATGGTGCCTGTGAGGAGTGTAAAGGTTTAGGAACCAAACTTAAAATTAGTGAAGATTTACTTATTCCTGATTGGGATAAATCTATTATTGAGGGCGGAATCAATGCTATAAGTATGGATTCTACCACCTATTTTACGCAAGTGGCCGCAGTATGTGATTATTATGGAATTGATATGAATGCTCCAATTAAAGATATTCCTAGGGAAAAATTGGATTATCTTTTGTATGGTACTAATGAAATCTTAGAATTTAATTATGTTTCTAAAAATGGGAATACGAGAAATACTCGGGGGACTTATGAAGGGATTATACCTACCTTGGAAAGAAGGTATTTAGAAACTAAGAGTGGTTGGATTAGAGATTGGTTACAAGGTTTTATGATTGAGACAGAATGTCCAGTTTGTAAAGGAAAAAGACTTAAAAAGTCTGTTTTATCAGTTTATATAAATGGTAAAAATATTTTTGATATGTGTGATATGTCGATTGGCGATTTATTAGAATTTGTCAAAAAATTAAAATTGAATAATGAACAAAAAGAAATTAGTGAACTTATTTTAAAAGAAATAATATCAAGACTCGAATTTTTAAATAATGTTGGTTTATCTTACCTTACTTTAACTCGTAGTGCGGGAACCCTTTCTGGTGGTGAAGCCCAAAGAATAAGGCTAGCGACGCAAATTGGTTCGCGGCTTTCTGGGGTTTTATATGTTTTAGATGAACCAAGTATTGGTTTGCATCAAAAAGATAATGAAAAATTGATTAATTCTTTAAAAGAAATGCGCGATTTAGGTAACTCATTAATTGTTGTAGAACATGATACCGATACTATGCTATCGGCAGATTATTTAATTGATATTGGCCCAGGAGCAGGAGTTTATGGCGGCCAGGTTATGGCAGCTGGTACTCCTGAAGAGGTAATGCATAACCCTAATAGTTTAACTGGTAAATATTTATCTGGCGAATTAAAGATAGAAGTGCCTAAAAAACGTCGAAAAGGAAATGGCCTAAAAATAAGTATCAAGGGAGCTAAAGAAAACAATTTAAAAAATGTTTCTGTTGATATTCCTTTAAATAAATTTATTGTTGTAACTGGAGTGTCTGGTTCTGGTAAATCATCATTAATTAATGAGGTTTTATATAAAACTTTGGCCAATAAATTATATCGTTCTAAAGTAGTACCCGGAAAACATAGAGATATTACGGGGTTAGAAAATATTGATAAAGTTGTCCAAATTACTCAAGATGCTATTGGTAGAACTCCAAGGAGTAATCCAGCAACATATGTTGGCGTATTTGATGATATAAGGGATATCTTTGCTCAAACCAAAGAAGCAAAGCTGCGGGGATATGATAAAGGTAGATTTTCTTTTAATGTAAAAGGGGGAAGGTGTGAAAATTGTTGGGGCGATGGCGTCAAAAAAATTGAAATGCATTTTTTAGCAGATGTCTATGTCCCATGTGATGTATGTAAAGGTAAAAGATATAATAAGGATACATTAGAAATTAAATATAAAGGTAAAAATATCAGTGAGGTTTTAGATATGCGGGTAAGTGAAGCCTTAGAATTTTTTCAAAATGTTCCAAAAATATATAATAAATTGAAAGTCATGGATGATGTTGGTTTATCATATATTAAACTAGGAGAACCCGCCCCAAATTTATCGGGTGGTGAAGCCGGTAGGGTTAAACTTGCTAAAGAATTACAAAAAAAAGCTACCGGTAAGTCTTTATTTATTCTAGATGAACCAACAACAGGTTTACATACAGATGATATTAAAAAATTGTTGGTAATTTTAAATCGTATTGTTGATAATGGTGATACAGTTATTGTAATCGAACATAATCTTGATGTTATTAAAGTAGCAGATTATATCATTGATTTAGGACCAGATGGTGGTTCTCTTGGTGGAAAAATAGTAGTAACAGGTACTCCAGAAGAGGTAGCCAAATGTCATACGTCATATACTGGCGAATTCCTAAAAAAGGTGCTATAATTAATATATAATAGGGAGGCAAAAATGGATAGATATCTCATAACAATTGGTAATTTTAAAATTGAATGGTATTCGGCCCTCATTGTAGTTGGAGCATTCCTAGCTTTGATTATGATAATGAAGGAAGCCAAAAGACATGGTTATCCTACTGATTTTGTCTTTAATATGTGTTTTTGGGCGATAATATTTGGTATCATCGGAGCTCGCCTTTATTTTGTTATCTTTAATTTGGATTTATACACCAACTTTTGGGATATATTTAAAATATGGGAAGGTGGTTTAGCAATCCACGGAGGTCTTATTTTTGGCCTTATAACCTGTTTAATTTATTGTAAAAAATATAAAGCTCGTTTAGTGCGATTTTTAGATTTTGTTGCTCCAGCTTTACTTTTAGCCCAAGCTATAGGTAGATGGGGAAATTTCTTTAATGGTGAAGCACATGGTGCAGCAACAACTATAGAACATTTACAAAGTTTACATATTCCCGAATTCATAATAAATGGTATGAATATCGGCGGAATATATTATGAACCAACATTTTTATATGAATCATTATGGTGTTTGTTGGGGGTAATAATTATACTTATTATTAGAAGATTATCTATTACAAAAGTTGGTCAACCAACAGCTATTTATTTAATGTGGTATGGGTTAGGTCGTTTTGTAATCGAATCAATGCGCACCGATTCTTTAATGCTCGGAGGCTTTAAAGTAGCTCAAATAGTTTCAATCATAATGATAATAGTAGGTTTAATTATGATTATGATAACTAGTAGAAAAGGAAGATATGAAGATCTTTATGAACAAGATTCAACAAATGCTGTTCGTTTTTAAGGAGGAACAATGTACGATATAATAATTATTGGTATGGGAATTTCGGGAATTACTGCTGGTATATATGCCAAAAGGAGTAACAAAAAAGTATTATTAATAGATAGAGGTATGCCTGGAGGTCTTTTGAATAATATTGACATTATTAGCAACTATCCGGGTTTAATTGATATTAAAGGTCCAGATTTTGCGGAAATCTTACTTAAACAAGTAAAATCTATGAATATACCTTTCGTTTTAGAAGAGGTAGCCAAGTTAGATTTAAATGGAAAAGAGAAAAAAGTTATAACTAAAAAACATGAATACCTGGCCAAAAAAGTAATTTTAGCTATGGGTAGAAAACCTAAATTTTTAGGTTTAGATAATGAACAAAAGTTATTAGGTCATGGCATATCAACATGTGCTATGTGTGATGCTTTATTTTATAAAGATAAAGATATTGCTGTTGTAGGTACGGGTAATAGCGCTTTGCAAGAGTCATTATATTTAGCTAATATTGTTAATAAAATATATTTAATAAATCGTCGTGATGGTTTTCGGGGTGAAGATATGCTTGTAGACCAAATTAAAAACAATGCTAAAATAGAAATAATATATAATGCAAATATTAAATCTTTACAAGAACAAGATGGTCGATTAGCATCCATTGATTTAGATAATGGTACAAAATTAAATGTATCAGGCCTATTTATTTATATTGGTTATTATCCAGCAACGTCAATAGTACCTAAAGAATTACTAGATGATGATGGTTATGTAATAGTTAATGAAAAATTAGAAACACCAATAAAAAATGTTTATGCTATTGGTGATGTTATTAAAAAAGATATTTATCAATTAGTAACTGCTACCAGTGATGGGGCAAGAGTTATTTATAATATGAAATAAAGTTTACTTTTAAAATAAAGTGTTATATAATTAAGATATAATGGATGTGATATATTGGAAAAAATTGATACGAAAAAAATATTATTCGGTGGAATATTATTAATTATTATAGTACTGGGAGTATTCCTATATGCTAATTATTTTAGAACCTTTACTGTAGAATTTGATGTTCGTTTAGGTCCAGGTATTGCTACTCAAGAAATAAAGATTAATGAAACAGTTACTAAACCAGAAGATCCCACTTATGATGGTTATGAATTTCTAGGTTGGTTTGTAGGTGATACTGAATATAATTTTGATGAACCAGTAACAGAAAATTTAACTATAAATGCAAAATGGGAAGAGATAAATAATGTAAACTAAGTTGCATAAAGGAAAATAAACTAAAAAGCAACAAAAAGAAACTGAAAATTGGTAGAATTTAGCTACTAATTTTTTTATGCTTAATTTGGTGATGAAATTATGCTTTATAAAATCAAAGAATTTATTGAAGAAATAAAAGCAACTGCTAGAGTTTTGGTTTTTGTTTTGTTTGTTTTAATAATCCTTATGATTATGGTATATGTTATTAAATTACTCGGTTAATGTTGCATAAAAATTATATTTAATATATACTTTTACTAGGTGGTATATTATGGCTGAAAGAAAATTTTTAACTAAAAAAAATATTATAATTATAGTTTGTTTTTTGGTTATAATAATTGGTATAAGTAGTTATTTTCTAATTAATTATTTAAGAGTTAAAAATGCAGTTATTAAAGTTACTCTAAATGATACACTAGAGACAGAATTTTTAAGTGATGTTAAAGTATCTGATTTTATTAATGATATTAATGGAACCATCGTAGATGATTATGTAATAGATACAACAGATATTGGTAAGAAGAAAATAGAATTTGAATTTATTAATGAGGATAATATCAAAGTTAAATATGATTATGAAATAAATATTGTTGATAATGTAGCTCCCTTAATTTGGTTAAATAATAGTTATACGGTAAATGTTGGTAGTGATATTTCTTTAACAGATAAAATTCTTTGTGGTGATGATACAGATCCTGATCCTACTTGTGAGGTTATTGGTGATTATGATATGAATGAGACTGGTACTTATCCTTTAGTATTTAAAGCAACAGATAATAGTGGTAATGTAACTGAAAAAGAATTTAATTTAATTGTTCGTAATCCTTCATCTGGTTCTTCTAGTGGAGGTGTAAGTGCTAAAACATCATTTGCAGATGTATATGATACTCATAAAAACGCTAATACGGAAATAGGTATAGACATTTCTAAGTGGCAAGGTGATGTCGATTTTGTTTCATTAAAAGAAGCCGGTGTAGAATTTGTAATAATCCGGGTTGGTACCAGTTCGGGAATAAATGGTGAGAATCTATTAGATAGTAAATTTATTCAAAATATCGAAGGAGCCAATGCAGCTGGTATTCCTGTTGGTATATATTTTTATTCTTATGCTAATAGTGAAGAACGTGCTATTAGTGATGCTTTGTGGGTAGTAGAACAAATCAAAGATTACAAAGTAGATTTACCAATTGCTTTTGACTGGGAAAACTGGAGCTTTTATAATGAATTTAATTTAAGTTTCTTTGGCTTATCGGAAATGGCCAATAGTTTTGTTAAAACTGTTAGGGATGCCGGATACGAAGGAATGCTTTATAGCAGCAAAAATTATTTAGAAGATATTTGGTTTGATGTCAATTATCCGGTATGGCTGGCCCATTATACTACTAAGACTAATTATGAGGGACATTTTGACTTTTGGCAACTTTGTAATAATGGCCGCGTTTCTGGTATAAACGGGGATGTTGATATTAATATTAGATACTTAAATTAATGCAACCGGGTTGCCAAAATTATAAAGAATATGTAAACAAGTTGCAAAATGCAACCTAATTCCAACAAAAAGCAACTGAAAGTTGGTAGTGAAACTTTCGCTTTTTTAATAAAATTATGGCGAGGTGGTGAATTATGAAATTTTGTGAAAAACTCCAAAAGTTAAGAAAGGAAAAAGGTTATTCTCAAGAACAACTAGCAGATTTACTAGATGTTTCCAGGCAATCGGTATCTAAGTGGGAAAGTGGTACAACGTATCCCGAAATGGATAAGTTATTAAGTATATGTAAAATATTTAATGTTTCCCTTGATGAACTTACTAATGATGAAATAACTGATAAGAATATTTTAGAAAAGAAGAAAAATAATTTTAGTAATATTTTCTATGCAATACTTGATATGATTAATAAAAGTATTGAAATGTTTAAAAATATGAGTAAAAAAGAACTGGTTAAATGTATTACGGAATTAATAATTTTATTTTTAATATTATTAGTTTTAAAAATACCATTTAATTATATTAATGCATCAGTCAGAGATATATTTATTAACTTTTCTCCAAAAGCATTTGATATTCTAAATAGTATTTGGTTATTTTTATCTAATGTAATTTATCTAATTTTATTTGTTACTATATTTATCTTTGTTTATAAAAGTAGATTTTTAGATAAATATAATGGTGTAGTAAAAGTAAAAGAAAAAGTTTATAAAGAAGACAGTGAAGAGAGAACTGAGGTTATTAAAGAAGAAATAAAAATACCAGAAAAAGGAGAAAAGCATTCATTTGTTATTTTTGATATGCTAGGTAGATTATTTACAATATTTATTAAGATATGTTTATTCTTTATATTAATGCCTGTTTTACTATTCTTTATAATACTTGTAATTAGTACAACTTTATCTTTAATCGCTGAATTTATTGGCATTCATTTTATCGGAGTATTTATAGCCCTACTTGGAGCATCAGTTGTTTTAGGAATTATTACAGAACTATTAATTAGATTTTTGTTAAGTAGTACTATTCCTTTTAAAAGAATGTTTTGGGTATTTATGAGTAGTATTGTTGTATTTGGTATTGGTTGTGCTATAACCGCATTTGAATTTACGAAGGTTGAATATATTGATGAGTTACCAATAAATGCTAAATTAGAAACAGAAGAATACATATTTGATATGCAAGATAATTTAGTAGTTTCGACCTCCGGATATTATGATTTAGAATATGTAGTTGATGATACTTTAACTGATCAAATAAAAGTAAATGTGGAATACTATGAAGATTATTTAAGTATGAATGTAGAGATATTTAATAAATATTTAAATACTTATAGTTATGTTCCATGGAATAAAACTATGAATTACCTAGACTTACTTAAAGATGATTTAAAAGATAAAATTCTTTATAATTATGATGATTTAAATTATGTAAGTATTACTATTACAACAAGTAGAGGCAATATTGAAACATTGAAAAATAATACTATTTTAGAACAAAACAAGTATGAAGAAGAAATGGAACAAGAATCATATTATATTAATGAAATTAATAGATTAGAAGAAGAAAATTATAATAAAGACGAAACAATTAATGAATTAGAAGAAAAACTTGCTGAATTAGAAGAACGACTTAATGATATTAGTTCTCTAGTTGAATAAAACTGGATTTATCCAGTTTTTTTCTTGTCTAATAGGAAAGTTATACTTTTTTTAATAAATCCATTGACACACATACATATGTTTGGTAAAATTAATTTACAAGG